>NZ_CP049015.1:2169025-2478886 GCF_011064845.1 Citrobacter freundii ATCC 8090 = MTCC 1658 = NBRC 12681 | reverse complement strand
ATTCCAGGGCGTCAGCGTTATTGTTGGCGACAGCGAAGAGGACGTTGAGCAGCAGTATCAGACTACCGCTGCGCTGGTCTCCGTTACCGACGCGCTGAACTATCTTGGCCGCTACTTTGAACATCATGATTTTGCCCAATATCCGCTGGACGCACCGTTCCCGGATCTTGGCTCTCTCGGACAAAACAGCTTTCGCAGTACGACTGATGAGATCAAACGCAACGCGCGCGAGCGTGGCTTAACACTCCGTCAGGTTGCTCTGGAAGCGGCCAGCCCACGTCCGCGTTTCAGCGGCACGCCGGAACAGGTCGCCGACGGCCTGCAGCAGTGGTTCGACGAGAAAGCCGCAGACGGTTTTATTATCCAGGGCGGAACGCCGGATACCTTCCCGCGTTTTGTCGAACAGGTTGTCCCTGTGCTTCAGGCGCGGGGCCTGTTCCGCCATGAATATCCCGGTACGACCCTGCGCGCAAGCCTGGGATTAACGACACCTGCAAATCAATTCGCACAATAAGAGAAAAACGCTATGCAGAAAAAATCAGTATTCCTCGCGCTGTCGCTGGCTTTCAGCGCGACTGTCTGGGCAAATGATGTGACGATTAACGGCACGGGCGTAAGTCTGGAAGCCAATAAAACGCCGATCAATACGGCAAAGAATCCGCAGGCGATTGCGCAATTGCCCGCAAACCTGCACCTGGCCGTACCGGGCAAATTCACCGTGGCGATTGCCGGGCTCAGCCAACCGCCGCTGACCGTCTTTGCCGATGACAATAAGACGCTGATCGGCAGCGAGGCGGACATCGCGCGTCTGGTGGCTGACAGTTTGGGGCTGGAACTCAACGTCGTACCTACGTCATGGGAAGACTGGCCGCTTGGCGTCACTTCCGGCAAATACGATGCCGCGATCAGCAATATTACCGTCACCAAAGCACGCAAAGAAAAATTCGATTTCGCGACGTATCGGAAAGACTCTCTTGGCTTTTATGTCAAAACCGGTAGCAAGCTGAAGAAAATCGAGCAGGCGGAAGATATCGCTGGACTGCGCATTATCGTCGGTTCAGGGACGAACCAGGAAGCCATCCTGCTGGCCTGGAACGATGAGAACGTGAAGAAAGGGTTACAGCCGTTTACGCCGGTGTATACCAAAGATGATGCCGCGCAAACCCTGGCCCTACAGTCAGGCCGCGCCGATGCCTACTTCGGTCCTAATGTAATCGGCGCATGGAAAGCTGCACTCAACGGTAAAACGCAATTGGTGGGTAGTGTTGATGGCGGTTGGCCAAAAGCGGCACACATCGCTGTGACGCTGAAAAAGGACAGCGGTCTGGTTCTGCCGGTACAAACCGCCCTCAACGGCGTGATTGGCAACGGCGATTATGACAAGGTGCTGAATCGCTGGGGAGAAGGGGTGGAACGCATTCCGAAATCTGAAATCAACCCGGCCGGTTTAGGCGACTAAGGAGGTCATCGTGAGCGATCAATTTCGCGTGGTCTCACCTGAAGCCAGCGAGCTACAGCCCATTTTGAACGGTCTGTTCGGTGAGTATGCTGCCCGCTATGGCGATTATTTTTCTCGTGACGCTGAAGAGGAACTGACCGAATGGTATCTGGCACCGCAGGGACTTTTTGTGGTCCTGGAGCGTGGCGGCGAAATTATCGCCACCGGGGCTTACAAACCTTACGACAAGGACACTGCCGAGATTAAGCGTATCTGGACAAAAAGCAGCCTGCGTCAGCAGGGACTTGCGGCGCGTGTAGTGCAGGAACTGGAACGTCGGGCGCTACTCGCGGGCTACAGCCGGATATATCTGACCACAGGATTTCGCCAGCCGGAGGCCGTCAGACTTTATTTAAGCCAGGGCTACGATCCGCAATTTGATACGACGCGCAATCCCGAAGAGTACAGCCAGCCACCGTTTGATGGACGACTGCGCTTTATCAAACTGCTGACTATTGCCGGTCAGGCCAGAATCGCCTGAGGAGAGAAGATGAAAACGACAGATAGCATTAAAGTCGTACCGGCGCGTTACCCCATGCGCACCGTTGGCGCGATCATTGCTTTGTTTGCCCTGGCGGTGATTCTCCAGTCTGTGGCGTTTAATCCGCGCTGGGAATGGAGTGTGTTTGCCCGCTGGTTCTTCGATCCGGTGATTTTGTCTGGTCTTGGACAAACGCTGTTACTGACACTTATCGGGACGCTGTTGAGTATTCTCATCGGCGGTCTGCTGGCGCTGGCGCGGCTTTCATCTTCCTGGCTGTTGAACTGTCTGGCCTGGGGGTACATCTGGCTGTTTCGTTCGTTACCACTGATTGTGGTGCTAATCGTTCTGTACAACTTCTCCTATCTATACGACACGCTGACGATTGGTATTCCGTTTACTCCCATTCAGTGGGGAAGTTTTGAGACCATCAATGTACTCGGTCAGTTTTCCACTGCGGTGGTTGGCCTGACGCTGGTGCAAAGCGCCTATACCGCTGAGATTATACGTGGTGGATTTTTGGGGGTTGATCACGGTCAGTACGAGGCAGCGGCAGCACTGGGCTTACCGGCAGGGCGACGTACGCTGCGGATTATTCTGCCGCAGGCGCTGCGCACCATTTTGCCTGCTGGCTTCAATGAAATCATCAGCCTGGCGAAAGGGACGGCGATGGTATACGTGCTGGCAATGCCGGAGCTGTTCTACACCATCCAGATGATCTACAACCGCACGCAGGAAGTGATCCCGCTGCTGATGGTGGGTGCGGTGTGGTATCTGGTGATCACCAGCATCCTGTCGCTTATTCAGCATCTGGTCGAACGTGCGCTGGCACGCAGCGAACGACGTTCAGCGATCAACACCGTCCGGGTGAGCCGTGCAGAAAAACGCAGTCGTCAACGTCCACAGCAGGAGGCCGTCCATGTCCCACTCGCCTGAAGGTCATATTTCTATTACCGGCGTCAGCAAATACTTTGGTCGCCACAAAGCATTGGATAATGTGTCGCTGGAGATCCCTCCCGGAACGGTTACGGTCATTCTCGGGCCGTCCGGTTCAGGGAAATCCACACTCCTGCGTACCATCAACCATCTGGAACGCGTCGATGAGGGTTTTATTCAAATCGATGGCGATTACATTGGCTATCGTCGGCAGGGAGACAAGCTGTATGAGCTGAAAGAGGCGGAAATTTTGCGCCAGCGGGTTAACGTCGGCTATGTGTTCCAGAACTTTAATCTGTTCCCGCACTTAACGGTGCTGGAGAACCTGATTGAAGCACCCATTGCGCATGGACTGGCATCGCGTAAAGCCGCCACCGAGCGGGCATTAACGCTGCTTGATGCGGTAGGGTTGCGGAATAAAGCCGATGCCTGGTCGCGTCACTTATCTGGCGGTCAGCAGCAGCGTATCGCTATTGCCCGTGCACTGGCGCTAAATCCGCGCGTCATGCTGTTTGATGAGCCTACATCTGCACTGGATCCTGAACTGGTGGGCGAAGTCCTGGATGTCATCAAAGCGCTGGCGAAGTCGGGAACCACGCTGGTGGTGGTGACGCACGAGATTGGCTTCGCTAGGGAGGTGGCGGATCAGGTGGTGTTTATGGTTGATGGCAAAATCGTCGAGCAGGGCAGCAGCGAGCAGGTGTTGAATCATCCACGCCACACGCGCACCCAGCAGTTTTTGTCGAAAGTGCTTTGAGGGTAATTTGCGGCACAAAACTGTGCCGCACAAGGATTACAGGGTGACGACGATTTTGCCCACCTGACCGTTGGCTTCCATGTATTGATGTGCTTCAACGATATCATCAAAGGCAAAGGTTTTATCAATCAGCGGTTTGAGCTTACCGGATTGCAGTCCTTCAAAGATAAACCGTTTCGCCCGCGAAAGTTTTTCTGCGTCCGCGGTGATTTCGAAAATCTCATAGCCGCGGAAGGTCAGATGACGACCGAGTATCTCAATTACCGGAATCGACAAATCACGCGCATCAAGAGAACCATACTGGAAAAAGAGTCCGCCGGCAGGCATCACCTGGGCAATTTTTGCCACGCCAGGGCCACCGACCGGATCGAAGACCACGCGGGTACCTTTGCCGTCAGTGATCCGGTTAATCTCCGCCACCAGATCCTGCTCCTGGCTGGCGATAACCTCTGCCGCGCCAAGTTGCAGAAGCTGGGCACGTTTCTCACTGGTGCGCGTCATCGCAATCGGTTTTGCTCCCCGCATGTTAGCAATCTGAATTGCCGCCAGTCCGACGCTGCTGGAAGCAGCATTGATCAGCACGTTATCACCAGGCTTAATATCCGCATATTCAACCAGCGCACCGAAAGCGGTCACATACATCATCCAGCTCGCCGCGGCTTCCTCGAAGCTAAGATTCTCAGGATGTTTGACGACAGCATGGGCTGGAGCATTGACGACTTCACCGTACATACCATACTCATGGAAGCTGAAAGCCGGGATGACGCTGACGCTATCGCCGGGCGCAAACTCACGCACGTTGTCTCCCACGGATTCAACAACGCCAGAAGCCTCATATCCCAGACGTGCCGGGAATTTGGGTTGGTAAATATACTGGCCGGTACGATACATAATTTCCGCACGGTTAATGCCGATTGCGCGTACGCGTATCTGAACTTCATCCGCACGCGGAGCAGAAACTGGCATATCCTGGATTGTCAGGACGTCAGCGTCGCCTGGTTGATTAAAAACCACGACCTTAGACATAGCAAACCTCTGTAAATTGTTCTGTATTGGGTCTGCACAATTTAACGGCTCAGATGAGGGTGAAAAACCGCCGTTGCGGAACTTCACTATTACTCAGATTATAATAATCCCTGTAGGCGCGATTTTTTCTCGGTAAAAAGCGCACTCAGCCAGTCAATAAACACCCGAACGCGGGGGGCAAGATGGCGCCTGTCCGGGTAGAGCACAGAAACGGGTTTTGATTCCCCGGCATAATCGGCCAGCACCTCTACGAGCTGGCCCGACTGGATCCAGGGGGCCAGTACCGCGTGCACACCGTGGATGATACCGAGTCCGGATAAACAGCCTGTCAAAAGGATGTCGGAGTTATCAACGCTGATGTGACCTGTGGGGATAAACGACACGGTTTCACCCTCACGGACGAAGGACCATTCCAGTGCTTCACGATGACGTTCACTGAAAAAGTTAATTGCCTGATGTCGGGATAAATCCTCTGGCGTCTGCGGTACGCCGTGTTTTTGCAGATAATCCGGTGACGCGCATGTCACCATTTTTACCTCACCAAGCCGCCGTGAAATCAGAGAAGAGTCTTGTAACTCGCCAATGCGAATCATGCAGTCGATACCTTCGGCAAGCAGATCGATTCTGCGGTCGGTGGAGGTGAGGACAATCTCAATATCCGGGTAGCGCGACTGGAAATCGTTCAGGGCCGGGACTAATACCGAGTGAGCCAGCGACAGGGGGGCATTCACCCTAAGTTTTCCGCGCGGAGGGCGAGTGGATGAGAAAGAAGCCATGATGTCATCAACGTCACTGAGCAGGATTTTTGTGCGTTGGTAAAAAGCGTCACCTTCTTCTGTCAGACTCACTTTACGAGTCGTGCGGTTAAGCAACTTTGCTCCCAGATCGTCTTCAAGATGTTGGATAGCTTTGGTCACTGCAGGGCGGTGCAGGTGTAACACGTCTGCTGCTCTGGCAAATCCACCTTGCTCAACAACCTGTACAAAAATGTTCATATATTCAAACATACTGGAACGCATGGCTTATTCTCCCCCGGTATTCGACCATTGTTATTATGAAAGTAATAATCATGTCTGCATAGGTTGCCGAATGCTGCTCTACACTTAGGGTTTTAACTTTGGGGATTGCAGCATGATTAAGGTCTATGGGGTACCGGGCTGGGGATCGGCCATCAGTGAAGTGATGCTCACACTGGCGGAGATCCCTTATCATTTTATTAATGTCGACGGTTTTGACAGTGACGGCCCTCAGCGGGAGTTGCTTAAGACGATGAATCCACTATGCCAGGTGCCCACGCTGGTACTGGAAAATGGCAGTGTGATGACGGAAACGGCGGCGATCGCGCTGATGATCCTCGATCGTCGCCCTGAACTTTCACCACCCGTTGGACACGCCGAACGCCAGCAGTTTCAGCGTCTGTTGATATGGCTGGTAGCAAATGTCTATCCCACGTTTACCTATGCCGACTATCCAGAACGCTGGGTACCGGACGCCCCGGCGCAGTTGAAAAAGAACTGCATTGAGTACCGTAAATCCCTCTATATGTGGCTGAACGATCAGCTAAACGCCGAGCCGTACGCATTCGGGGATCAGCTAACACTACTGGACGTATATATTGCCGTTATGCGCAGCTGGGGACCTGGGCATGACTGGTTTCAGGACAACACGCCGAATATTAGCGCTATCGCTGATGCAGTTTGTCAGCATCCGAGGCTGCGTACTGTACTGAAAAGCAATAAGATTATTTGAATAAAAAAACGCTATTCCGCAGGAGTGCAAATCCCGGAACAGCGGGCGAACTATCGCCATAAGGTTAAATTACGCGACAGAAGGGTTAGCGTAATACGATCCAATGGACCCACGATAAACAGATAAGAAATCAGGCCAATCAGCCCCATCGAACCGACGTACAGAATGGCGTAATCAAAAGACTGGGGATTGTCACCCATGACGGTGAGCAGGGCGCTAAATAGCCTGCAGTTGGTGCGCCCGAAAACCGTGGAAAAAGTGATGCAGGCGGTGGCAGACTATTTGCTGAAAAAAGGTTATCGTCGTCATGGTATTGCGGCTGACGCACATCACCACAGTTAGCGTCGACCGACGGGCCATTGGACAACGCGTCGCCTCGATAGTATCGAACAAATTCCACGTGAAGACGATATTATTGATGTCGGATTTCACCTGGTTGAAGAGAGTCCGCATAAGTTACCTGCATCCCAAAACAATAAGGAACCTGTCATGCCGCACGTTGATATCAAATGTTTTCCTCGCGATTTGAACGAAGAAGAGAAGGCCGCACTGGCGACGGATATTACCGAAGTCATTATTCGTCATTTACAAAGCAAAGAGAGTTCAGTGAGCGTGGCGCTGAATGAAGTTGAGCCGGATGCCTGGCAGGCGGTATGGGATGCGGAAATCGCACCACAGATGACGAGGCTGATTAAAAAACCCGGCTACAGCATGTGAAAGAAAACGGGCGATTATTGCGCCCGTATTATTCAGCCGCTGTTATGCGTTTCCCGCTGGTGACAAACGTTCCGGCGCCAAGATGATGCAGGGTATTGAGTTTATCATCATCAAACTGCCAGCGTCCTTCCACGAAAGCTCGCTCATCAGCGGCAGCCGAGACCACTTCCCCAAACAGGGTGTCATATTTTTCCTGTGCCGCCGTTGCAGGCAGCAGACGACACTCCATCCAGGCCAGACATTTCGCTTCTATTAACGGTAATCCCAGCACCGGACCTTTTACCACCGGAATACCGTAGCAGTTAAATTTATCTTCCACGCGACCGGAAACGCTGCCCACCGCGTAAGTCCAGTTGGTAGCGGCCACGCCCGGAATAACAATACCGAACTTGCCGCTACGCTCAATCAGTTCACGCGACCAGGCGGTCTTATCAACAACAATTGCAATCCGCGGCGGTTCAAATTCTACCGGCATTGACCATGCCGCCGCCATCACATTTCGCCGCTCGGTATGCTCATCCCGGCTGGTGATCAGTATCGTAGGGCCGTGGTTAAGCAGCCGACTGGCATGTTTTAATTCGATTGAACGGAAATGGCTCATGGATGCTCCTGGGCTGAGAGATAACACACCACAATAGATATAGATATTAACGGTATTAGCGATTTTGTCGCCTCGTCTGGAGGAACAACGCACAAAATCGACGGCGTAAAATTAAAAATGCGTTATAAGTACTGCATTAATCGAACAGGAACTCCCTATGACGCCTTTTTTAACCGCTTATTTTGCCCGTATTGGCTGGTCAGATTCGGCCAGCGTCGACATTGAAACTTTAAAAGCGCTGCATTTACTGCACAACGGCGCGATTCCGTTTGAAAACCTGGATGTATTACTGCCAAGAGAGATGCAGCTTGACGATTTGTCGCTGGAAGAGAAGCTGGTGACGGCGCATCGTGGCGGTTATTGCTTTGAACAGAATGGAGTGTTTGAGCGCGCGCTACGCGAAATCGGTTTTAACGTACGCAGCCTTCTCGGTCGTGTGGTACTGGCAAATCCGTCAAGTCTGCCGCCGCGCACGCATCGTCTGTTGCTGGTTGAATTACAGGGAGAGCAGTGGATCGCCGACGTTGGCTTCGGCGGGCAAACGCTGACGGCGCCGATTCGTCTGCAGGCCGACATTGAGCAGCAAACGCCACACGGCGAATATCGTCTGGTTCAGGAGGGGGACGATTGGATCCTGCAGTTCCGCCATCACGATCACTGGCAATCAATGTACCGTTTTGACCTGGTCGTGCAGCACCAGAGCGATTATCTGATGGGCAATTTCTGGTCCGCGCACTGGCCACAATCGCATTTTCGTCATCATTTGCTGATGTGTCGTCATCTTCCGGACGGCGGCAAGCTGACGTTGACCAATTTTCATTTCACCCGTTATCAGGATGGTCGGGCGATAGAGCAGATTAATCTGCCCGATGTCGCCAGCCTGTATGCCTTGCTGCAGGAACAGTTTGGACTGGGCGTGGATGACGCGAAGCATGGGTTTACCGAAGATGAGCTGGCGACGGTCATGGCGGCGTTTGATACGCATCCAGAGGCGGGGAAATAGGGGGGGAGAATAGTGCCGGATGCGGCGTCATCGCCTTATCCGGCAGACCCTAAAGTAAATCCGAATGTATTTGTAAGCGGGTTACTACCTGTTGCTACATATGGCTGGATTGTTGATCAGATTTATGGGGCATTGAAATAAAAATTAATGAGGACTCCTTATCGGAATCCTTTTTTATAAAGCTCGCCCACTAATAATCAAAATTATAAAACTGGTCAAGCCAATTACCCACATTAATACTTCAATTTTAAATCCGATAGTTAATTTTGTGGGCAGCTCTTTAAAAAAAACGTACTCAGGGTTTATTATTTCATTATCATATTCAGTAGATAAAATCATTTTCCAAAAAGGTAACATTACTCTGACATAAGAGAGAAAAAAATAGACTGATTTAAATAATCCTCTATAATTCTAAGTGATATTTTGTTTTTTAATATGAATAAATCATTTATCTTTCTTGCTTGTATTTTATTATATATTCTAAATATAAACAATAAAATATAGGATATAGTCATAGCTACAAGAACCGTCATCTGGATAAGACTTGCATTATTTATTAAAAAGCTTTTCATATATAACTTCTCCATATTCTTTACTATATTCCTCTCCTATATCTTCACCTACGCTTTCCGCAACTTTTGAACCAGCGATACCCGTTGTGACTCCTGTGACAAGACATAATGCTGCACCAACTCCTCCAACTTCCTCAGTTAATATTCCTAATACCCACATACAAGCCCTGCGTCCTGCAATTCCCGCAATAGGGCCAACTAAATTTCCGGCAGCTTGTTTAGTACCAAATTTACTGTATTCAACTATAGCCGTTTTGTAGCATGCGTCTTCCCGACCCTTTGAACATGCTTCATATACGTTCTCTGAGTATCCTGCAAAATCTAGCCCAATACCAATATATCCTATCTTTTTCATTAACTGCATTAGTTTTGCAGATTTCTCAACATATGAAGCATAACCCTCTATGGCACCAACACCTGATTGATCCCATTTGTGAGTGATAGACCGTGTAGACAAACCCAATGCTTTTTTCAATGTTTCATATTGAGGTAATCCTAATTGAGATTTACTAAAACGGTTCAAGATGACATCTAGTTGATTAAACAACATTTTTCTTCGTCCAAAAAATTCCTCGCCTGAGATACGACCATTATTTTGTGAGTAAGCAACTTGATATAATTTCTCAATATCTTTAAGTGTTTTATTTATTTCATTATAATACTCACTACCAATATCCTTAATATATCCCATTACATCACCTGATGTTCCAAGAGCACCACTATGAATTTGAGATGAAAATATATCCACTGATGTTTTATTATCATGTAATAGTTTGGCTTCTTCATTTGATAATGGTTCAAGAGCTTTGTCAATTTTATCTCGTGCTTTTTGCAGAGTCTGAATCTGCTTTTGATCTTGCTTTTCAGGATCAACAACAATCAATATAGAGCCTGGTTTTTTTTCCATTTCTGGATTTAGCTTGCGGTATAACTCTTTTACTCCTGATGGCGGATTGACTATTAACTCACACTCATATTTCTTAGGTGATGTTTGATCTGGTACTACACAAAAACCAGGTTCTACCGTTTGTCTTGCTTCTGGGGGGCGCTGCTGCCGTACAGGTGGTGTATCAGGTATTGAATTACTGGTACTATTTACTGACTGAAAACTGGACAAAAGGTATTCATCATATCTGTATGTTATATTAAAATGCGGTGTAAACCTGCAATGACATTTGCATGAACCTCTGCTGTGTGCGGAACCTGCAAGGAGACATATTATTTCGGTTTCATAATCTGATAAATCTCGCCCCATCCTTGAGTAAATATCAAATAAATGTTTGGGAATCCTTGTTCGAAAACCTGTGCTAAAATTTGAAGTTAAGAATTTATTTTTCTTTTCTCCAGTAATGATTTTTTTCCGTCCAAGTATTATCCCTCCAGCCGTACCAATAAAATCATCGTGTTCAAATCTTTCATCGAAGTCTCTAAGTGAATCATGCGAGCGTCTATGTAAACCGGTTTCCTCTTGCATTTGTCTGAATATTTCTGAAGAAGGTGTTATTTTTCGGCCTTCATGATCAATATCGTTATCAAATGCACTTTTGAAGGTGTCTCTATATAAAATCCTGCTTGCTTCTATATGTGAGTCATTTGGTACGCCACCCTCAATTTGGTATCGTTGACCATCAAAACCACATATATACTCATCCCACTCACATGCTATTTTAACTCCTCTAATACCAGGAAGGTCGGAATTTTCTAAAATATAACCACCACAACTTGTTCTATCTCCCGGAGATAATAAAAATCCTTTCTTAGCATCCCAGAAACTCATATGGCAAATCCTTATTTTAAATATCAAGACTAAAGAAAGTATGATATCAAACTATTTGTAATTTAATTATTGTGACTGCCATCGCAAATTATAAAAAAGCCTGAATCTTTTTTAAAATAATTCAGGCCTTTTATAACCAGTTTAATTGAAATTCATTAGATAAATGCCTCGTAAACTCTTTTTCTTTTCTATGATGAGATTAATCTCATTAAGCCCGTCATTTGACAGTGGAACCTGTAACGCCTTCTCCCATTTTAACGTGGTTTCACGTTTCTCAATAATATAATCATATCTGTCATAATGTTTTTTTCGATGATTTTATTAGCATGTTGATTAACAATGTCTTTTTCATTCTCTGTGAAGTGGAGCGTTCCAGACAAGGTTTTAAATGTTCTCCTTATGTCGCGCATTGAGAATACAGATTCTAAATTCTTTTTCGCAAAAATATTTACTGGCTCTGCCCAATAAGAAGAACTTAAGCCTATGGTCGATTTTAAAGTTCGCTTTAGTTTGTCTGTTTTGATTGTAGGCCTTATCCGGCCTACGGGAACAATTAAAAATCTATCGCCCATTCGGCGTGAAACAGGATCACTGCCGAACCGGTAATGGTCACTTTTTCCGGCAGGTTTTCACGGATAGCCACCGTCACATCAACAATACCGTCACGCCCGAGCGCGCGGCCCTGATGTCCCTGAACACGTAGCGTTTTCCCGTCATGCGGCATCAACCCATGTTGAACCAGCCACGCGCCCATTGGACCGTTGGCATTGCCGGTAACCGGATCTTCCACAATACCAATAGCAGGCGAGAACATGCGGCCATCGGTGGCGTTTTCGCCCTTGCGAATTTGAAAAGGGAAGAAACCGTTACAGCCAATTTGCTGGCTGATAGCGGTCAGGGCAGGCAAATCCGGGGAAAGGGCGTCGAGGTCCACCTCAGGCTTCAGCGCAATCATTACTTTAGAGTGTCCGGTGGTGGCTACCTGAATGGGTAATCCGGGCAGCATATCGTCTTCGCTCAGGTGCAGTGCATCGATTATCGCGGCACGTACAGCACCTTCCAGCGGAGCTTCGAATCCAGGTACGCCTTGTTCAAGGCTAATGCGATAGTCATTGTCACTCGCTTCAATATCGACCCGATGACGACCGGCGAGCGAGGTTTGCCAGACGGTGCTGTTGCCCAGACCCAGCACCTTGGCGCGCACATAATGTGCGGCGACGGTAGCGTGTCCACAGATAGGAACTTCGACCGTCGGCGTGAAATAACGAATGCGAACATCGCTGTCGTCACTGGTCAGCAGGAATGCGGTTTCCGAATGACGCAGCTCGCGAGCAATAAGTTGCATCTGTGCTTCGCTCAATCCGTCAGCATGCAACACCACTCCCGCTGAATTGCCGCGAAAGGGTACTGAAGTAAAGGCATCGACGTGATAAACCTGTGGTTTCATTAGCGTTCTCCCTGGGATGGAGAAGCATCATAACGTACAAAAAGCGGGATAGCGATCCAGGCCCGGTAAGCGCTAGCGCTACCGGGCAGCAGAGGAAATTAGCGACGCGAACGCACTATCTGATAACGGCGGGTAAAGTACTCAAACGGCGCACTCCACACGTGGACCAGTCGGGTGAACGGGAACAGCAGAAAAATGGTCATCCCCAGAACCAGATGCACACGGAAAATCCACGCCACGCCATCCAGATGCGCAGACGCACCGCCCTGGAAGGTCACCACCGACTGCGCCCAACCGACCAGTTTTAGCATTTCACTGCCGTCAGGGTGCTGTGCAGAGAACGGGATAGTGGTTAAACCGAGAATACATTGAATCAGCAGAACGCAGAGGATCAGAATATCGGCGGTCGAGGAGGTTGCGCGAATGCGCGGGTTAGTCAACCGGCGCACCAGCAGGCCAGCGCCACCCACCAGTGTGAGCACGCCACAAAGTCCGCCGGCAATCATCGCCATCTGCTGCTTTACCGCAATCGGCAGGAACCAGGCATACATCCAGTGCGGCGTTAACATGCCAAACAGGTGCCCGAAAAAGATCCCCAGAATACCGATGTGGAACAGGTTTGACCACAACACCATGCCGCGTTTGTCCAGCATCTGGCTGGAAGACGCGCGCCAGGTGTATTGCCCGTAGTCGTAGCGGAGCCAATTGCCGAGGATAAACACCGTACCGCACAGGTACGGATAGATATCGTAAAAAAAGACGTTCAGGTACTGTATCATTTCGGGCCTCCCGCGCTGACGTCGACATACTGAGGTGCCACGTCCTGGCTAAAGCGTCGTTGATAGTTTTGTAACGGTGAACTGTCACAGGCGGTGGCATTATCTTCGATAAACTTCACCTGTTCCTCTTCCCAGACTGCATCCAGCGCCTGTCGGGTATCGTCGCGCGTTTCCGCGCCAACCTGCTTAGTGACACTGTCACTCGAAAGAGGACTTCCGGCAAGCTGCAACAGGGCATCAAACAGTTGATACCACGGCGTATCGCGCTGTTTTAAGCGCCCGCCAAGCAACGCCAGAATCGGTGCGACGTTCTGCAGTCCTTCTTTGGCCTCCGCTTCCGGTAACACGCTTAAGTACTCAAGATATAAAGGCAGGTGATCCGGCAGTTCGCGACAGTTTAGCTGCAGCCCGACCTTTTCATACTGCGCTAACAGATCGACCATTGCCTGACCACGGTCACGGGACTCGGCGTGCACATGCTCAAACAGCAGCAGAGAGGTGGCCCGACCCCGGTCAAAGATTTCGCACCATTCGGCTTGTTTATCCAGTAACGGCGCATTGAGCAGCTCCTGGCTAAAATCACTAAGCATGGGGGCATCGCTGGCCACAAGCGCCAGCGCGTCGTCTTTACACTCCCATAGCAGCTCGTCGGGGTACTCCATCAGCAGGCCGATAACCTTCAGGATTTGCATTATTCACCCTCCGCTTTATCGCGCACTTCGGTGATGTCGATGGCATCAATACGGCTGCTGTTGAACAGGTTGAATTTGGTGTCGGAACCATGACAACCGTCGCCGAAGGTAAATCCGCAGCCGTTTTTCTCCGGGAAGGCATCACGCGCCATTTCGCGGTGACTGGTCGGGATCACAAAGCGGTCTTCATAGTTGGCGATGGCCAGATAACGATACATCTCCTCGACCTGCTCAACGCTCAGACCCACTTCCTCAATCGCGCGGGTGTCCGTGACGCCTTCTACGGTTTGCGCACGCATATAGTGGCGCATGGCCATCATCCGTTTGAGCGCCCTCAGCACCGGACCGGTATCACCCGCACTGAGCATATTGGCGAGGTACTGAACCGGAATTCGCAGCGACTCAACCGCAGGCAAAATGTTGCCATTGTGCGGCAGTCCGCCCGCGTCGGCGACCGACTGTATCGGTGACAATGGCGGCACATACCAGACCATCGGCAGGGTGCGATACTCCGGGTGCAGCGGTAGCGCCAGCTTCCAGTCCATCGCCATTTTGTAAACCGGCGAGCGCTGAGCTGCTTCGATGACGTTGTGTGGAATACCTTGTTTTAGCGCCTCTTCAATCACCGCTGGATCGTTCGGGTTGAGGAACACATCGCACTGACGCTCGTAGAGATCGGTTTCATGCTCGGTGCTCGCTGCTTCCTCGATACGGTCGGCGTCGTACAGCAATACCCCGAGATAACGGATACGCCCAACGCAGGTTTCTGAACACACCGTCGGCTGGCCGGACTCAATACGCGGGTAGCAGAAAATGCACTTCTCTGACTTACCGCTCTTCCAGTTAAAGTAGATTTTTTTGTACGGACAGCCGCTGATGCACAAGCGCCAACCGCGACATTTGTCCTGGTCGATCAGCACAATGCCGTCTTCTTCACGCTTATAGATAGCACCGCTCGGGCAGGTGGCGACACAGCTTGGGTTCAGACAGTGCTCGCACAGGCGCGGTAAATACATCATGAAGGTGTTTTCGAACTGACCGTACATCTCCTTTTGCATCTTCTCGAAGTTACGGTCGCGGGCACGTTTTGAAAATTCGCCACCAAGCAGTTCTTCCCAGTTTGGACCCCAGATAATCTTGTCCATCCGTTTACCATCTATCAGCGAACGCGGACGCGCGGTGGGCTGATTCTTGCTCTCCGGCGCGCTATGCAGATGCTGATAATCGTAGGTAAACGGTTCATAGTAATCATCGATTTGCGGGATCACCGGGTTGGCGAAAATTTTGGTGATCACGCCCATCTTACCGCCCAGACGCGGTCTTA
This sequence comes from Citrobacter freundii ATCC 8090 = MTCC 1658 = NBRC 12681, assembly GCF_011064845.1. NCBI lineage: Bacteria > Pseudomonadati > Pseudomonadota > Gammaproteobacteria > Enterobacterales > Enterobacteriaceae > Citrobacter > Citrobacter freundii. The sequence goes on along the minus strand of NZ_CP049015.1, from coordinate 2,463,527 downwards.
TCTTGCCGTTGACATCGCGAACCCAGCCGCCTTGCCACTCTTCCTGATCTTCCCAGTTTTTCGGATAACCAATCCCCGGTTTAGTCTCGACGTTGTTAAACCACGCATATTCCATCCCTTCACGCCCGGTCCAGACGTTTTTACAGGTGACGGAGCAGGTGTGGCAGCCGATGCACTTATCCAGATTAAGGACCATGCCTACCTGTGAGCGTATTTTCATTTTTTCGCCTCCTGTACCTGATCGCGACCTTCATCATCCAGCCAGTTAATGTTTTTCATTTTTCTAATCATGATGAACTCATCGCGGTTAGAGCCGACCGTCCCGTAATAGTTGAAGCTGTATGCCAGTTGCGCATAGCCGCCGATCATGTGCGTGGGTTTCGGGCAGACGCGGGTGACCGAGTTATGGATCCCGCCACGCATCCCGGTGACTTCCGAGCCTGGGATATTCATGATTCGCTCCTGAGCGTGATACATCATGGTCATTCCCGGCGGCACGCGTTGACTCACCACTGCACGCGCGGTGAGCGCACCGTTGGCGTTGAAGGCTTCAATCCAGTCGTTATCCTCAATGCCCAGCTCTTTGGCATCGGTCTCGCTGATCCAGACAATGGGGCCGCCGCGCGAAAGCGTCAGCATCAGTAGGTTTTCGCTGTAGGTGGAGTGGATCCCCCATTTCTGGTGCGGCGTCAGGAAGTTGAGGGCTTTTTCCGGGAAGCCGTTAGGCGGAACCTCGCGCATTTCACTGACGCTGCGGGTATCGATAGGCGGACGATACGCCACCAGGCTTTCACCGAAGGCTCGCATCCACGCGTGATCCTGGTACAGCTGCTGGCGACCGGACAGGGTACGCCATGGGATCAACTCGTGGACGTTGGTATAGCCTGCGTTATAGGAGACATGTTCGCTTTCAAGGCCGGACCAGGTAGGACTGGAGATGATTTTGCGCGGCTGCGCCTGGATATCGCGAAAACGAATCTTTTCGTCTTCTTTGTTCAACGCCAGATGCGTATGGTCGCGTCCGGTCATCGCCCCCAGCGCTTCCCAGGCTTTCACCGCCACCTGACCGTTGGTTTCCGGCGCCAGGGCGAGGATCACCTCAGAGGCATCCAGCGCGGTATCAATCAGCGGTCGGCCTTTTGCCGGGCCTTCGCGTTTGGTGTAGTTCAGCTTGCCGAGGAAATCGACTTCCGCCTGGGTATTCCACGCAATGCCTTTCCCACCGTTACCAAGCTTGTCCATGAGCGGACCGAGTGAAGTAAAGCGTTCGTAGGTAGCGGGGTAGTCACGTTCCACAACGGCGATATTCGGTGCCGTTTTCCCCGGGAGGAGATCGCATTCGCCTTTGCGCCAGTCCAAAATGTCAAACGGCTGCGCCAGCTCTGCCGGAGAGTCGTGTTGCAGTGGTTGCAACACCACATCCGTTTCTTGTCCAAGGTGTCCGACACATACCTCAGAGAACACTTTGGCGATGCCTTTATAAATTTCCCAGTCACTCTTCGATTCCCATGCCGGGTCGACCGCCGCGGACAACGGGTGAATAAACGGATGCATATCCGAGGTGTTCATATCGTCTTTTTCATACCAGGTAGCGGTTGGCAAAACGATATCGGAGAACAAACAGGTGCTGGACATACGGAAATCGAGCGTGACCAGCAGATCGAGCTTGCCCTCTATCGCCGCGGACTGCCATTCAACCTCTTCAGGTTTAATACCCTCACTTGAACCGAGCGCTTCCCCCTGGATCCCGCTTTCGGTACCCAGTAAATACTTGAGCATGTATTCATGCCCTTTACCTGAGGAACCGAGCAGGTTAGAGCGCCAGACGAAGAGGTTGCGTGGGTGGTTTTTGCCGCTATCCGGCTGCTCGCAGGCAAAACGAATATCACCCGACTTCAGCGCTTGGGCAGTGTATTGCGCAGGAGATAACCCAGCCTGTTCTGCCTTCGCTTTGACGGTCAATGGGTTAAGGTTAAGCTGCGGCGCAGAGGGCAGCCAGCCCATTCGTTCAGCTCGTACGTTAAAGTCAATCAAATGTCCGCTAAACTTCGACGCATCGGCCAGCGGAGAGAGGAGCTCTTGCGCGGTGAGTTTTTCATAACGCCACTGACTGGAGTGGTTGTAGAAAAACGAGGTGCTGTTCATCTGACGCGGTGGGCGGTTCCAGTCCAGCGCAAAGGCCAGCGGCAACCAACCGGTTTGCGGACGCAGTTTCTCCTGACCCACATAGTGCGCCCAGCCGCCGCCGCTTTGTCCCACGCAACCACAGAATACCAGGATGTTAATCATCCCGCGGTAGTTCATGTCCATGTGATACCAGTGGTTAACGCCAGCCCCGAGGATGATCATCGAACGGCCATGCGTTTTGTGCGCGGTATCGGCAAACTCACGGGCGATTTGTTCGATATGACGGCGTGGCACGCCGGTAATTTGCTCACCCCAGGCCGGGGTGTAGGCTTTTACTTCGCTGTAATCTTGTGCGCTATGAACATCATCCAGACCACGGTCGAGGCCGTAATTCGCCAGCACTAGATCATAGACGCTCACCACCGGGCAACGGCTACCGTCAGCGAGGGTGAGATGTTTTACCGGTAGTCGACGGATCAGCACCGGTTCTTGTTTTACACTGCGAAAATGTGGGTTTTCGTTGCCGCCAAAATAGGGGAATGCCACGCCGGTCACGTCATCATGCTGGCCAAGCAGCGAGAGGGAAAGCTCTGTTTCAGCACCAGCCGCCAGGGGTTCCAGGTTCCATTTGCCTTTCTCGCCCCAGCGAAAACCGATAGATCCGTTCGGGACAACCAGTTCGCCCTCGCGGTTGAAAGCCACCGTTTTCCACTCTGGATTGTTGCTTTCACCCAGACCATCGACAAGGTCTGAGGCGCGCATCATGCGCCCAGGCACGTAGCTGCCATCTTCGCGGGCATCCAGCAGCACCAGCATCGGCATATCGGTATAGCGACGACAGTAATTGAGGAAATAATCGCTGGGATTGTCGAGATGGAACTCTTTCAGGATGACGTGGCCCATCGCCATTGCCAGCGCGCTGTCTGTCCCTTGTTTCGGTGCCAGCCACTGGTCGCACAGTTTGGCGACTTCCGAGTAGTCTGGCGTAATGGCAATTGTCTTGGTGCCTTTGTAGCGAACTTCAGTAAAAAAGTGCGCGTCCGGGGTACGGGTCTGCGGCACGTTAGAGCCCCAGGCGATGATATAGCTGGAGTTATACCAGTCGGCGGATTCAGGAACGTCGGTCTGCTCGCCCCAGGTCATCGGTGACGCGGGCGGTAAGTCGCAGTACCAGTCATAGAAGCTCAGACAGGTTCCGCCCAGTAGCGAGAGATAGCGCGTACCTGCGGCATAGGAGACCATCGACATTGCGGGGATGGGAGAGAATCCGGCCACACGATCAGGGCCGTAGGTTTTCACCGTCCAGACGTTGGCAGCAGCAATCAGTTGATTAAGTTCTTTCCAGTTGGAACGGATAAACCCACCGCGCCCGCGTACCTGCTTGTAGCTCTGGCATTTTTGCGGGTCGTTCATAATGGATTCCCAGGCCAGCACCGGATCGGGCTGGCGGGACAGGGCGTCGCGCCACAATTCGATTAAGCGTTTACGCACCAGTGGATATTTCAGGCGGTTAGCGCTGTAGAGATACCACGAGTAACTTGCGCCGCGTGGGCAGCCACGGGGCTCATGATTTGGCAGGTCAGGGCGGGTACGCGGGTAGTCGGTTTGCTGAGTTTCCCAGGTTACCAGCCCGTTTTTGACGTAGATTTTCCAGCTGCATGAGCCGGTACAGTTAACGCCGTGGGTAGATCGCACAATTTTATCGAACTGCCAGCGCTGACGATAGCTGTCTTCCCAGTCCCGGTTGGTGTGCATTACTTGCCCATGCCCCTCGGCAAACGTATCGCCCTTTTGTTTAAAGTAGCGAAAGCGGTCTAACAGTTTACTCATGACATAACTCCTGCTTCGAATAACGTTGCCTACACAGGCCAAAAGATGACTATTTTTTTTGTGATTTACGGCCGTAAACCAGCCAGGTCACCAGCACGCAGACGATGTAGAACACAAGGAATATTTTCATGGCGCCTACCGGAGATCCGGTCAGCGCCAGCGATGAACCAAACGCTTTCGGGATGAAGAAGCCCCCGACAGCGCCAATTGCGGAGATAAATCCCAGGGCGGCGGCGGTATCGGTTACCGCCTCACGCTGGGCCTGTTCTTCAGTACCACCGTGCAGCTTCACCCGGTAAATGGTGATTTTGCGAAAGATCACCGCAATCATCTGGAAGGTCGAACCGCTTCCCAGACCCGCGGTCAGGAACAAGCCCATAAACACCAGGTAAAACGCGATAAAGCTTCCTTCGCCCGAGCCGGGCAAAGTGAGAAACAGCAGGGCGCTGAACAGTGCCATAAAGATGAAGTTAATTAAGGTGACACGCACACCACCAAACTTGTCAGAGATAACGCCGCCCGCCGATCGCGCAAGCGCACCGATGAAGGGCCCAAAGAACGCCAGTTGCAGAATATTCACGTCAGGGAACTGTGTTTTCGCCAGCATGGCAAAGCCTGCTGAAAAACCGATAAACGAACCGAAGGTGGCGAGATACAGCAGACTTAATAACCACAAATGAAAACGCTTGAGGACCGGTAGTTGGGAGGCAATTGAGGCCTTCGAACTGGCAATGTCGTTCATTCCTATGCCCGCTGCCACGGTCGCTATCAGCAGTAACGGCACCCAAATCCATGCGGCATTGGCCAGTGACAGTAACGATCCATCAGCTTGTGGTACGCCCTGCACGCCCAGGAAGGTAAAAATGGGGAGAAAGATCACCAGCGGCGCGATCAACTGCATCACGCTGACACCGAGGTTGCCGAGGCCACCGTTAATGCCTAGTGCGCTACCTTGCTTCGCTTTGGGGAAGAAAAAACTGATATTGCCCATGCTGGAGGCAAAGTTAGCGCCAGCAAACCCACACATCAGCGCAATGATAATAAATACGCCAAACGGAGTAGCCGTATTTTGCACGGCAAAACCGAGCCAGACGCAGGGAATAACCAGAATGACGGTGCTAAAAATGGTCCAGCGTCGCCCCCCAAATATAGGTACCATAAAGGAGTAGGGAACGCGCAATATTGCACCAGAAAGAGAAGGTAATGCCGTTAATAAAAACAGTTGATCGGTGGTAAAATTAAAACCAATTTTATTCAGATTGACAGCAACAGCGCTGAACAACATCCAGACGCAAAACGCAAGCAGCAAGCAACTCACTGATATCCAGAGGTTTCTTCGGGCAATGTGCTTACCTTTGTTTTCCCAAAAGGCAGGATTTTCGGGTTTCCAGTCAGTTAAAAGATAACGATTATTTTTCTCATTTGATGCTGACATATTATTCTCCATGCACATGCCGTTCATGAAAAAGAAATAAACGCATACAGCGCCGCGCGAGTTCTTTTAGAAACTATTGAAAAGTTTTGGGAATATTGACTGAAAGAATAGATAAAAAAGCGCAATAACGCGGCGTGATGAGGGAATTACACGTTGCTTAAGTGTTACCAATTGTAAATATAAAAGATGTATTATTAATTCATCTATAACATCAATTAACTAACTCTAACGTAATCATACTATCCAGGTGGCGTTCGAATGCAGGATCGGCCATTTCCTCAATGCCTAATACATAGATGCCATCCAGACCGCATACCAACGCAATTAAACGCCAGGCCACATCGGCAGCATCCGGGCGTGAAGAAAACTCACCGGCTTTCTGTCCCTGAGAGATGATAGCGGCGGTTTCTTCGTGCCACATCCGCATGGTCATCAGGTAAGCGCTTTTGATTTCCGGATCTTTATCCGCCAGAACCTGCGCTTCACGCCATAGTTTTATATAGGGTTCGAACCCGCCATCTTCGCTGCCCAGCATGGCATGCAGCCGTTCACGGAAGCTGGCGTTTGCGCTGACCAGTTCGGCATCCAGAAGAGTACGGATCAGTTGCACAAAAGCGAGGGATTTTAACTCGCCGGCAGACGTAAAGTGATGATGCACCTGGCCGGTTGACACCTGAGCTTCCGTGGCAATACGCCGCACCGTCATGGCGGTAAATCCTTCCTCAAGCGCGACGCGCATTGCCGCCTGCAGAATCACTTCCCGACGTTCATCCCGATTTAGATAGCTCATCGTTCCTCCCATATCCGTTTAGCACGCAGTCTAACAAAAAGTTGGACATACGTTCAAATTTCCGTAGGATCGCCGAACCTGGACGTGTGTCCAGTTTCAGTTTTGAAGGGAGTTTTATGTTTCGTCAGTGGTTAACGTTAGTGATTATTGTGCTGGTCTACATCCCTGTTGCGATTGATGCAACGGTGCTGCACGTTGCCGCGCCCACGCTGAGTATGACGCTGGGTGCCAGTGGCAACGAGCTGCTGTGGATCATTGATATTTATTCCCTGGTAATGGCAGGTATGGTATTGCCAATGGGCGCGCTGGGCGATCGCATCGGCTTTAAACGCCTGCTGCTGTTAGGTGGAGGCTTGTTTGGTCTGGCATCACTGGCGGCCGCTTTTGCTCATAGCGCCAGCTGGCTGATTGTCACCCGGGCCGTGTTGGCGATTGGCGCGGCGATGATTGTGCCGGCAACGCTTGCGGGGATTCGCGCCACGTTCGCTGAGCAACGGCATCGTAATATGGCGCTCGGCGTCTGGGCCGCGGTTGGTTCCGGCGGTGCGGCGTTTGGCCCACTGGTTGGCGGGATGCTACTGGAGCACTTCTACTGGGGATCAGTATTCTTAATTAATGTACCGATTGTCCTGGTGGTAATGGCCTTAACCGCACGCTTAGTGCCGCGTCAGGCTGGACGTCGCGATCAATCGTTAAATTTTGGTCATGCGATAATGCTGATTGTTGCCATTCTGCTGCTGGTTTACAGCGCCAAAACCGCGCTGAAAGGGCATACGGCGACCGTTGCCATCGCCCTGACGCTGTTAACCGGCGCTTTGCTGTTGTGGCAGTTTGTCCGCATCCAGCTTGCGGCAGCCCGCCCGATGATTGATATGCGGTTGTTCACACATCGCATAATCTTAAGTGGCGTAGTGATGGCGATGACCGCGATGATAACGCTGGTGGGTTTCGAGTTACTGATGGCTCAGGAGCTACAGTTTGTCCACGGCTTAACACCGTATCAGGCAGGGTTGTTCATGCTGCCGGTGATGCTGGCAAGTGGTTTCAGCGGACCGATTGCCGGTATGTTGGTTTCACGTCTGGGATTACGATGTGTGGCGACGGCGGGTATGGCGCTGAGCGCTGTTAGCTTTTACGGCCTGGCGATGACGGATTTCAGTAGCCAACAGGTACAAGCCTGGATTTTGATGGCTTTGCTCGGCTTCAGCGCCGCCAGTGCGCTTCTGGCTTCAACAGCGGCTATCATGGCAGCAGCACCTGCGGAAAAAGCCGCGGCCGCGGGTGCCATCGAGACAATGGCTTATGAACTGGGAGCCGGACTTGGGATAGCTATCTTTGGTTTGCTGTTGAGCCGTAGCTTTTCTGCATCGATTCTGCCGCCAGCCGGACTTAATCCGCAGGAAATGGAACGTGCCTCATCGTCAATGGGGGAGGCGGTACAACTGGCGCACTCGCTCCCGTCGTCACTGAGTGAGGCATTGCTGACGGCTGCCAGAGAAGCGTTCACCTGGTCACATAGCGTGGCCTTAAGCAGCGCCGGCAGCATGCTTATCGTATTAGCGATAGGAATGTGGTTCAGTCTGGCAAAGGTACAACGTTAATAACTAGTGAGCTAAATGACAGGGGTAATCCATCTCTTCGACTTCTTTCCCACTCAGTCGAGCGTATTGCCCCGTCAATCTCCAGAACGCAGGCTGTGTTTCCGTATAGATTTCTGCTGCTAATATCAGGCGGCGGCGATCTACCTCATTAAGCTCCAGAAGTGTCCACGGAATAAAGTAGCGATCGCTGTCCGTCAACGTAAACCACAGTGGGCATCCGCAGCCGGAACAGAAGAACCGTTCACCACGATTTGAGGAAGGAAAGTGCGAAGGTTCTACCGATTCTGGTGACATCAGCGGGTGAGCGCTGGCTTCCAGATACATGGCGATGCCGCCAGACCATTTCTGACACAGCGTACAATGGCAGGCATAGACATCCAGCATTTCGACGTCGACGGTAAAATGACTCTGTCCGCAAAGACAACGACCAGTGAATGTCTGCACGGCATACTCCTTATGACCGAGTCTACATCAAGAGAAAAAGCCAGCCCTTGAAGGACTGGCTTTGTATTCTGACTACAACAAAATTAGAACTGGTAGTTCAGACCAACAGCCACGATGTTGTCAGTTGACACTTTCGCTGCATTGGTGAAGTTGTTGTCATCCAGCAGGTTGATTTTGTAATCAACGAAGGTGGACATGTTTTTGTTGAAGTAGTAAGTAGCACCCAGGTCTACGTATTCAACCAGATCCTGGTCGCCGTAACCGTTGATGTCTTTACCTTTGGATTTCAGGTAAGCAACGGACGGACGCAGACCGAAGTCGAACTGGTACTGAGCAACTACTTCAAAGTTCTGTGCTTTATCTGCAATACCAGTAACACCGGAGCCACCATAGGTGGTCATGTTGCGGGTTTCAGAGTAGGTGGTTGCCAGGTAGATGTTGTTCGCATCATATTTCAGACCAGCGGCCCATACTTCAGCGTTTTTACCGGAAGCCATGAAACCGCCGTTACCGACAGACTGTTTGTCGGTACGGTCAGATTTCGCATAGGTAGCACCTACGCCAAAGCCTTCATACTCATAAGTGGTAGACAGACCGAAGCCGTCACCGTTAGCTTCTTTCAGGTTGTCACGGTCATTTTTGCCCTGGTACTGAGCAGCAAAGTTCAGACCTTCAACCAGACCGAAGAAGTCGGTGTTACGGTAGGTTGCAACGCCGGTAGTACGGCCAGTCATGAATACGTCAGTCTGGGTCCAGGTATCACCACCGAACTCAGGCAGGACGTCGGTCCATGCGCCGATGTCGTAGGCCACGCCGTAGTTACGACCGTAGTCGAAAGAACCGTATTCAGCGAATTTCAGACCAGCGAATGCCAGACGAGTTTTGTCTGCTTCAGAGCCCTGGGATTCAGAACGGTTGCCTTTGAATTCATATTCCCACTGACCAAAACCAACCAGCTGGTCATTGATCTGAGTTTCACCTTTGAAGCCCAGACGCGCGTAGGTTTTGTCGCCATCGCTGCCGTTGTCGTCAGAGAAGTAGTGCTGAGCGTGAACTTTTCCGTAGATATCCAGTTTGTTTGCGTCTTTGTTATATACCTCAGCTGCGTTTACCGCACCTGCCGCCAACAGGCTAGTCACTGCCACTGCAACTAATTTAAGTTTCATTCTAAATAATCCTTATAATTTTTTCTTGGTGTGTTTCCTAAACCATTGCTAAACGAAGGGGTTCGTCAATGGCAAACTATTTTTAAATGACGCAGTGGTATAAGTTCAATAATAAGTTTCATAATATTGCGAAATATTTGAAGTTGTGTGATCCAGATCTACATAATATGGTTGATTGTATTAATCTTTATATGTGACAAATCTGAATGGGTATATTTACGTAGGGGACTATTGTCAGGGCTATGATTTAAATGGCGTTAGTTCCGCATGTGTAATATATGCATATGAATGGATATAGATAACCGCATAATATTTTCGTGTGTTAACTAATTACCATATATTTAACATTTAATTAAACAAATGAAAACATAAATCGCAAGTGGAATGAACAATTATTATTCATCAATTTGTCTAAAGTATAGCCGGGTTTTATTTGTTTGTGATAAAACCCGGTTTTTTTCAGGCGCGGCGCGTTGCCAGCCAACAAAGTAGCGAACCCGCGCAGACCATCAGTGCGCCCTGCCAGAAAGATAGCGAAAGCGGTGCACTGAGTAACACAGCAGCCAGTGCAGAAGAGAGCACAGGGGTAAAATAGGATCCTACGGCCATGATGGTCACGTTGCCATGCAAAATGCCAATATTCCACGCCGCATAGGCAAATCCTAACGTTAATGCCGCTGAGAACATTTTAATAGTCACCGAAGTGCTGAAAATCATTTCTGGTTGCGGAGTCATAAAATAGTAAATCCACAAACTTGCGGCTGTTAGTAAAACGAACACGGTGATGCCGTTAAAGCCTTTTGCATATTTATTGGTCACCGTGCAATACGTTGCCCAGATAAAAGCGCCGAGAAAGGCGAGAAAATAGCTCAGCGGACTGCTGGCAACATTGCTGATAATTTCATCAAGGTTAAGACCGTTTTCACCACCCAATACCCAACAAACCCCGGTCAATGCGATAATTAATCCAGGGATTACCAACCAGGTTGTTTTTTGACCATTAAATAAAATAGCAAACAATATTGTCAAACTTGGCCAGAGATAATTGACCATACCGACTTCAATAGCCTGGTGACGAGTAGCCGCATAACCGAGAGCCAGCGCTAAACATATTTCATAGGTAACAAAAAGCACGCTACCAGCGATTAAATAACGCACAGGAATTTTTCTGATATTCGGAAAGCCGACGGTAAATATCAGCAACAGACCACTTAAGGAAAAAATCATTGCTGCGCCGCCCGCAGGACCCAGTCCTTCACTTACCCCACGCATGAGTCCGACCATCGTGCTCCAGAGCACGATGGCAATGAGCCCAATTAACGTTGCCTTTTGTTTTGTCATTCTGATTGTCTGTCCATGGTACTGGCAAAAATTTAAGCTGAAATTTATAGCACTTTTATACCGTAGCGCGCTAATTAATTGCCTTTCCCATACTCCCTTATGGGTACAAGAGTTAAACAAAGTGCACTATTTAGTAGCGGAACCGTTTCGTTATTGATTTGACGCAAAAAAAATATGGATATAGCTGATAGTTTCGTCGCGAAGTTGTACATGGCATCGTTCAGATTGCCGCGCTGGCGCAATTTGAGAGATTTCCTGTACGAACCCCTGCAAAAAAGAGGAAAGCAATGGACGTCAGCCGCAGACAATTTTTTAAAATCTGCGCGGGCGGTATGGCGGGAACAACAGTGGCTGCTTTGGGTTTTGCACCCAAAATGGCACTGGCTCAGGCGCGAAACTATAAGCTGTTACGCGCCAAAGAGATCCGAAACACCTGCACATACTGTTCCGTAGGTTGCGGGCTATTAATGTATAGCCTGGGAGATGGAGCAAAAAACGCCAAAGAGTCGATTTACCATATTGAAGGGGATCCGGATCATCCGGTGAGCCGCGGGGCATTATGTCCTAAGGGCGCTGGATTACTGGATTACGTGCACAGTGAAAACCGTCTGCGTTACCCGGAATATCGCGCCCCTGGTTCCGACAAATGGCAGCGTATCAGCTGGGATGAAGCATTCACCCGTATCGCGAAGCTGATGAAAACTGACCGTGACGCCAACTTTATTGAGAAGAATGAGCAGGGCGTAACGGTAAACCGCTGGCTTTCAACCGGGATGCTGTGTGCATCTGCGGCAAGTAATGAAACCGGTATGCTGACGCAAAAATTTGTGCGCTCACTCGGCATGCTGGCAGTAGACAACCAGGCGCGCGTCTGACACGGACCAACGGTAGCAAGTCTTGCTCCAACATTTGGTCGCGGTGCGATGACCAACCACTGGGTTGATATTAAAAACGCTAACGTCGTGATGGTGATGGGCGGTAACGCCGCTGAAGCACATCCGGTGGGATTCCGCTGGGCGATGGAAGCAAAAAACAACAATGATGCCACGCTGATTGTTGTTGACCCTCGTTTTACACGTACAGCTTCGGTGGCGGATATCTATGCGCCAATTCGTTCCGGCACGGACATTACGTTCCTGTCCGGCGTCTTGCTGTACCTGATTGAAAACAACAAAATCAACGCTGAATACGTTAAGCATTACACCAACGCCAGCCTGCTGGTGCGGGATGACTTTGCTTTCGAAGACGGTCTGTTCAGCGGTTATGACGCAAACAAACGCCAATATGATAAATCGTCCTGGAACTACCAGTTCGATGAAAACGGCTACGCGAAACGCGATGAAACGTTAAGCCATCCTCGCTGTGTCTGGAACCTGCTAAAACAGCACGTTTCCCGCTACACGCCGGATGTGGTGGAAAACATTTGTGGTACGCCGAAAGAAGACTTCCTGAAAGTCTGCGAAGTGCTGGCTTCCACCAGCGCAGCCGATCGCACCACCACGTTCCTGTATGCGTTGGGTTGGACTCAGCATACCGTCGGGGCACAGAACATCCGCACCATGGCGATGATCCAGTTGCTGCTCGGCAACATGGGGATGGCAGGTGGCGGTGTCAACGCCTTGCGCGGTCACTCCAACATTCAAGGGTTAACCGACTTAGGTCTGCTCTCTACCAGCCTGCCGGGCTACCTGACGCTGCCGTCAGAGAAACAGACAGATCTGCAAACCTATCTGGCCGCGAACACGCCAAAAGCGACATTGGCCGATCAGGTTAACTACTGGGGCAACTATCCGAAGTTCTTCGTCAGCTTGATGAAATCTTTCTACGGCAATGCTGCACAGAAAGAAAACGACTGGGGTTTTGAGTGGCTGCCGAAGTGGGATCAGTCCTATGACGTAATCAAATACTTCAACATGATGGATAGCGGAAAAGTCACCGGCTACATCTGTCAGGGCTTTAACCCGGTTGCGTCCTTCCCGGACAAAAACAAAGTGGTGCAGAGCCTCAGCAAACTGAAGTATCTGGTGGTTATCGATCCGCTGGTGACCGAGACCTCAACGTTCTGGCAGAACCACGGTGAGTCAAACGACGTTGATCCTGCGTCGATTCAGACCGAAGTCTTCCGTTTGCCTTCTACCTGCTTTGCGGAAGAGGACGGCTCCATCGCCAACTCCGGCCGTTGGCTGCAGTGGCACTGGAAAGGTCAGGACGCACCGGGCGAAGCCCGCAACGACGGCGAAATTCTGGCCGGTATTTACCACCGTCTGCGAGACATGTATCGCACTGAAGGCGGTAAAGCTGTAGAACCCGTTCTGAAAATGAGCTGGAACTATAAGCAGCCGGACGAACCGCACTCAGAGGAAGTGGCGAAAGAGAACAACGGCTATGCGCTGGAAGATCTCTATGATGCCAACGGTGTACTGGTTGCGAAGAAAGGTCAGTTGCTCAACAGCTTTGCGTTGCTGCGCGATGATGGTTCTACGTCATCATCCTGCTGGATTTATACCGGTAGCTGGACCGAGCAGGGCAACCAGATGGCCAATCGCGATAACGCCGATCCGTCAGGCCTGGGTAATACGCTGGGCTGGGCCTGGGCATGGCCGCTGAATCGTCGCGTGCTGTATAACCGCGCTTCGGCGGATCCACAGGGTAAACCGTGGGATCCAAAACGCATGCTTATCCAGTGGAACGGTACGAAGTGGACGGGTAACGATATCCCGGATTTCAATACCGCGGCACCGGGCAGTGGCACCAATCCATTTATCATGCAGCCGGAAGGGCTGGGGCGTCTGTTTGCTATCGATAAGATGGCGGAAGGTCCGTTCCCGGAACACTACGAGCCGATGGAAACGCCGCTGGGTACTAACCCGCTGCACCCGAATGTGATCTCCAACCCGGCAGCGCGTCTGTACGAGGCGGATAAACTCCGTATGGGCACGAAACAGGACTTCCCGTACGTCGGGACGACCTATCGTCTGACCGAACATTTCCATACCTGGACCAAGCACGCGTTGCTGAATGCGATTGCCCAGCCAGAGCAGTTTGTGGAAATCAGCGAAACGCTGGCGGCAGCGAAAGGGATCAACAACGGCGATCACGTGAAAGTTAGCAGTAAACGTGGATTTATTCGCGCAGTTGCCGTGGTGACCCGTCGTCTGCGTACCCTGAACGTCAACGGTCAGCAGGTTGAAACGGTTGGGATCCCAATCCACTGGGGCTTTGAAGGAGTCGCGCGTAAAGGCTTTATCGCCAACACCCTGACGCCGAATGTCGGTGATGCAAACTCGCAAACGCCGGAATACAAAGCGTTTTTAGTTAACATCGAGAAGGCGTAAGGGAGGCGAACATATGTCTATGGAAACGCAGGACATCATCAAACGGTCCGCAACAAACTCCATCACGCCGCCACCTCAGGCCCGTGATTACAAAGCCGAGGTCGCGAAGCTGATCGACGTTTCCACCTGTATAGGCTGCAAGGCCTGTCAGGTGGCATGCTCAGAGTGGAACGATATCCGCGATGAAGTTGGCCACTGCGTCGGGGTGTATGACAACCCCGCCGATCTCAGCGCCAAGTCCTGGACGGTGATGCGGTTTACCGAAACCGAACAGAACGGCAAGCTGGAATGGCTGATTCGTAAAGACGGCTGTATGCACTGTGAAGATCCGGGCTGCCTGAAGGCATGCCCGTCTGCCGGGGCAATCATCCAGTACGCCAACGGGATTGTCGATTTCCAGTCAGAACACTGTATTGGCTGCGGCTACTGTATTGCCGGGTGTCCATTTAATATTCCGCGCCTCAATAAAGAGGATAACCGCGTGTATAAATGTACGCTGTGTGTCGACCGGGTCAGCGTCGGGCAGGAACCTGCCTGCGTGAAGACCTGTCCGACCGGGGCAATACATTTCGGCACCAAGCAGGAAATGCTGGAAATGGGCGAACAGCGTGTGGCAAAACTGAAAGCACGCGGTTTCGAACACGCCGGTCTCTACAACCCGGAAGGTGTGGGTGGTACGCACGTTATGTACGTTCTGCATCATGCCAACCAGCCGGAGCTGTATCACGGCCTGCCGAAAGATCCGCAGATCGATACCTCTATCAATCTGTGGAAAGGGGCGCTGAAACCGCTGGCCGCTGCCGGATTTATCGCCACCTTCGCCGGGCTGATTTACCACTACATTGGTATCGGTCCGAATAAGGAAGTGGACGACGACGAGGAGGAACATCATGAGTAAGTCGAAAATGATTGTGCGCACGAAGTTTATCGACCGCGCCTGTCACTGGACGGTGGTGATCTGCTTCTTCCTGGTGGCGCTGTCGGGGATTTCGTTCTTCTTCCCGACTCTGCAATGGCTGACGCAAACCTTCGGTACGCCGCAGATGGGACGCATTTTGCACCCGTTCTTCGGCATACTGATCTTCGTCGCGCTAATGTTCATGTTTGTGCGCTTTGTGCACCACAACATCCCGGATAAAAAAGATATTCCGTGGCTGAAAAACATTGTGGAAGTGCTGAAAGGCAATGAACACAAAGTGGCGGATGTGGGCAAGTACAACGCCGGGCAGAAAATGATGTTCTGGTCGATCATGAGCATGATTTTCGTGCTGCTGATTACCGGTATTATTATCTGGCGTCCATACTTTGCACAGTTCTTCCCAATGCAGGTCGTGCGCTATAGCCTGCTGATCCATGCGGCGGCGGGGATTATCCTGATGCACGCCATCCTCATCCATATGTATATGGCATTCTGGGTGAAAGGTTCGATTAAAGGCATGGTTGAAGGGAAGGTGAGCCGTCGCTGGGCGAAGAAACATCACCCACGTTGGTATCGCGAAGTTGAAAGACAAGAAGCGAAAAAAGAGAGCGAGGAAGGGGTTAACTAATCCCTGATGTTCCCTCTACGCAATGGCGCTACATCGGTAGCGCCATTTTTTTGCCAAAAAAACGTCATGTTTCTGTCATCTGCTGAACGTAAGGTGTTGTCTTTCCAATAATAGAAGAGTTAAAAGACAATGCATCTGGTGAAAAAACTACTCGCAATCAGCGTGTTTCTTTGTGCTTCAGCTCAGGCGCAGAACATCCTCGAATTTCCTCAGCCGGAGAATAACCCGGAAGAGTTTTATGCCGTAACCGAAATCCCGGCAGGTGGAATGATTAAATATGAAACCGACGCCAAAACCGGGTTTATCGTTGCCGATCGCTTCCAGTCAATGCCGGTTGCCTATCCCGCCAACTACGGTTCACTAACCCAGTCTTTAGCCGGTGACGGCGACCCGCTGGATGTTATCTTTTATACTCGTGCGCCGCTGGCCCCGGGGACGTTGATTAAGCTGCGCGCAATAGGCGTCCTGAAGATGATCGACGGCGGTGAAAAGGACGACAAAATTGTCGCCGTGCCGGCCAGTAAAATTGACCCCACTTATGACAACATCAAAGAATTGAGCGATCTGCCCAAGATTGAAGTTCAACGTCTGGAATCTTTCTTCCGCGTGTACAAAGATCTGCCGGAAGGGCGCAAGAAGGTCGAATTAAACGGTTTCAACGACGCCGCTACGGCAAAGCAAGAGATCAAACAGGCCTGGGATGACTGGAAAGAGAAAAAACCGCAGCAATAAATGGTATGCCGGATAGCAAAAGTTTATCCGGCATTTACTTTTATCACTGTACTGCCAGCTTACGCAGGCGTGAAATATCCACGCTTTTTTGGGCCTCTGCCAGACTCCAGGTAGTTTGCAGGTTTAACCACATTTCGGGTGAGCTGCCAATCACCACAGAGAGTTTAATCGCCATCTCAGGCGTTAGGGCTGCTTTCCCGGTTAATAGTCGACTTGCCGTTGAAGGTGCAATCTCCATAGCTCTGGCAAACTCGCGCAGGCTGACATTGAGTTCTTCCAGCGCTTCCTGAATGATATCCCCAGGACGGGGATGATTTGCCATCTTCATCAATGATAGTCCTCGTAGTCCAGTATGTACGCGTCGCCATTGACGAATTCAAACGTAATACGCCAGTTACCTGAAACAGCTATTGCCCATATGCCATCACGATCACCTACCAGAGGATGTAGCTTATAACCGGGCATATTGATATCTGTAACCTTGCTTGCCGCATCAATAACGGCAAGCCTGTGTCGTAATCGTCGGACATGTTTCGCCATAACGCCTGATGTTCTTCCATGAAGAAACAAATCTCGCAATCCCTTGTGTCTGAAGTTCATGATCATCCGTATCATCCTTGTTCCTTCAAGAGGAACACTACCATTAATGTTCCGTGAAGCGCAACGCCAAGATTGCGATTTTTAAAATTGTGCGGCGAATGCGCTAAAAGAAAAAGGGAGAAGGGGAATATCTGGAAAGCGTCACGCAAGAATTGCCGGATGGCAGGCCTAAACGCGCATTTTGCTGGTGTAGGCCGGATAAGCTTGCGCCATCCGGCAATAAAGATTACTTCAGTTGTGAGTTCAGACGCTCAATCTCTTTACGCCATTGCGCCTGTAACAGCGGTTTTTGATGTTTCGGCTTGCGGGCGAGATCGTCGGCCAGACGCTGTTCCAGATCGAGGAGTTGTTCCAGCAATCCATAGCTGTCACAGCTTATTTCAACTTTCGCTTCGACCACCGTTTTGGGAACGGTTATCTCCGCGGACGTTTCCCGAATACGCGCATTGACCGCCTCCAGATCGTGCCATTCACTGAGTTCGCCATTGTCGATTAACCAGAACCGGTTACAGCTTTGGCTGATAAGCTGCCGGTCGTGACTGACCAGCAACACGCCGCCGTTATAGCTTTGTAGCGTTTCTGCCAGCGCCTCTTTACCTTCCATATCCAGATGGTTGGTCGGTTCATCGAGCATCAGCAGACTGTAGCGCGCAAGCGTCAGCCCCACAAACAGCAGCCGGGAGCGCTCACCGCCGCTTAATGTACTGACCCTCTGCGTATGACGAATCCACGGAAAACCCGCGCTAATCAGCGCCATCTTGCGAATCTCTGGCTGCGGGGCAAACGCTTCCAGCGCGTCAAACAATGAATCGTTATCGGCAAGCTGATGCAGCGTCTGATCGTAATAGCCCAGCGTAACGCGCGGGTGTAACACCAGTGAAGGCGATGCCAGCTGTGATTGAAACTGTTGCCAGATAAGCCTTAACAGCGATGATTTCCCACAACCGTTACGCCCGACAATCGCCACGCGATCGCCGCTTTTTAACCGAATACCGGCAATGGAAAACAGTGTATCTGCGTCGGGAGCAGGGGCTACAGACAGATTGGTCATCTCCAGCAAACGATCTGCACGCAGGGAATCACCCTGCAATGTTAGTGTCCACTGACTTCCTGCCGTCACTTCTGTCTGCACCTCTTTCAGGCGCTGCACCTGTTTTTCCATCTGCTTGGCCTTGCGGGAGAGATCTTCGTTGTCGTAGATCCGCCCCCAGGTTGCCAGCCGTTTGCCGCTGGCGGTAACCCGGTCTATCTCTTTTTGCTCAGCCTTGTGGCGCAGAGCATCGCTGACGTCTCTTTCTGCCAGCGCCTGACGTGCCGCGCTGCAGGGTAGATCAAAGGCATGGAGAGTGCGATCGCGTAGGATCCACGTTCCGTGAGTCACCGCGTCCAGCAACTGCGGGTCGTGGGAAACCACCACAAAACTGCCAGACCAGTTCTGTAAGAACTGCTCCAGCCACAGTAATGTTGGCAAATCCAGATGATTACCCGGTTCATCCAGCAGCAGCAGGTCAGGATTACGCATCAATGCCCGCGCTAATAGCAAGCGTGTGTGCTGGCCACCGCTCAACGTTTGCGCTGTCAGAGATAAATTCTCTGGCGTGAAACCCATTTCGGCAAGCAGCGCTTCAACTCGCCATTGTTGACCCGCACGCTCATGCTCAGGAAGTTGAGCGAGAACGGCTTCCTGCAGCGTAAGAGGCAATATATCGTCAGGTAGATGTTGTTCTACACGCGCGAGATGGCAGTGATTCGCTTGCGCGATTGCTCCACTGGTGGGCGAAATCGTGCCATCGAGCAGTTTTAACAGCGTGCTTTTGCCGCAGCCGTTGTAACCGATAAGCCCGATGCGGTCGCCTTTTTTCAGGGTAAAGGAAAGATCGTCGAATAGCGTGCCGAATGCCGTATCAACGTGTAAGGATTGTGCGGTTAGTAATGTGCTCATTGTTGCTTACTCAAGAGTTACAGGCGTGAAAACGCCTCGTCAAACATCGCTGACGATAACCCGGTAAGCCCGAGAGAAGGGGGTTTAGAAGTTAGCTTCGCTCAAGCAGAAGTTATCGCAGCACGATACCGATAACGCTTGAGCACTGGCGATCGCCAAAAGCATGTGAAACGATAAAACGTTCACAGTACAGCATAAGTATCCTCCTTTTGTTTTTCAGAGTGTTGATCGGTAGCGAAAGTGTAATCGCAAATTACACTTTCGCGCAAACTTTGCACGCCCGGCAGCAATGTGCCGCCGGGCAAACCGTCAGATAGAAGTACGACGGTAATCGCGATATTCCGCCTGCCAGAAATTATCGTCAATAGCCTGTTGCAGCGCTTCGGCGGAGGTTTTCACTGCCACACCTTGCTGCTGGGCCATTTTACCGACGGCAAAGGCAATGGCACGAGAAACCGTCTGAATATCTTTCAGTTCCGGTAGCACCAGTCCTTCACCGTTGAGCACCAGCGGTGAATACTGTGCCAGCGTTTCACTGGCCGACATCAGCATTTCATCAGTGATGCGCGACGCGCCAGAAGCAATCACGCCAAGGCCAATACCCGGGAAGATGTACGCGTTATTACACTGGGCGATCGGGTAAGTTTTCTCTTTCCACACTACCGGTGCAAACGGGCTACCGGTCGCAACCAGCGCGTTGCCTTCGGTCCAGGCGATAATATCCTGCGGCGTGGCTTCTACACGAGAAGTCGGGTTAGACAGCGGCATGACGATCGGACGCGGACAATGCTTGTGCATTTCGCGAATGATCTCTTCGGTAAACAGACCAACCTGTCCGGAAACCCCGATCAGGATGTCAGGTTTAACGTTGCGGACCACATCGAGCAACGACAGGACATCTTCTTGTGTATCCCAGTGCTGCAGATTTTCGCGTTTTTGCACCAGTTTGGTCTGGAAGGAGAGCAGGTTCGGCATTTTGTCGGTTAACAGGCCGAAGCGATCGACCATGAATACGCGTTGACGCGCCGCTTCTTCGCTTAAACCTTCTCGCTGGATTTGCGCAATGATCTGCTCGGCGATCCCGCATCCGGCGGAACCCGCGCCGAGGAAGACGATGTTTTGTTCGCTCAGCTGGCTTCCGGCCGCGCGGCTAGCCGCAATCAGCGTACCGACGGTAACCGCCGCGGTGCCCTGAATATCGTCGTTAAATGAGCAAATTTCATCGCGATAACGGGTCAGCAGTGGCATAGCGTTTTTCTGGGCGAAATCTTCAAACTGCAACAGCACGTCCGGCCAGCGATGCTTCACGGCCTGGATGAATTCATCAACGAATTCGTAGTATTCATCATCAGTGATACGCGGATTGCGCCAGCCCATATACAGCGGATCGTTCAGCAGTTGCTGGTTGTTGGTCCCCACGTCCAGTACCACCGGAAGTGTATAGGCCGGGCTAATTCCGCCACATGCGGTATACAGCGACAGTTTACCAATTGGAATGCCCATCCCGCCGATCCCCTGATCGCCAAGACCTAAAATACGTTCGCCATCGGTGACAACGATGACCTTGATATTGTGGTTAGGGACGTTTTGCAGGATATCGTCCATATTGTGGCGGTTCTGATAAGAGATAAACACGCCGCGCGCACGACGATAAATCTCAGAGAAACGCTCACAGGCTGCGCCGACCGTTGGGGTATAGATAACTGGCATCATCTCATCCAGGTGATTATGCACCAGTCGATAAAACAGGGTTTCGTTGGTGTCCTGGATGTTGCGCAGGTAAATATGTTTGTCGATTTCGGTTTTGAAGCCCTGATATTGGATCCAGGCGCGTTCAGCCTGTTCTTCAATCGTTTCGACGACTTCCGGCAGTAACCCCAGCAGGTTGAAGTTACGGCGTTCTTCCACACTGAAGGCGCTCCCTTTATTCAGTAAAGGGAACTCCAGCAGTACCGGGCCAGCGTAAGGGATGTAAAGGGAACGCAGTTTTTTAGTTTCGTTTTCCATGTCACTCACTCTTTTTTGAATAACCGTCCCTGGCGCTCTTTATGATCGTATGTGGCCTGTCCGCCAGGGAAACGGGCGAAGTATAAAGCATTGTGAATGGGTTAAGGGGTTTTATAAGCAAAAACACCACTGCGGTTGCAATGGTGTTTATCTCGTTACTCAGTCAGACGTGCGAAAGGCTACTTGCCGTCAGCGCGGCGCTTTCTTCCAGTAGGATTGTTGACCACGTTGGTTTTGTCACCTTCGGTCACGATTTTACGTTGATTTGAGATTTTGTGGTCCAGTCCGAGAATATGACGGGCCTGACGGTTCGATTTCATTCTAACTCCTTAATCCTGTTACTGGTTTCAAGGGCGAGCCCGTATGAGAACGGACGAAATACAACCTGATATAAAGCCGATGTTCAACATAACGGCTTTCTGGATGGTCGGTCATTTTATCTGAAAGGTCAATGCTTAAGCGGCAAATGAGAACTATCCCGTATGTAACATGCTTTTTCCCGGGCGTCCTATACTAGTAACTCCGACGACAACACAGGAGAGCGGTAATGACTATCCATAAGAAAGGTCAGGCACACTGGGAAGGCGACATTAAGCGCGGCAAAGGCACTGTGTCGACCGAAAGTGGCGTGTTAAATCAGCAACCGTATGGGTTTAATACACGATTTGAAGGTGAGAAAGGCACCAATCCTGAAGAGTTGATTGGCGCGGCCCATGCAGCCTGCTTCTCGATGGCGCTTTCACTGATGCTGGGCGAAGCAGGGTTTACCCCAGATGCCATTGATACCACTGCCGATGTTTCTCTGGATAAGGTAGATGCCGGGTTTGCGATCACTAAAGTCGCGTTGCATAGTCAGGTGAGCGTGCCGGGGATAGACGCCGCCACGTTTGACGGCATCATCCAGAAAGCAAAAGCCGGATGCCCGGTATCTCAGGTTCTGAAAGCGGAAATAACGCTGGATTACAAACTGAAGTCTTAATAAAGTCGTGCCGGATGTGACCAGTTCTTATCCGGCACCTGATGATGTTATTGCGCTACCCAACCGCCATCCATATTCCACGCTACGCCACGCACTTGCGCCGCACCGTCTGAACATAAGAATAACGCGAGATTCCCTAACTGCTCTGGGGTAACGAATTCGCGCGACGGCTGCTTTTCAGCCAGCAAGGCGTCACGGGCTGCCTCAGGCTCTGCGCCTTCGGCAATACGTTTATCGATCTGCTGCTGGACCAGCGGCGTTAGCACCCAGCCGGGACACAGCGCATTGCAGGTGATTTCCGTCTGCGCGGTTTCCAGCGCGATGGTCTTGGTTAATCCCACCACACCGTGCTTCGCTGCTACGTAGGCAGATTTCTCTTTTGAAGCCACCAGGCCGTGAACAGAAGCGATATTAATGATGCGCCCCCAGTTTCGCGCGCGCATACCGGGAAGCGCCAGACGCGTGGTGTGAAAAACGGAGGAGAGGTTAATCGCGATAATCGCGTTCCATTTATCAACCGGGAAGGTTTCTATCGGTGAAACATGCTGGATCCCGGCGTTATTGATAAGAATATCCACACCGCCGAATTCGCTCTCTGCATAGCGCATCATGTCGGCAATTTGCGCTTCATCGCTCAGCTCCGCGCCATGATAGCCTGGCGTTTTGCCATACTGCGCAACAGCGTCTTTGGCAGCATCAACATCACCAAACCCGTTGAGGATCAGAGTGGCGCCAGCTTGCGCCAGCACCTGTGCGATACCTAATCCGATACCACTGGTCGAGCCGGTAACCAGGGCGGTTTTTCCCGTTAAGTTCATGATGATTCTCCTTAAACAATTCCGGTGGTGTAGAAGACGCCGATGACAAACAGTACGGCCAGACTTTTAATGATGGTAATAGCGAAAATTCCGCCATACGCCTGACGATGACTAAGGCCGGTGATAGCCAATAAGGTAATGACCGCGCCGTTATGCGGTAGGGTGTCCATACCGCCGCTGGCCATAGATGCCACGCGGTGGAAGACTTCAAGTGGGATATTGGCGGCATGTGCGGCAGCGATGAAAGTGTCAGACATGGCGGCAAGCGCAATACTCATCCCGCCAGACGCCGAACCGGTGATCCCGGCAAGCGTGGTAATGCTGATAGCCTCATTGAGCAGCGGGTCAGGAATAGCCGCCAGCGCTTTTGACAGCACAAGGAAGCCCGGCAGGGCGGCGATCACTGCGCCAAAACCGTACTCTGACGCGGTGTTCATCGCCGCGAGGATCGCGCCACCAACCGCCGTTCTGCTGCCTTCCGCCAGGCGACCTTTAATGTTGCGGTAGCCGAAGAGCACCACCAGCAGGATCCCAGAAATCAGCGCCGCTTCCACTGCCCAGATAGCGGTGATTTTACCGACTTCGGTGGTAATCGGTTTGGCAAGACCCGGAAGTTCAAGTTGATGCGTGGCGCCGTACCACTGTGGGATCCAGCGGGTAAACAGCAGGTTAAATACCCCAACCAGGATCAGCGGAGAGATCGCGATGATCGGGTTCGGCAGATTAATATTATCCGGCGTTTCCGGCTCGTTTAACAGTTCAGTGCCATAGCCTTCATTCTTTACCTGCGCTTTACGACGCTGACGTTCGAGATAAACCAGACCGACGAAAATAATAAACAGCGAGCCTATCAGCCCCAGCCACGGCGCGGCCCAGGCGTTAGTCCCAAAGAAGCTGGTCGGAATAATGTTCTGGATCTGCGGCGTGCCTGGCAGAGCGTCCATCGTGAAGGAGAACGCGCCCAGCGCAACGGTGGCCGGGATCAGGCGCTTAGGAATATTACTCTGGCGGAACAGCTCCGCCGCAAATGGATACACCGCAAACGCCACGACGAACAGCGAAACCCCGCCGTAGGTTAACAGCGCACACACCAGCACGATCACCGGGATGGCGTGACGACGACCGAGGATGTTGATAGCGGCGGCAACAATGGAACGTGAAAATCCAGATAACTCGATTAACTTGCCAAACACTGCACCCAGCAAGAACACCGGGAAGTAAAGCTTCACAAAACCGACCATTTTTTCCATAAACAGGCCGGTGAAAGCAGGGCCGACGGCGCTGGGTTCAGTGAGTAATACAGCACCTAATGCCGCGATGGGGGCAAACAGGATGACGCTATATCCGCGATAGGCTGCAAGCATCAGCAGGCCCAGCGCTGCCAGGGCGATTAATACACTCATCATGACTCCTTATTATTATATTGGGGTACAGAAAGAGACGTTATGGTTTCAGGGCAAAACGCAGTTGATGCTCTCTGCGTTGCTGGATGTAATCCTTGCGCGAATCATCCCAGCGATAAAATCCCTGACCGCTGCGTAAACCGGTATCACCGTTGGCTACCTTGTCAGCGACCAGCGACATCATCTCGCTGCCGGTTGCCAGTTCCGGGAGCAGATGCCGACAAATATCCTGCACCGTAGAGAGTCCGGTCATATCTGCCGCTTCCAGCGGACCAACCATCGCATAGCGACGTCCGAGCGAGGCGCGCATGACCTGATCCACCACCTCTGCGCTGGCGATGCCGCTTTTAACGATATGAAGCGCTTCACGAAGCAAAGCAAACTGCAGTCGATTGCCGACAAACCCTGGTGCGGCGCGATCGAGCACGACGGCTTCCAGTTGCATCGAGAGCAGCAACTGTTGCAGCTCACGCAGGTATTCCGCTTTGGTGGCGGTGCCGGGGACAATTTCGACCAGCGGAATAAAATGTGGCGGGTGCCAGAAATGGGCGATGAGCAGCCGCTCAGGATGGACAAGCTTTTCTGCCAACGCATCCGGCGGCAGGCCGCTGGTATTACTGGCAATGACGGCCTCAGGCGCGATCAGATCTTCCAGTTGCGCATACAACGCGTGCTTGAGCTCGAGCCGCTCCGGGATCGCTTCAATCAGTAACCCGCACGCAGCAATCTCCGGTAGCGAAGTCGTACCGTGCAGACGACTCACAACCTGGTCTTTTTCGTCTACGGCAAACTGTTCGGCGGTAATCAGCTCATCCAGAATACCGCTGGCAACGGCGCTAATTTCTGCAATTCGGCTGCTATCGGTGTCGTACAGCCAGACATCGTGACCATAACGGGCGAAGTGGGTGGCAATACCGACCCCCATTAACCCCGCCCCCAGAACGCAGACAGGCTTACTTTGCATGAGAGACCTCCTGCAAACGCTCTACCGCCAGCGCTACGCCCTGACCGCCGCCTACGCACAGCGTAGCCAGCCCTCTGGTCGCGTTACTGCGGGCCATTTCGTGCAGCAGTGTCACCAGGATTCGGCAACCAGATGCGCCGATGGGATGGCCCAGTGCAATCGCGCCGCCATTTACGTTCACCCGGTCGCTGTCCCAGTTCAGGGATTCGCCAACCGCCAGCGCTTGTGCGGCAAAGGCTTCGTTGGCCTCAATGAGATCGACATCATTCAACGTCCAGCCCGCTCGCTTCAGGCACTGGAGTGACGCTTCTACCGGCCCAATGCCCATAATGGCGGGATCGACACCAGAAACCGCGTAGCCTGATACCCGGGCAAGCACTGGCAAATTGAGTTCTGCGGCTTTGCCGGCGCTCATCAACATCACCGCGGCGGCACCATCATTGATGGATGATGCATTTCCGGCGGTCACCGTGCCGTTTCCTGGCCGAAATGCTGGTTTAAGTTGCGCCAGCTTGTCGGCCTGAGTATCCGGGCGAGGCTGTTCGTCACGGTCCACCACACGTGGCGGCTTTTTGCCTTGTGGGACGCTAACCGGCGTGATTTCCGCGCTAAAACGACCCGCTTCAATGGCAGCGGCGGCTTTTTGCTGGGAGCGCAGGGCAAAAGCGTCCTGCTGCTCACGACTGATTACGAACTTATCCGCCAGATTTTCGGCAGTAATACCCATGTGATAGTCGTTGAACGCATCCCACAGGCCGTCATGGACCACGCTGTCTTTCATACTGGCATGACCCAAACGCAGGCCGTCCCGCGCGCCGTCGAGAAAATAGGGCGCATTGCTCATGCTCTCCTGGCCTCCGGCAATCACGATTTGCGCATCGCCACAGCGAATTGCCTGTACCGCCTGATGCACCGCCTTCAGGCCAGAACCGCACACCAGATTAATAGTTAACGCCGGTGTGGTTGACGGCAGTCCTGCGCGTAACGCCGTTTGTCTGGCCGGATTCTGGCCACAGCCTGTCGTGAGCACCTGACCTAAAATCACTTCATCAATTTGTTCAGGCGCCACAGCCGTTTTTTCCAGCAGCGAACGAACTACCGCTGTTCCTAACTCCACGGCGGAAAGTGGTGCCAGCGCACCATGAAAACTGCCAATCGGGGTGCGCGTTGCCGCGACAATTACAACATCCTGCATGGTCAGCTCCTCAGTTAAATTGCATTTCGGGGACAGTTTCGGGCACGATCAGCTTGCCGGCGGTTCTGGCGACGATTTCATCCACACTGATACCCGGGGCGCGTTCACGCAGAATGAACGCCCCGTCGGCAATTTCCAGCAGAGCCAGGTCGGTCAGCACGCGTTTGATGCAGGCCACGCCGGTCAACGGCAGGGTGCAGGCGGGAAGCAGTTTGGACTCACCGCTTTTGGAAGCATGGGTCATTACCACGATGATGTTGTCGGCTCCGGCAACCAGGTCCATCGCGCCGCCCATGCCTTTCACCATTTTCCCGGGGATCATCCATGAGGCGATATTGCCGTTAACATCTACTTCAAACGCACCGAGCACCGTCAGATCAACGTGGCCGCCGCGGATCATGGCGAAGGATTGCGCAGAGTCGAAAATCGCCGCGCCTTTGCGCGCCGTCACGGTCTGTTTCCCGGCGTTAATCATGTCGGCATCAATTTCGTCTTCTGTGGGAAACGGCCCCATACCCAGCAAACCGTTCTCTGATTGCAGCATCACGTCCATGCCATCAGGGATATAATTTGCCACCAGAGTGGGAATGCCGATTCCAAGGTTGACGTAATAACCGTCGCGCAGCTCGCGGGCGACGCGCATCGCCATTTGTTCACGCGTTAACATGGTCAGGCTCCTTTCTGGCGCAGGGTGCGTTGTTCAATACGTTTTTCAAACTGCCCCTGAATAATGCGGTTTACGAAAATTCCGGGAGTGTGAATCGCAGCAGGATCCAGTTCTCCGGGAGGGACAATCTCTTCGACTTCCACGACGGTAATGCGCCCGGCGGCGGCCATCAGCGGATTAAAGTTCTGTGCGGTGTGGCGATAGATGACGTTGCCGTACCAGTCGGCTTTCCAGCCTTTAACCAATGCAAAATCACCAGTTATCGCCTGTTCAAGGATGTAAGGGCGTCCGGCAAACTCGCGAACCTCTTTCCCTTCCGCCACGGGGGTTCCATATCCGGTCGCGGTAAAAAATGCCGGGATCCCCGCGCCGCCCGCGCGCAACTGCTCTGCCAGCGTACCCTGTGGCGTCAGAATGGCTTCCAGTTCGCCGCTAAGTACCTGCTTCTCAAACAGGGCGTTTTCCCCTACATAGGACGCGACCACTTTGCGCACCTGGCGCGTTTCCAGCAGTACGCCTAGGCCAAAGCCATCCACGCCACAGTTGTTTGATACAACGGTAAGTCCCTGTACTTCTCGACGGCGTACTTCGGTAATCAGGTTTTCAGGGATCCCACATAAACCAAAACCGCCCGCCAGCAGCGTCATGTTGTCGGTCAGTCCTTCCAGCGCCTCTTGATAAGTGGCAACACGTTTATCCAGTCCAGCCATACACTTGCCTCCCCAGTTGTCCTTGCCGACATCATTGGGGGTGAAAAATGATTTGTTAATTTTAAATTTGTGACTCACTCATTGGGTTTTTTTATCAATTTAATGTTAATTAAAGGTATTCAACAGGTTAAAAGAATGCGAAATGGGAATGAGCATCAAACAGTTACGCGCGTTTTTAGCGGTAGCTCACACTCTGAATTTTGCTCATGCCAGTGAAAGACTGAACATGTCGCAACCCGCATTAAGCCTGGCGATTAAAGGACTGGAAGATTCGCTGGGCGGGGCGTTACTGTTGAGAACCACCCGCAAAGTGACTCTGACGCAGGAGGGAGAAACGTTGCTGAATATGGGGCGACAGCTGCTGGCGGACTGGGAGAATACGGAAGAAGCCATGCGCCAACGCTTTACGCTGCAGCGTGGTAAAATCTCGATCGCCGCCATGCCCTCATTTGCCGCTAACGTCCTGCCATCGGTACTGAAAACGTTTCGTGATTCTTATTCTGGTATCAACGTAACGGTTCATGATGTGATCAATGAACACGTGATTGAAATGGTCAGTGAAGGGCGGGTCGAGATGGGCATAGCCTTCGAGCCGGACTATTCGGGACATCTGCATTTCACGCCGCTCGGCGTGGATCGTTTTATCGCGATTGTGCCGCCAACCTGTCGGCTGGCAGACAGGGATCGTATTGCATGGCGCGAACTGCTGACGCTGGATTTCATCACCTTGCAACGTCCGTCAGCCGTGCGGCTGATGCTGGAAGAACAACTGGTGCAAAGCGGACATACGCTGGAAGTAGCGCTGGAGAGCCATCAATTAGTAACCGTTGGCCGTCTGGTGGCTAACGGTCTGGGCGGTAGCGCCGTACCTGCACTATGCCGCACGCAAATGACAGAGTTAGGCGCAATCTGTATCGATCTGGATACTCCAGTGATCCAGCGTCGGATCGGGGTTTTGCGTTCGGCACATCATAAATTATCTACTGCTTCCGAGGTGCTGGTGGATTCACTGAAAAAGGCGTATCGCACCTGACTTTTCACTACGGCTCAGGTCATGTAACCGCCCGCCAGCAGCGAACGTCACATCCGGTATCACTTTTCAGTAATGCCTGTTTCTTCTCACAACCGCGGGTCGCTAACGGACATCTGTCACGAAAAAAACAGCCCTGTGGCAGGGTTCGATTCCCCGGGAGTTCTGTTTTCCGCAACACCAAATCTTCCGCCAGCGGCGCGCCCGTTTTAGGGACAGAGTCCAGCAATAATCGCGTGTAAGGATGTGCAGGTTGAGTGAGAACCCGCTGCGCATCGCCCAGCTCAACAATTTGCCCGAGGTACATCACCGCCACACGGTCGCTCATATGGCGGACCACCGACACGTTATGCGATATCAATACGTAGGTCAGATTTCTGCGCGCCTGAAGTGACACCAGAAGATTGAGAATTTGCGCCTGCACAGAGATATCCAGTGCTGAAGTGGGCTCATCGAGGACGATAACATCCGGCTCTGACGATAGTGCCCGGGCGATGGCGATACGCTGGCGTTGTCCACCGGAAAACGCATGCGGCAAGCGGTCGAGATATTCAGGACGAATCCCCACCTGTCGTGCCAAATCCTCGGCAAGCATGCGTCGTTCACGCTCCGGGCTCCGTTTTTGGATCCACACCGGTTCGGTAATTATCCGCCACACCGGTAAGCGCGGATCCAGTGATGAAAGCGGGTCCTGAAAGACCATTTGCATACCGTTATGCTGCTTATCACCACGGCGAGAATAACTTCCCTGACTGGGTTTCAACATGCCCATCAACAGTTGCGCCAGCGTACTTTTTCCACAGCCGGATTCGCCAACAATCCCCAGCGTTTCACCCTGGCGAATCTGTAAATCTAGACCGTTGAGCGCATGCACCCGTTCCGTAACCTTGCCAAGCCAGTTTTTACGCGCAGGAAAGTTGACATGAACATCCTGCAGCGCCAGTAAAAAATCAGACATGTGTTGTCTCCAGTTGTGGATACCAGCAGGCAGATTGTTGATCTACGCCTCCCTGACTACTTAACGCAGGCGTTTCTTCACAACGAGGACCAGCGGCAAAACAGCGCTCACGAAATGCGCATCCGGCAGGTAAGCAGGTTAGATTCGGTACGGTGCCGGGGATCGCAGGTAACAATGCGCGTGGTTCGCCGTGTTCCGGCGCGCATTTCAGCAAGCCGATGGAATAGGGATGCGTCGGACGTTGAATAACGGTTTGCGTCGGGCCACTCTCAATCACGCTCCCGGCATACATGACGTACAACCGGTCGCATAACTGTGAAACCACCGCCATATCATGACTGATAAATAACACGGCTGTTCCGCTGGCCCGTGCTTTTAACTTCAGCAAACGCAGCACCTGCAGTTGCACCGTGACGTCCAGCGCGGTGGTCGGTTCATCGGCAATAATAAGCTCCGGCTCGCACGAAAAGGCCAGCGCAATCATCACGCGTTGGCGCATCCCGCCGGAAAGCTCAAACGGAAATCGTTTCATAACCTCCGGCGCGTCCGGGATTTGCATCTCTTCGAGTAGAGCGACGGCTTTCTGGCGGGCATCCGTGCGGCTTAACGCCTGGTGATGGCGGATCACCTCCACCATTTGCTGGCCGATACGCCGGGTCGGATTCAGTGCCGTCATGGGCTCCTGAAAGATCATCGCGACGCGTGCGCCGCGCCATTGACGCATTTGTTTCTCACTGGCGTTGAGCACATCTTCACCCAGCAGTGAAACGCGTCCCTGGTGAATACGATAGCTTCCCTCCGGAAGCAGACGCATGGTGAGCATGGCGGTCACGGACTTACCGGAACCGGATTCACCCACCACACCAACGATTTCTCCGCGGTTGATGTGCAGTGATACATGGTTCAGCGCATGCACATCAGCTTTATAGCCGGGGAAACTCAGATGTAAATCTTCGATTTCCAGTACGGGTTGTGTCATGACTGTTTTCCTCCGGCTTTCGGATCAAGCAGATCGCGAATACCATCGCCAAAGAGATTAAAGCCCACGGCGGTAATCAGAATGGCGGCGCCGGGAAAAGCACAATACCACCACTGATCAAGCACGTAATTGCGGCCAATTGCGACCATCGCGCCCCACTCAGCGCTGGGTTGCTGCGCGCCCAGACCGATAAACCCGAGCGTGGCAGCCATCAGGATCGCACTGCCGATATCCAGCGATGCCTGCACAATGAGTGGCGGCAGAGAATTGCGTAAAATGTGCCAGCTAATCAGATGCCAGCGTGAAGCGCCGTAGGTCCGGGCAGCCTGTACATAGCTAAACTGGCGCACCACTAACGTCTGACCGCGGGCGAGGCGTACATAGAAAGGGATACGGACGATGGCAATCGCCAGCATGGCGTTAAACAGGCTGGGGCCCAGCGCGGCGGCCAACGCCATCGTCAGCACCAGCGAAGGAATGGACAGCATAATGTCCATCATCCGCATAATTATCGCGTCGGCGCGGCCGCCCATGACACCCGACAAGCAGCCCAGCAGTGATCCCAATCCCCCGGCGATACCCACCACCACCAGACCCGCAACGACCGACTGCTGACTTCCTACCAGAACGCGGCTGAACAGATCGCGGCCAACTTCATCGGTACCAAACCAGTGAGCGGCTGACGGGGGCAGCAGGCGCGCACTCAAATTGATGGCATTAGGATCGTGTGGCGTTATCCACGGCGACAGCACCATCAGCAGCAGTATCAATACGATGATGACCCCGCCAACCAGCGTCAGCGGGCTACTTTTCATCATCCAGAACAGTTTGGCCCAGTCCGTGCGGCGGCGTGCTGTCTGAGGGGCGGTCGGCATTTCTTGTGTGAGCATCATTCAGCACCTCCACGTCCAATTCGAGGATCTACCCACAAATAGAGCAAATCCACCACCAGGTTGACCAGCACATAGGCGAACGAGACCACCACGGCAAATCCCATTACCGCCGGGAAGTCGAGTGCCTGAATTGAGGTCACCACCCAAGCGCCCATGCCTGGCCAGGCAAAGACCGTTTCGGTCAATACCGCACCGTAGAGCAGATCGCCCAGCGCCAGGCCGAGGACGGTGATTGATGGGATGAGAGCGTTAGGCAATGCATAGCACAGCACGATGTACCAGCCCGGTAACCCGCTGGCGCGGGCGGTACGAATGTAATCTTCACTCAGTTGCTCCAGCATGGCGGAACGAATCTGGCGGGCAACGATCCCAAGATGTACAAAAGCCAGTGTCAACGACGGTAAAATCAGGTGCTGAAGCGCATTGAAAAAGACTTCGCCGTTGCCTTCCAGCAGTGCATCAATCAGGTAGAACCCGGTGACGTGAGCAGGTGGATCCAGCCAGTCGTCTAAACGTCCACCGCCGGGTAAAATTTGCAGATGACCGTAAAACAGCACGATAACCCCCAGCCCCAGCCAGAATGCTGGCGTGGAGATACCGGTAATTGCCATTAGCCGAACAAGGTGATCAAGCCAGCGGTTACGCCAGACCGCAGATAAAATACCCAGCGGGATACCTATCACCAGCGCCAGCAACAAAGAGCAGAAAGCCAGCTCAAGGGTAGCGGGGAAGAAAATGCGCAGTTCATCCAGTACCGGACGCCCGGTGCGAATGGAGGTGCCTAAATCGCCGTGAAAAATGTCGCTGACATAGCGAAAAAACTGGACATACAGCGGTTGATTCAGCCCCAGCTGTTGGCGAATATTTTCGACAATTTCATCGCTGGCGCGGTCGCCCGCCAGCAGCCGTGCGGGGTCGCCAGGTATCAGATGTGAAATAATAAAGGTGATTACGCAAACACCGATAACCACCAGAATAAGTCCCCAGCATCGCTGGCGTAAAATACTCCAGAACGTCATTAGCTTCCCCTTGCGGAGCCAGAGCGGCTCCGCGTAAACGTGGCTTATTTACTCATGGTGGAGATATTGAAGACCTGTTCCAGCATGGGGTTGAATACAAATCCTTTGACGTCTTTGTTCATCGCCAACTGATAGTTTTTCTGGAATAAATAGACGTAGGCCGCTTCATCAATCACGATGGTTTGCGCCTGCTGGTAGTCATTGGTTCTGGCCACCTGATCGGTCGTAGCCAGCGCGCTACGTAGCAGCTTATCGACCTCACTGTTTTCATAGAACGAACGGTTACCCGGCAAGCCTTTCTTATCTGACTCAAACCAGTAGTTCATAAACATGTACGGGTCGGCAAAATCCGGACTCCAGTTGCCAATGGCAATGTCGTAATCGCCTTTGCCCACGCGGTCACGCATGGTGGCGTTCGCCAGTTTTTCCAGCTTCACCTTAATGCCCAGTTTGCCAAGGCTTGCCTGGGTAGCGAGCGCGATAGGTTCCCAGTTTGGATCATTATCTGAGTACAGGAAGCTCAGGCTTTCAGGTTTGGTGGCAACTTTGTCCCACGCTGCTTTGGCTTTGGCTTCATCGAAGCTGTACTGCATGGCCTTATCGTCAAAACCCCACATGCCTTCGGGGATTGGGCCACGCATTTGCTTTCCATTGCCGCTCAGGATCCCGTTGACAATGCCTTTATAATCGGTGGCCCACGAGATAGCGCGGCGTAAATCCACCTGATTGAGCGGGGCCTTACTGTTGTTGAGATACAGATAAGTCACGCGCAATGAGGGATAATCCGCCACGTTCACTTTGCCTTCCTGTTTTAAAGCAGCAAGCTGGTCAACAGGAAGCGCATCGGCAATGTCGATATCGCCACGGGACAGTTGCAGGCGACGGGAGGCGCTTTCGCCAATGATTTTGACTGAGACGCGCTTAAACGTCGGTTTTGTACCGGCATAATGCGGGTTAGGCACCAGCACCAGTTGTTGTCCCTTTTGCCAACTCTTCAGCATGAAGGGACCAGAGCCTGCCGTGTTCTGTGCCAGGAATCCGCGGGCATCGTCTGCGGCATGCTCTTTTAAGATGGCCGGGTTAATGATTGAGGCACCGTCATTTGCCAGCGTATACAGAAACGGAGCAAACGGCTGGCTGAGGGTAAACTTCACCGTGGTGTTATCAATGGCCTCAACCTTCAGATCTTTCGGGAAAGCCTCCGCAGGTCCCTGACCAATCTTGAGCAATCGTTCGAAGGATTGCTTTACCGCATCAGCCGTCACCGGTGTTCCGTCGGCGAATTTGGCATCGTTTTTCAGGGTAAACGTCCACTCTTTCTGGTCGTCCGAGGCTTTCCAGCCGCTGGCTAAATCGCCTTCAACTTCCGTGGAACCTTTACCACCATCTGTTTTGTACTGAACCAACCGCTGGTAAGAGGGATAGGTGACCGTCCAGTCATTGTTATCTATGGTCACAGCGGGATCGAGCGTCTGCGGATCGGCGGCTTTACCAATCACTAACATATCTTTGGGAACAGCAGCCTGCGCGGCGGGCAGGGCTACCGCTAACGCAACGGCTATCAGAGCGGGGCGGAAAAAAGCGTTTAACGCAGGTGTAGTCTTCATAACCAGGCTCCAGAATTAAAGGGGATGTTGTGTTGTTATAGACGTGACAGTGTAACAATCTATTTGATCGTCAAGCAGCGGGTAACGGGCGGCATCAGGTAATTCAAAATGCCACCATTCGCTGTTAATACCGACAAAACCACCACCAAACATAATGGCATTGAGCAGCAGGCGGTTACGCTGCGCTGCCGGAGGAACAGACGGATGCCAGGCATGGGAACGGTCGTGCATTTCATCAAAACCGGCCCCCATATCAAGGAGATGGCCGCGATCGTCCATCAACGTGACGTCAATTGCCGTACCCCGACTGTGATTGGAACCAATGGCAACATCGACAACATATTGCGGGTCGGGACAGGCATTCCACAGTATCGCCTGCGCCTGCTGGGGGCGATACGCGTCGTACACCACCAGCGACAAGCCCGCCAGTTGCGCAATGCTGATGCTTTTTGCCAGCGCGGTTACCGCCTCGGTGTGCAACAGGCAACGCGCTTCCCTGTAGATAGGTGCGCCGGTAATGTTGTCGGCAGTAGCGTATTTAAGATCGATATGCAGCGACGGAAATATCACCGACAGATCGACCAGTTCTGGGAGTTCTGACATAGCACGTTTCCTGTTTATTGTTCGAATTGACCAAATTGTTGTTGTAACTGGCGATTAGTTTGCAGGCGTCCTGCGAGGGCGTCACCCAGTTGCGCCACCACCGCAGAAAGTAATAAGTTGAACAGACAGCTCACCGGTGCCAGTGAGTCCCAGAAATGTCCGGTGTCGGTTTTTACCTGAAGCAAATCAATGGAATAATCCCTGGCCCATGGGCACCACACATCGGTAATTAGCGCCAGCGGAATGCAGCGTTCAGTGGCGACACGGCAATATTGTCGCGAAATAGCGGAGTAGGCGCGCATATCGGTAATAACCACGTAAGGCTGGCTGAATCCCGAGTTCAGCGACTCTACCCAACTGCCGGAAAGGCCTTCGGAGTAGCTGACTTTAGGTCGCAGATATTCCAGGTGACTAAAAAAGGCGTTAGCGATCCCGCGTGTGGACTGGATCCCGAGGATGTACACGGCTTCCGCATGCGCCAACTGCTGTGCAATGCGTAGAAACGTCTCACCCTGAGCAAGTTGGTAGACGTGGGTAATGGCGTCGATTTCCAGTAACAGCGACTGGTGCGCCCGATCTGGCAGGCTTTGTTGCTGGTGCCAGGAATCCAGTCGTTCATTCATTCCCCAGGGCTGATACGGAACTACAGGCAGCTCACGCAGACTGGCTTTTGCATCCTCCAGGTTACGAAAGCCCAGTTTACGCAGATAACGTCCGACGGTAATGCCGCTGGTTCCGGTTGCTTTCGCGATGCCATCCGCGGTTTCAAATGGGATCTGCACAGCATGGGCCAACAGCCACCCAGCCACGCGCTTTTCGCTGGGCGTCAGCTGGCTAAAGGTTTGCTCTATGCGGGTAAATAACTCTGGTTTGGCTGTCATTACCTTCTCGCTGTTAGTTGTCTGTCAGATTCCGTATCTCTGTTAGCGAATTAACAATGCACGACGCGTGCCATGTCAGTAACAGCAGCATGCTGGCTGTTTTTGTTAAAATTCAGCTCGAATTCGTTAACTAATGATCAACATTTGTGCAGCGTAGTTCAGTTTTGGTGCAACGGCAGAGGAAGCGGGGTATGAATCTGCTGATTTCGTCGGAACGATCACATTGTGGGCAACATTTATCCCTAAGACATAAGAATCAGTAATTGAAAATATAAATTTCAGCCATATCAATAACACCAATCTTTATTCTTATGACTATAAGGGTATTATTTTTCACGAGCTACATTAACGGTGTTAAGCGCAAGTGTAGATATTATTTATATTATACATGGAGTACTACAATGAATAAATTCTCCCTTTCTACAGCAGGTATTCTGGTCGCAGCGCTGTTAACCAGTGTCAGCGTCAATGCAGCAACTGATAACGCTAAAACTGAAGTGACTCCGAAAGGCATGAACTGTCAGGAGTTTATTGATTTGAACCCACAAACTATGGCTCCGGTGGCCTTCTGGGTGCTCAATGAAGACGAAGACTTCAAAGGTGGCGATTACGTAGACTATAACGAAACCGTTACGACTGCAGTTCCTCTGACCGTTGAACTTTGTAAGAAATATCCGCAGAGCGAATTAAGTAAAATAAAAGACGAAATCAAAAAAGAATTATCTAAATAAAATTAAGCCGTTATTAAAACCCAGCCAAAGTGCTGGGTTTTGTTATTTGTGACATTGTCACTTTTTTCTTTTGCAATACTTAAGAAATCTTTATAAAGATATAAACGCCTGTGCCGATACTGGATAAAAGTTAGCCTTTTGCAGAAGGAGTTTGTATGGCCTGGTATCCTACTCGTATTTCAACGCGTTTAACCATCGGCGGCATTCTGCTGCTTGCAGTAACGACTATTGTTATCGTGGTGATTATGCTCTGGCGTGGTCAGCCGCGCGTCGTTGAAATCAACACCGCCCTGATCGAAGAAACAGGGCAAGGTTTAACCCGTCAGTTGAGTACCGTATTGTCCCGAATTGAAGGTGAGACTGTCAGCCTGTCGCGACTGGCTGAAGTGTTGCCTAACGATGAATCTCTGTATCAAAGCGTCGTTCCGCATCTGATTGGTGAAGGTAAATACTCGATTATTACCGGCGGCGGCATCTGGCCAGAACCAGACGCCTTCACCGCAGGTGTGGAGAAAAGAAGCTTTTTCTGGGCGCGTAATGCCGAAGGGAAGCTTGTCTATTCCAACGATTATAACGTCGAAGGATCAAGCGGATACCACAATGAAAGCTGGTATCAGCACGCCAAAGGGCAATCACAAAACAACTGCCTATGGTCTGATGTTTACCAGGATGCCAGTTCAGGCGTCAACATGGTGACATGCAGCGTGCCTTATCAGCAGGCGGGCAAGTTTGCCGGTGTCGCTACCACCGATATCCGTCTGGATAACGTCGCAACTTTCATGCAGCAGCAGGGCAACAGTACTGGCGGTTACGCGTTTGTGGTAGACAAGCAGGGACAAATTCTCTATTTCCCGCAGGCCGACCTGGCCAAACATAAAACCATTAACGATCTGGCGCAAAGCGCGCAGTGGCTTATCCCGGTGCAAAATGGTCTGAAATCTTTGCGCCCGACAGATGGGGTGAAGACCATAACGCTGGAAAATGATCTCGTCCTGAATACAGCGTCACAGGTCATGCTGTTCCCGATGCCAGATACCGGCTGGGTCGTAGGGCTTGTGACACCAGAATCACGTATTGTCGGTCTTGCCAAAGTGATGATGCAGGACGTTCTGGAGGTATTGATCCCTATCATGACGCTGTTGCTGGTGGGATCATGGCTGGTGGTTCGTCGACTAATTTCACGTCTCGATGATACTCGTCAGGCTCTTGATGACATCGCGCAGGGAGAAGGTGATCTTACCCGTCGCCTGGATGTTCGCGGCAAAGATGAGATTTCGGCTATCGCCGAGGCGTTTAACCTGTTCGTCGATAAAATCTCGGCCATCCTGATCACCGTCAGAAGCAGTAGCACAGTGGTGGCGAATAACGCCGTTAGCCTGGCTGACAGTAATATGGAGCTTTCATCTCGCGTAACGCAGCAGGCCGCTGCGCTGGAAGAGAGTTCAGCGGCTATGGAGCAGTTAAATGCGACCGTTCATCAAAACGCCAGTAATACACAGTTGGCGGATGAGCTATCCGATAACACAGCGCAAACGGCCAACCGTTGCGGTGATGTGATGCAAGGCGTTATCTCTACGATGGATAATGTCAGCGCCTCATCCGGCAGAATGGTGGAAATTGTCGCTGTCATCGACAGCATTGCGTTCCAGACCAATATTCTCGCCCTGAATGCCGCGGTTGAAGCCGCCAGAGCGGGTGATGCTGGCAGAGGGTTTGCCGTCGTGGCCTCCGAAGTGCGCACGCTGGCTCAGCGCAGTGCCACCGCCGCCCAGGAAATTAAAGCGTTGATTGATGAATCCGTTTCTCATGTTGGTAGCGGAAGTCAGCAAATTCACACTGCCGGCGAACGTCTGGGAGAACTGGTCAGCAATGTGCGTCAGGTACGCCAGTTGATGGGGGAAATACGCGTTGCGGGTGAAGAACAGCGTAAAGGTGTTTCCGAAGTTACGCTCGCCGTTACCGAAATGGACAGCACCGTTCAGCAGAATGCCTCGTTAATTGATGATGCCGCAGCACGGACGCAGGCGCTGAAAGAGGAGGCGGAACAGCTGGCATTGCTGGTCTCTTCTTTCAGATTACCTGAGCCTTCCGTTGCCTGATAACCACATCCTATCCGGGTACAGATCTTGTGCCCGGATAATTCCAGTATAATGGTGCTTAACCATGATTAATTGATTTAACTCCTCTTTATTGTGTCTTACAAAACTTTGAATCATTCTCCTCTTAACTCTATAATATTGGGTGTAAAGTCGTTTTTATTCCAATAAGAGCCAATGTTATGGATTTAACGCTCAATACAGCAGCCGATATCGTCAAACTACTTTGCGACAGATTGCGTAAGGAACGGCTCGCGCAGCAAATGACGCAGGCAGATGTTGCCGCGCGTTCAGGTGTCGGTGTGAATACCGTTTCGAATCTGGAGGCCGGTAAAAATGTAGGATTTGAGAATCTGGTCAAAGTCGCGATGGTGTTAGGCTATGGTGACGCGCTGGAGGGCTTATTCAAACCCAGGATCGACAGTCTGGATGATATTTTGCGTTACGAGAAGAGCGCGGCACGCCAGCGGGTGAAAAGGAAAAATACTGATGCTTGAGCAAGTCGATGTCTTTTATGAAGGCTGGGGTGAAAAATGGTTGTGGGGAAAACTGGTGTCTTCCTCAGCCCTGACCGGACGCCCGTTGATCGCCTTTGAATACAGTGAAGACGCTATACGTAAGGGGCTGGAGCTGTCCCGGTTAAGGTTACCGCTGAACGGTCCTCGTTTACGCAGGGATTTCCCGGCTCATCAGTTGGGATTACCAGGACCCGTGTACGATTCGCTACCTGATGGTTGGGGTATGCTGTTGATGGATCGTTTATTTAAACGCCGTGGACTCAACGCAGCGCGCATAGGACCTCTGGAGAGGTTAACCTGGGTCGGCAATAACGCAATGGGCGCCATGACGTTCCGGCCCGTTCAGTCAGATGTCGAGACGCTTTCAAAAGAGGATGTTCCTCTCGAACAACTGGCATCTGAGGTTCAGGAAGTCCTGAGCGGCGAAGGCGGGGAATTCTTGCAAAAACTGCTCCAGATGGGCGGTTCACCGCAAGGGGCCAGGCCAAAAGCGTTACTTTATCGTGACAGTGTCACGTCAAAGTTCACCACTGCGCCCCTCCCGGAGAGCGAAAGCTGGTTGATTAAATTTCCTGCCAGGCATGAGCATGCTGAGGTATGTGCCATCGAAGCGGTGTATGCTGAATGTTTGCGGCAATGCGGGATCACTACGCCTGATACCGCGTATTTTAATCTGCCTGACGGGCAGGCGGCATTTGCTACCCGCCGTTTCGACCGTGACCAGTCGGTCCGTATTCCTATGCAGAGCCTGGCGGCATTTACCGGTGCAAATTACCAGATACCCGGTGCTTTAGATTACCGGGATTTTCTGCGCGCCACACAGATTTGTACCAATGATGTCAGAGAAAAAGCGAAAGCGTTCGAACGCGTGGTTTTCAACGTGGCATTTAACAACCGCGATGACCATCCCAAAAACTTTGCCTATTTAATGTCAGCCGCAGGAAACTGGACTTTGGCTCCGGCTTACGACGTGACCTGGTGCGAAGGACCCGGCGGGTATCATCAAATGGACGTGCTGGGAGAAGCGCTGGATATCGAAAGAAAGCACCTGCAGCAGCTTGGCGTACAGGAAGCTGAGCTATCAGCTGAGCATGTGAACGCTATAATCGACAAGATCTGCCACCATGCAACAGCGTTAAGCGTTACAGCCAAAGACAAATACGCCGATCAGATAACACAAACTACGCTGAATACGATACAGAAACAGATTAATGATAATGTCCGCCGGTTAATGTCCCTGTGATGCAGAGACAGCCGCTACACTTAGCGAAGAATTAAATCTGAGCGAGGCAACGTTATGGCTGAATTTGTCGTGAATATGCTGAAAAACACGCCAGTTTGGGTGTATCTGCTGTTTGCCTTTCTACTGTATCGAGGGATTAAAGCCAGAACACCTGCCACTGTCACGCTGGAAAAGCTGGCGCTGATCCCCGCTATTTTTTTAGTCTGGGATATCTACGATTTAATCACTTATCGCGACCCGACCCTCATTACGTATATTCAGTGGGCGATAGGTATCCTCAGCGGCGCAATCATTGGCTACATATTAATTAACCCCGGCCGTTTGAGCCGCAGTAGCGCACCACGGAGTATTCACCGTCCGGCAGATTATTCCGCATTGCCATTTATGCTGATGGCATTCGGCGTTAAGTACGTACTTGGCGTACTTAACGCCATTTCCCCCGACGTTTTACGTCAACCCGCAATGAGCGCCCTGGCTATCATTACTGGCGGCATGTTCGCCGGAATTTTTGTGGGGAAATTTACCCGCTACGTGAGCGTCTGGCTCAGGCTTCCCGCTCAGAACAACCATTAACGTCCCCAACGATTGCGAATATAGGTCACAGCTTCCTGCGTTTGCGGTTGATTAAGGTAATCTTCGCGAAACAGGATCGTGCCGTTAATGTACGGTTCGGTCTCGTTTAGATCGAGCTGCTTTTTCAGTTCCGGCACACCGCCTTTGACCGTCCAGTCTGGCTCTTTTCTCGATGGTTCACCAACTTTATACAGCGCTACACCAATGTAGAGGCGAGTGTTGGTTGATTTCACGACATCTGCCCACCATTTTGCCAGTACATCGTAGCGCGCTGCATCGCGGGCAAAAGGCCAGTAGAGTTGCGGTGCGATGTAATCCAGCAAGCCTTGTTGCACCCAACGGCGGGTGTCGGCATAAGACTCATCATACGCTGCCGCACCGCGCGTGTCGGAACCCGCTGGATCGTGCGAACGGTTGCGCCATACGCCCGCAGGGCTGACACCGAATTCAACCTCAGGCTTGAGTTTCTTGATAGTCCGTGATACCTGGGCAATCAGCCGTTGCGTGTTATCGCGGCGCCAGTCAGCTTTGGAAGCGAATCCCTGGCCGTATCTTCTGAACGTCTGGCTGTCATTGAGCGCAGAGCCGGGAGACTCGGTATAGAAGTAATCATCAAACTGCACACCGTCAACAGGGTAATTCTCAACCACTTCCGCCACGATGCTGGTTATCCAGTCACGCACTTCGGGAATACCGGGGTCTAACACAAAACGCTCGCCCGCG
Organism: Citrobacter freundii ATCC 8090 = MTCC 1658 = NBRC 12681; assembly: GCF_011064845.1. Classification (NCBI taxonomy): domain Bacteria; kingdom Pseudomonadati; phylum Pseudomonadota; class Gammaproteobacteria; order Enterobacterales; family Enterobacteriaceae; genus Citrobacter; species Citrobacter freundii. The sequence goes on along the minus strand of NZ_CP049015.1, from coordinate 2,422,040 downwards.
GTGCGGATCCAGTCCCGATGCAGAACGTATACGCTGGACGGTGTTTGTGACAGCGTGCTGTTTAATTCAGTGACCGTCGAAGGTTTGGTGTTTACAGACACGCGATAGGGGTTAAGCCAGGCATGAACTTTCATTCCGCGCTTATGCGCTTCATCGAGCATAAACTGCAGCGGATCGTAACCCGGATCCTGGCCAATCGTGCCGGTCAGGGTATCTGACCACGGCAGAATCTTTGACTTCCACAATGCGGTCCCATCGGGCTTAACCTGGAAAAAAACGGTGTTAATACCAAGTCGTTTCAGGTTGTCCAGCTTATCCGTCAGCGCTTTTTGCTGCAGGCTGATGCGTACAGCAGGTGAACTGATGTTCACAGATGAGATCGGCGGCCAGTCAAGACGTGAAACCGTCGCCAGCCAGATCCCACGCACTGGCTCCTTGCTCTGCTGATGTTTGCTCACCGGAGGTTGCGGAGTGGTTTTGGGGCCGGGCGGTTGTGAAGAACAGCTGCCAAGTAACAACATACTGCCCACAAGTACAGCAAACCATTTCATGTTGGTCAGCGGTAGTCTGGCACGAGAACGGGCGATAATCTTCGCCAGTTTTTTCTGATAATTTCCTGAAAAGAAACCGGATGCTGCCATCTGATTTTGCTCTTATTTCTTCTTATTGCGGCTGTTAGCCCAGGGATCGAAGGCCGGTTTGGGAGTGTTATTTGAGGCCTGGTCATGTAGAGAGTCCAGGTACAGTGCTTCTACTTCTGCCCGCGCCCACGGCGTACGGCGCAGAAACTTCAAACTGGATTTAACGCTCGGTTCATTTTTAAAGCAGTTGATATTAATGCGTTGCGCCAGCTCAGCCCAACCATAACGTTCAACCAGGGCATTGACCTGCATTTCTAGCGTCACGCCATGTAAAGGGTCTTTAGAATTATGAGCATTCATATGAAGTCCAGTTCAGTGGTTCCAGATTTTGTCAGTAGTGAGACGGGAAGAAGGTTACAAGAAAGCAAAGCTGCCAGCAACGGCAGAAAGCGGTATGGCGCGACAAGCCGTACGTCATACCGGCAATGGATGGATCAATACTCTTTAAAAGCCAGTTCCAGACGGGCAATCAACGGTTTAAACAGATAACTCATCAGGGTTCGTTCACCGGTCTTGATCGTCACGCTGGCGGGCATTCCCGCTTTAATTTTGTAATCGCCCAGCAAACGCGCGCCCTCTGCTGAAACCTGTACTTCCGCAAGGTAGTAAGGCTGCTGAGTGGCTTCATCAATTAAACGGTCCGCAGAGATAGTCAGAACCTGGGCCGGAACCGAAGGTAACAGCGCATGGTTAAGGGCAGGGAACAGCACATCAACGGTTAAACCGGGGACCAGTTTATCAATGGCATGTACGGGTATTTTGGCATCAATTTGCATCGGTTGTCCGGCGGCGACGATATCCATCAAATGTTCTCCAGGCTGAATGACGCCGCCCACGGTACTGACTTTAACATCCAGCACAATACCGTTAATCGGTGAGCGGATCTCGGTGTTATCCAGCTCATGACGCGTTGATACCAATTCATCCTCCAGCATTGCCACTTCTTTTTGGTTTTCCGTCAGTTCAGACTCAACTTCACGTAAATATTGATGACGCACCTGGTAGGCTTTAATTTTTAATTCGTTCTGCTGCGATTTCAGTTTGGCAATGTTAAGAATATCTTCTGAAACGCTACCAGATATTTCTGCTGCCTCGCGCTCCAGCACCAGTAATTGTGCTTTGGGGTAATAGTTTTTTTCGCTCAGCGCCCGAATAGCCCCTAACTCCCGGTTAATCAGAGAAAACTGGTGGTCGCGATAGCCTTTTATTTTATTGAGATTATCCGTCTGTCCAACCAGACCATCGAGCGTCTCCTGAATCATCGACAGTTCATCCTGAATCGTTTTGCGACGGGTATCGAAAAGTTTAGCCTGCAGATTTCTGACTTCTGATAGCCGTTTATTGCCAGAGAATTGCTGCGTCAGCGTAGTATTAAAGCGGATCACATCCAGGTCATCGCGTTCTGCTAACAGGCGATCTTCGATACTTTTTGCAGAAATATACTGGGCATTCAACGCGCTGAAACGCATTTCAAGCTGCATTTTATCCAACCGGACGAGGACCTGATTTTTCTTCACGAAGTCGCCTTCTTTGATAAAGATATCGGTTACCCGACCGCCGCTCAGATGCTGAATGGTTTTGCGGTTACTCGATACGGTTACCGTACCATCGGCGACCACGCCCGCATCTAACGGAGCTTGCACTGCCCAGAGGATAAAACTACCGACACCAAGCACAATGACGATCACGCCCCGGATAATCGGCGACCAGATATCGGTATCTACGCCAGCAGAGGCCGTGTTGTGGGGATTCTTTTTCATCATCAAGCCTCACGTTGCTGTTCAGTCGTGGATGGAGAAGGCGTAGCCACCGGTTTCAATACGTTGGCCTGACGCAAATGGGCAAAAACCTGATCGCGGGTACCAAACTCCTGTATAGCGCCATCGTTAAGCAGCAAAACCTTATTGACCACGCCGAGCAGCGTCGGGCGGTGTGAGATAATGACTGTGGTTTGTCCCTGGGTACGCAGGGTATTAATGGCTTTAACGAGTGCAAATTCGCCCGCGTCGTCAAGATTGGCATTCGGTTCATCAAGCACGATAAACGCAGGATTGTTATACACGGCGCGCGCCAGCCCGATGCGTTGCCGCTGCCCACCGGAGAGCTGGTATCCACCTGCGCCCAGCAGTGTGTCATAACCTTGCGGCAAGCGCAGGATCATCTCATGAACGCCTGCCAGTAATGCGGCGGCAACGATAAGCTCACTGTCATTCTGCGCGAAGCGGGCAATGTTTTGTGCGATGGTACCGTCAAACAGTTCCACATCCTGCGGCAGATAGCCAATAGACGGGCCCAGCAGCGCTTTATCCCACTGGCATATATCTGCGCCATCTAATCTGACTTTCCCTGATAACGGTTTCCAGACGCCAACCAGAACCTTTGCCAGCGAGGTTTTTCCTGAGGCTGAAGGGCCGATAATCCCCAGCACTTCACCTTGCTCCAACTGGAATGAGATATTACGCAGTAGCGGGGAAGGCTGGCCGGGGGCTGCAGCGAAGACGCTTTCGACGCTGATGTTGCCATTCGGGCGCGGCAGGGTCAGTACCTCTTTCGGCGCCGGATACTCCTTCAGCAAGGTGGAGAGCTGATGCCACGCGCTACGAAACTGCACGAACTGCTTCCAGCTGCCAATGACTTGTTCTACCGGGTTGAGGACGCGTCCAAGAATGATCGAGGCGGCAATCATCAAGCCCGGGGTAATATGGCCACCGATCACCAGTAAAGCCCCGGCGCCCAGCGCAATCGACTGCAGCAATACCCGCACAAAGCGGCTCAGACTGCTTAACCCGGCCGTTTTGTCGGCAATCTGCGTTTGTAGCACCAGCACTTTGTTATGTTGCTCCTGCCAGTTGGACTTCAGGGTCGAAAGCATCCCCATCGCTTCAATGGCATCGGCGTTTTGCAGCTGTTTATTCAGTTTGCTGGCATTGTTAATGGTTAAGGCGTGCGCTTGCTGAATCGGGCGCTTGGTGGAGATTTCAGATACCAGCGTCAGAATAAATAATAACGTTATTCCACCGAGAGAAAGATATCCCAGCAGGGGATGGACCAAAAAGGCGATGAACAGATATATCGGCGTCCAGGGAATATCCAGTAAGGCGAACAGACTATTCCCGGAAAGAAACTGACGGATCTGATCCAGTTCGGCTAAAGATTGCGCCGGGTTGTTATCACCGGTAACCATCTTTCTTTTAAAGGCTGCGTTAAAGACCAACTGACTTAGCTTTATATCCAGCCTGTTGCCAAGCCTGACCATAACCTGTGCGCGGGCAGATTCAATCATGGCAATAACGATGTACAAGCCGACAATCAATAAGGTTAACATTAACAGTGTGGTGGTATTTTTACTGACCAGCACACGGTCGTAAACCTGTAGCATATAAATTGCCGGCGCCAGCATAAGCATATTAATCACACAACTAAAAAACAACAGCATCAGAAAAGTGGGTTTCGTTCCCTTTAATGCATCATTCAGTTCTGTTGGCGTATGCTGGCGCGACATAGTCTTCTCCTTATACGATCAATGAACTATTGCCATTGTTGCTGGCAAGGGTAGTGGGCATTTCCAGATAAAAGTCACCAATATTCACGGTGGTCGAATTGACGCCCACCAATGTGATGGTGTCTGTACCGATAGTCACAATGGTGTTGCCATTGTTTCCGGTGATAGACACGCTGCTGGCAAAATTACCCGCGTTGATACCTAACAAGACGAGATCAAGGAAGTCCTGTCCACCGTTGGGGTTACTGTCAAAACCGGTAATTCGGTCCTGCCCAAAGTTGGTCCCAAAGGCGAAGATATCGCTCCCGGTACCACCGTCCAGAATGTCGTTACCTTCCTGACCATTGAGAATATCGTCCCCGCTACCGCCGGAGAGGGTATCCGCGCCCGCACCGCCAATCATGACGTCGTTGCCAACACCACCTTGCAGGTTATCAGCGCCATCTCCGCCATCGAGGAAGTCATTCCCGATACCACCAAACAACTGGTCGTTACCGCCCATACCAAACAGATAGTCGTTACCAGAACCGCCCGTAATGGTATTTGCAATGGCATTACCGGTACCGATAAAACTGCCGTTGCCGGTAAATACCAGTTCTTCCACGTTATCGGTGAGGTCGTAGCTGCTGAGGCTGGTTCGGACAACGTCCGTACCGCTATTCACACCTTCGATAACCACATCACCGAAATCATCAACGATGTAGGTATCATCGCCCGCGCCGCCGGTCATACTGTCGGCACCAAGCCCGCCATCAAGCGTGTCGTTACCGGCATCACCTTGCAGAATATCTTGTCCCGCCTGACCAGAGAGGCTGTCGTTTCCAGCACCGCCGATGAGCAGATCGTCACCTGCACCGCCAAGTAAGGTGTCATTACCGCCTTCACCGCGCAGGATATCGCTCCAGGCAGTACCGACGAGGGTGTTAGCCCCGTTGGTACCAACAATCAGATCGCCCACAGGCTGGGTGGTGGTCGACGTCAGGACAACAGGGGGGTTGCCTTCATCGTCGACGACGGTAACGACCACCTGCAACGTTCTGCCGACCATAGCCTGGCCCGGCGTATAGGTAGCGGATGTCGCACCGTTAATGTTGACGAATCCGGTTGGCGAACTCATTCTCCATTGATAAGTGAAATTACCGCCGCTCAGACCATCAGCGTCAGAAATGCCTGAAACCACCGCGGTCAGCGTCAGGCTTTCAGTTGGGGTGAGGTCGTTAATTACTGGCACACCGGTCGTGGCCTGATTGCGCGGGAGGATTGCCTGAGTTTGTGCCGACACCAGGGTTTCAGCGTCACCCATGCGGTCGTTAAAACTGGCGACCACACGCAACGGTGCGCCCTGAATAGCGCCAGGCACTCTGAACTCAACGCCTGTTGCCTGATCTCGCCATTGGCCGTTGACGAATGCCTGCCAGGTCATAGTGATGGCCACATCCACCGCCAGCCCGTTACCATCCAGCAAGTTCGCCACGTTGACGCGCAGCAGGTCACCCACCGAAGGGTTAGGATTGCTGATGGTCAGATCGCCCGTTGCTTGTTGCCCCGTCACCCACAGCTGCTTCCCATCGCCAAACTCCAGTTTTTCGATGTTCAACAGACGATCGATGCCATCATTCAGGTTCAGCGTGGCATCCGGCGTAGCGTGATCGACGCGCAGGCTACCGTCCGCCATACGGGTAAAGACATAGTTGCTGCTGACATCACGGTACACCGCGACGTCAGTTTCCGTGCCGTTACCTTCATGCAGAATTTCGCGCACAATCGACAGTTGATTCGGTTTCAGCGTGCCGGCCAGCATGTACGATTTCAGTTCGGCCATACCTTCGGCGCTGGTGAGTCCCGCCATACCCGTAACGGCAATACGAACGTTGAGCCACGCATCACCATCAATGATATCGTTACCAGCTTTACCCATGATGCGGTCGCTACCACCACCGCCGAGTAAAATATCGCTACCATCATCAGGGTTCAGTAGCACCGCGTCCGGATTTGTAGAACGCTCTACGCCGAGAATAGCCTGTAGACCGTTGATCCGGTCCGCACCTTCCTGGGTCAGGTTGTTAGAGAGGGGAACGCCCTGAACAGGCGCAGTACCTATCGGCTGTTCTGTTCCGATCAGGATATCGTCGTGTTTCCAGCCCGACAGCCCTTCAACAAGATCAAAACGGTCGCGTAGAATAAACTCCTGCTGGTTGACGAAAATAGGGATCCCAAGGTCAGAGTTAGCGCCATTTGGGTCGCCTTTATGGATAGCCCAGTCGAAACCGGCCATGCCATTATTGCGCTGGATCCCCGCGCCCTGAACCATGATGTCGTCACCGGCTTCGCCATCGTAGTCGGTGTCGTTACCCTGACCGTTGAGGACATCGTGACCGATAATGGTACTGTTGAAGAACAACTCAGAGTTGTCACCCGCCAGCGTGTCAAACCCGTCGCCGCCTTCCAGCCAGTCATTGCCTTCGTTGCCCATCAGGAAATCACCACCCGAGCCGCCAAGCGCAAAGTCGTTATCCTGACCCGAGAAGACCTCCTGCGCATCTTCACCGACCACCACGAAGTCGCTGCCGCTGCCACCAAAGACCAGATCGTTTCCGTTACCAGAGAAGATAACGTCATGTCCGGCATCGCCATGCAGGAAGTCCGCATCACCAACAGGCGTTCCGGTATCGGTAATAATGTCATCACCGTCACCGCCGTGGACCACATCTGCTTCGTCACCGCCGTCCAGTCGGTCATCTCCGCCATCGCCCCACAGGCTGTCGATCCCTTTACCGCCGATTAACGTATCGTTGCCTGCCGTCCCACCAAGCACCACATGCCCATCGCCGGTATATTTCAGATACCCACCATCGGCAAAACTATCGCCGTCAACATCCACCCCTGGGTCGCGACGCACCAACAACGGCGAGAGCAGATCTTTCAGCGGATTACCCCATTTCGGATCGATTTCCGTTTGCAGCACGCGGTTCACTTCAAAAATATGGTCCGGTGTCTGGAACAGATTAGCGGGCAGGTGGGAGGAACCCTCATCACCAAGATCGCTGTTACGCATTACCAGCGCGGAAAACGAGTTGGCCTCCAGTTCATTGAGTAAGTTCAGCCCCTGAACGCGGCTCAGATAGTAGAAACGATCACCGTCCTGAAGCATTTCCATTTGTGTTTCAAAGACGAAGTTGAAGGTTGAGCCGAGCATGCCGCCAAATTCATTTTTGCGCTCAGCCAGCCCGCCAATCCAGAAATCGACCATATTCAGACCGGTCTCTTTGGTTGCCCACGCTCCGGTACTGTTAAAGAAATCCATCGCATCCGCAGGCGGGGAATTGTTAGCATCACCAAATAACAGGAAGTTAACCGCTGCGCGCTTACCTTCAAGGCTGGTAGCGTTGAGGATCAGTTCGTGCTGACCATAGGCGGCCATAAAGTTAATGATTGAAGCGGGATTTTTCAGGTAGGTAGTGAAGTCAGCCCAACTGGTATAAGGCTTCAGTTGGCTATCGCCGCTTAAAGCAAAAAACTGCTCGCGGGCCTGGTTCAGCGTCGGCATTGCGGTGTCACGGCCACGGGCTATATTAAGCGCGCCTAAATCGAGGGGCAGGCCGATGAGATTATTACGCAAAGCATCGGTAATAAATTCATCAATTTCGTTACCCACCTGACGCGTCATACCACGCACTATTGCGCCGATAGCCTGATCGTCCGTGACGGTGGCCCCGTTGATTTGATTAAATGCTACCGGATTCAGGAATGCTGAAATCAGGTCAATATCACCGCTTTGCATATCAATGTCGGTACGCGCCACGGTTTCTGTCAGCATTGAATGCCCAAAACGGTAAACAACATGCGCAAACTCTGCAAAGATCAGCGGGTTAATATCCGCCGTGTTGGAGAAGACAAACGGATCGACGGCAGGTTGTACGGTACGGGCAAACTCCTCGAATACGAGGTGCTGATATTGCATTTCCGTGGAGAAGCGGCCTGCCTGGAATAAGTACTCACCGTTCCATACCAGAGTATTGGTATCGGCAGGTAATTCCGTGATTTGGTGGTTGGGCATCAACCACTGGTTAATGAGGTCGATATCGCCGGTTTCCAGCAGAGTGGTTTTATACTGCTCAACCAGGCGGTTATGCTCGCTGTGAAAAACGGCGTGCACCGCGGTTAAACCTATATTTTCGTTCCCGCGCCCGTCACCGGTGATAAAGTGGCGATCGAGCAGTTCGTTATCATAGGTTCCTGCCGGTTGCGGTCCTTCTCCGCCGATGGCGCTGTCATCATCTGCCAGCAGACCAGCTTTTGGCACGGCAGTATGAGCGATGTCATCCAGAAACGCATGACCGGTGCGGAACGTCTCCGCGGGTAACAGGCCTCCGTTGGCTTCAACCAGCCCCCCGGTGGTAACAATCTGTACCTTTCCGTTTTCACTTAAAATCAAATTACCGTAGCGATCCGTTGCCAGCAGGGGAACATTAAACACGTCCTGATCGGTGAGTTTAATGCCAAGCAGGGTTTCAGCCTGGTTTTTAACGTCGGCCCAGGTCGCCAGTCCGCCGTTCGCATCACCCAATAAATTCCCGGTAGGCTCAGGTTTCCCATCAATAATGACGTATTCGCGGATGAAAATTTGATGTGAAGGATGGGAGGTGTAGGTTTGGTTTTGGTCGATGAAGGGGGTCGTCAGGTTTACTGTCTCTCGATTTTCATCCACCGTTGCCCGGGTTAATAGCATAAAGTTTGTCGACGACCCTTCAACATATAAAGGGTCATCGGGCTGGAGCGGAATGAAAACGATACCGTTGCCTCCTTTCGGAATCAGATCCAGACCATGGTCGAAAAACTGGCCAAAGAAGGTCATCCAGCCGTTAAAAGCAGGGGAGAGACCGATATCGGGAGACTGATTGGGAATGGATAAGCTGCCATCCCCAGTAACAGTCCCGCCGCCGGGCGCATCTTTTAATGCGTTAAAAGCCTCCAGCGCGGCCGGGTTTGAGGCCGTCTGGTCTGAAATTAAATTGCTAATTATTCGTGGGTCGGCATCAATAACAGTGCCACCAATTTGGATATAACTGGTCATTTGATCCGCATCCTGCCAGTTTAATGCGGTTAATCTCGGCATTGTCTGATCGGCAGAGCCGTATAATTCCTGACCTGGTAAAAGGTTATTCCATGAGCCATCTACCGTGCGAAGTCCATAGGGCAAGAGTGGGCTGGAGACTAATTCCCGAAGCATTTCAGCATTAACGCTCCCGTCTGGGTTAGTTGCCGCTTCGGATATTTTGATCTGCTTAAGAATAAAAGCAAGATCGTGCAGGGTGACAGTAAAGTCATATTGTGAGGCCATAAGTCATTACCCCTATCTTTACTTGTATTAGCTATCATCATTCGTTCTCATGTTTATAAAAAAACATGTGAGAATGAGTCGTATTTAGTGCTTGGTTGTTATTGCTTGTACAACTCCATTTAATAAAATGCTCAGATTATCAATGACGTATTTAGCGTCATCTTCGTGGATATTCATATCGCGAAATAATGTGTTCGCAGGTTTAAAAGTTTGCTATTTGTGTGCAAAAGACACACTTGCTCTCTTGAATTATCAGGCATATTCAAGGTCTGCTGCGTCGCAAGTTTGAGCGTAGTAAGGGTTAGATGTGTTGTTTTTTTCTCACATTACATTTCTGTGATGATCATAACTATGGTTTTTCCTTTGCCGACTTCACTCATACTTTTCTATGAATAAGATTGTATTTTCATTTCTTTACATTAGGGGGGTGGCAATTTATTTTTACACCGAAGACAACGCTGAGTAGACTGCATTGAAGCTTCAATTTATGAGGAAAATATAACGTTATCTCGGTTAAACATTCCTCTCATCTTAAAATTATGTGCTACTTTGCCAGGTTGAATTAACCCGGGCAAGTTATGTTAACACCAGTACGAACACGGGTAATAACGAAGGTTAACTTTAAGACTAAACGGTCACAAGGTTGGCTATGGCTGCATTAACTTGTGATGAATATGGTCTTTATCGTGTTTAATTCGGGTTAAGAAAATTTTTCTTAGGGAAATTATGCCTGTAGATAAAATTTAATATAAACAATGAGTTATATCGATAGCATCGAGATTTAGATCTTATTTAAGACCGACCTAATATGATTTGAGAAAACAAAGGTTTTAATCTCTGGGATTATTCTTAAACTAGCAGTCATCGTAGGGTTAATCCTACGAAGTCATAAGACATTACTGGCGTCGCTGCATCCCTCAATAAATACTCCGCTCTCAGCGGAGAGGGACTATTGAATTATTTATTACGATACCGATGTATTTATTAATTAAGGACAGACAATATGAAAATCAATAATCCTCATACCAGTTACATATTTGCAGCTGGTGGCCTTGCGTTATTGTTAGCGCAGATAGCGTATGCTGATTCAGCAAATACCATCACCTTTAAAGGCGAAGTGACCGAACAAACTTGCGAGGTCACGGTTAACGGTGTAAATGCACGGCCGGTAGTATTACTGCCGTCGGTTGCGAAAAGCGATCTCGCAGCAGCAGCATCTTCAGCAGGCCTGACAACATTCACCCTCGGCGTTACTGGTTGTACTGTTGATTCTAATGCGTTGGATATTAAAACCGTCTTCGTTGCAAATAATATAACCGAGCGTGGAAACCTGGCTAATACGGGTACAGCGCAAAATGTTGAATTACAACTGCTGACCGATAGCGCGGGCACTACGCCGATTGATTTGCGTACTGGAACTCCAGTTGCAGGAATCACCGTTGCGGCCGGAAATACGTCCGGTGAGCACGACTTTGCCGTGCAGTATTTTAGCCCGAACGGTGGAGCAACCGCCGGGACAGTTGTCGGCACTGTGCAATACGCTATTTCCTATTTGTAAGCGAGATCTGCGTGATGAAAGGATTGGCTATTGGTTTAGTTGGAATGATGATGTGCTTCTGCGTGCAGGCAAGCATAGTGATGACCGGCAACCGGATAATCTATCCGGCAGACAGCCGGGAAGTCAGTGTGCAATTAACTAATCGCGGCGACGTCCCTGGTGTCGTTCAGGTTTGGCTTGATGATGGCGATGCACAATCAGTACCACAAACTGCGGCCGCTCCTTTTGTCACTACGCCACCGGTCTTTCGGATGGCGGCCCACGCGGGGCAAACTGTGCGGCTGCGTTACATCGGCAAACCCATTGCACAGGACAGGGAATCGCTATGGTGGTTTAACTTCATTCAGATCCCGCCCATAAATAAGGATGCGCAAAACGATAACCAGCTTCTGGTGCTGGTACGTAGTCGCGTAAAAGTATTGGTAAGACCCAAAGGGCTGGTGGGTTCGCCGCTGGAGATGGCGAACACCAGCCGGGTCTGGCTGCAGAATGGCAAGCTGCATTTACGCAATAACAGTGGTTTCTATCTTGCGCTCTCGTCACTTGACGTCAGCGGTGCGGGAAAAAAACAGCGCATTCAGAGCGAAACGATCGCACCGTGGGCGACAATGTCGTGGCCTGCAAAAATTTCGCAATTGAACGACGCGCAAATGCGCTGGATTAACGATCAGGGAGCCTCATTAAGCGGGCGCGTGGCATTGGAGAAACAGGACAATGTCCGAAACTAATCCACGCTGGTGGTGGCTTTTTTTGCCAGCAGCTATGCCTGTTTTTGCCAGCAATTACACCTTTGACGAAACATTGTTGCTTGGGAGTGGTTACGAAAAAAGCCTGGCAATGCTCAACGATCCGGATGCGGTGGTCGCGGGACGTTATAGCGTGGATATCTGGCTCAATGGACGGTATGTAGGGCGGGATGATGTGTTGTTTCGCCAGAATACAGCAGGGCGTACCGAACCCTGTCTTCCGGCGAAATTCTGGGATGAACAGGGCGTAACAGCAGCGTCGGAACAAGCGCAGGATTGCTTCGCCCCTGAAGCTCGGATCAGCGGTGGACGCTGGGATTTTGACCAGAGCTTATTGCGTCTGAATCTCAGCGTTCCTCAGGCGGCATTAAAACGTACCCCCATGGATTATGTACCGCCGTCGCAGTGGCAAAGCGGCGAGAGCGTGTTGTTCAGTAACTACAATCTGCACGCCTATCACAATAAAAATAACGGTCAGCAAAGTGATTATGGTTGGCTGGGACTGAGCAGCGGCTTCAACATGGGGAGTTGGCAATTTCGCCAACAGTCGTCTGCCAACTGGCGGCGCGATGGCGATCGAGAAAGCCAACGTTGGGATGCGCTGCAAACCTGGCTTCAACACCCTGTCGCATCTCTGGAAAGTTTACTGACGGTAGGCGAAAGCTACACCTCGGGAAATCTGCTTGGCAGCATGGCGTTTACAGGTGTCAAACTGGAAACCGATCAACGAATGTGGCCACAGTCGCGACGCGGCTACGCCCCAGAAATTCGTGGTACGGCATCTACACCTTCACGCGTTGTGGTTAAGCAGAATGGTCGAACGCTTTACGAAACCAGCGTACCACAAGGCCCTTTTGTACTCGATGATTTGCCGAATACAGCCTGGGACGGTGATTTACAAGTTGAAATCACCGGCGCCGATAACAAAAAGAGTAGCTATACCGTGCCATATGCCAGCGTACCTTTATCACTGCGTCCCGGCGTCTGGCGCTACGGTCTGGTGGCAGGTAAGACCCGGGATTACAGCGCGGCCGATGGTCTGTTTACCGATTTCACGCTGGAGCGCGGGATGACGAATCTCCTGACCGCTAATGGCGCTTTGCGGATCGGCGACGACTATCAGGCACTGCTGATGGGAGGCGTTCTGGCAACGTCGATGGGCGCTTTTGGTGTCGATGTTACCGGTTCGCGGGCCCGGATTGCTTCTCAAACCATGAGTGGCTGGCGGCTGCAAACCAACTGGAGCAAAACGTTCACTCCGATAGGAACTCACGTCGCGCTGGCGGGTTATCGCTATTCCACAGAAGGGTATCGTGACTACGGTGACGTTCTGGGTGAGCGAAGCGTCAGCGGAAGCAATGCGCAATGGCGCTCGGATACGCTGCGTCAAAAAAACCAGTTTACCGTTACGGTGAACCAAACGTTGAGCAGCTACGGAAACCTATGGCTGTCGGGATCAATGATGGATTACTACAGTGACCGTGGCAGCAGCACTCAGTTGCAGGCTGGGTATAACACCACCTTTGGACGAATGACGTTAGGTATGTCATTCAGCCGACAGGACACCTGGTGGCGTAACGGCGACCGTTCACAAGTGCAAAAAGAAAACATGGCAACGCTTACCCTCTCAATGCCTTTGGGTATAGGTGAACGTGAGCATACGCTGGCGCTGTCGGCGAGTCAGGCTCAACAGGCTGGGCGCAATGCGCAGTTGGCATTATCTGGTGCGCTTGATCAGGATGAAACCCTTAATTACGCGCTGTCCACTGGCTGGCAACAGGGGCAAGGTGAGTCAAACAGCGTGACCGACTGGGGTGGTTCACTGCAAAAAAATACGGCTTTCGGCACGCTAAACGGCAGCGTCTCACAGTCACAAAACTATCAGCAATGGTCTGCAGGGGTACGCGGGGCGCTCGTTGTACATCGCCATGGCATTGTTGCCGGCCCGTGGGTTGGCGACACATTTGCCCTGGTGGAAGCGCCAGGCGCTGCGGGAGCCAGAGTCGGGGGCGGACAGGGTGCAACCGTCAACAGCGGGGGTTATGCGCTGGTCCCCTCATTGACACCTTATCGCTTTAACAACGTGACTCTCGACGCTAGTGGAATGAACTCCAACGCAGAGCTTCAGGAGAGTCAACGGCGCATTGCGCCAATGGCGGGGGCCGCAGTAAAACTGCGTTTTGCAACGCTCTCTGGCTATCCGTTACTCATCACTGTGAAGAGTGACGTGACGTTACCGATGGGAGCGGCAGTGACCGACGGTCGAGGTCGTGTAGTCGGGATGGTTGCCCAGGCGAACCAGGTATATGCCCGCGTTGAAGACGAAGAGGGACTATTGATGCTGGAAAGCAGTGATTGTTCGTTGCCGTGGAAACTTAACCAACAACAACGTTCAGAACCGTTAATTGCATTAACGGTAGCTTGCGTAACAAAAGGGCGCTCATGAGACTATTTTTTCTGGTTCTGGCGCTGTTTTCTTGTCAGATACAGGCCGCCTGTGAATACATTATTTATCCATATAAATCAGGAAGTAGTGGCGCACAAGGTACGCACAGGCTTAGTGCAAGTACGGACGGCATTGCCAATGACTGGCGCTCCGGCGGCGGCAACGATGCCTGGAACGGGCTATTGCCGGGATTGAGTAAGTCTGTCGATATCACCAGTAATAGCAGTTTTCAGCCGGCAGGGACGATCCTGACCTCCAGCGGCGGGATCCCTTTTACCACTTATGCTCATAAAGGCGGCGGTTACGATCCTGAGCAGGTATTTTTCCGTTGTACACCGGACACCGCCGGGCAACTCTATGAAGCCTGGTCAACTAACGGCGATGACACCGTGGCTGGCTGGTATGAAGCAACGGATGTACCTGGCGCGTATCTGACCATCATGAAAAACGTCGCATTACGCTTGACGCACGATGCGACAGGCAGCGTCTTTACCGACAGCTGGCAGCAACGCCCACTGGAAAACCTGGATCTTGATACCAATGGCAACTTCCTGATTAAAGCCAAGAACTTCTCGACGATAAGCGCCGAGTTGATTAAAACGCTGGATACACGCTACTACGCCAACCAGGCGCAGTCTGCTACTTACAATAGTTATGTGAATCCCAATGCTTACGTGGTTTTTCGTGGGCCCGGTACGACTTCGTGGGGTATCAAGATAGGTCAGCCACACCGTGGAGGAAATTGGTCTGGCTGGGCGAATGACTGGCCGTCAGTGATTAGCCTGTACAATAACGGGATCTTCGTCAAACGTGCAGCAATGTGTCAGGTTACCGATTTTACGCCCGTTGTGCATCTGCCGCCAATTTCCGTGGTCCAGCTCAAGCAGGGGGAGTATTCATCAGCGCCCTTCCAGATAGAATTTGCCTGCGAATCAACGGTGGTTTCCGGTGTGGCGACCGGGAAGAGCAATGTCGCAATGGGGCTGCTTGCACCGGAAAGCAGCGTCAACAGCGCCTGGGGTTTTAATTTGATTACTGGTAAAACCGTAACCTGGCTATTAGATACGCAATATGGCGCCCCCGGGCGGGCTCGCGGCGTTGGCGTGCGTGTTTACCGTGCGGGTAGTCCGGTGAATTTTATGGCGGTGTCAACTGTCGGCAGCGGTAGCGAAGGCGGCTGGATGCCAGTCATTGGCAGCAATACGCAGCAAAATGGCAGCCAGGATGGCATCAATTACTACAGCGAAAGCTTCGAAGCTCGTCTGGCAAGTTTTGGTGCAGATACGTTAACGGCGGGGGGCTACCAGTCACATGTACAAGTTTTATTGCGTATTCAGTAGCCTCTGGATGTTTGCATTTGGCGTGCAGGCAGCGGTTAACATCAGTACTACTCGGGTCATCTTCAACCACGGAGAGACTCAACGCTCGGTGATGTTAGTCAACGACGGTAATTATCCCGTGGTGGTTCAAAGTTGGGTAGATGACGGCACGCCAGAGAAAGGGCCATCTCAGGCCAGCTCGCCTTTTATCGTGCTTCCCCCGGTGCTAAAAATTCTCCCCGGTGAACAACGCGAGATAAAGGTGATGACGACTGGGGCGGGGCTTGCCAACGATTATGAGTCGTTATTCTGGCTCAACGTGTACCAGGTTCCAGCGGAGTTGAAAAATATCCCAACTGGTGAAAAAGTGCGCTTAACGTTAAGAAATCAGCTAAAAGTCCTATGGAGACCGAAAAACATAGGCGTGTTGACTGAAAAAAGCATCAATCTTCTGAGTTTTCACCATGAAAACGGGGGGATTTACGCTGTTAATCAGAGTTCCTGGAACATATCTCTGGCTAATGTAGATTCAGGAGACTATTCCATAACTGGAATAGTGGTTTCACCGCGTTCCCGGCAGGTAATTTTTAAGTCAGCACCTCCTGAAATGCTGAATAATAAGATAAACTTTACTGTGATTAACGATGAAGGAAATCGTTGGGGATTTTCAACTGTCGTAAATTAACGCTGGCAGTGCTCGCTCTAGCTAAATTGACAAAAATCCATATTCAGGGAACATAATGGCACACGTGTTTTTGCTTAACAGTACCGTTGTATTCTGGCCAGAGCGGAACGTACTCTACGCGAAATCAGATGAGACCAAACGTATAACATTAAGCAATCCGGCAACCCGTTGTTTACTATTATTAATTCAACAACAGGGGCAGGTTATTGAACGTGATTATTTCTTTGAGCATGTCTGGTATATTAACGGTGCGCAGGTCACCAATAATACGTTCTATCAGAATATTTCCTTGCTGCGTCGCGCGTTTAAAGAACTTGGCCTGAATGAAGAACTTATCGTAACCGTACCGAAAGTCGGGATCCGCCTGGAGCCACAACTGGAAGTGCTGGAACAGAAGATTGAAGAACCGCTTAGCGATCTCTCTGTCACGCCATCGGTAACGCCGGTAAATACAGTGACAAAATCACTGCGTATGCGCTCACTGTGCTGGATTCTAGCGGGTGTTGTGTGCTGCGTTATAGCCGCAATAGTGACCTGGGAGGCACAGTTTGATCCCAAACTCAGTCGCTATGTGTCTTTAGGCGTAGGGGAGGGATGCCACTGGTACGTCAATCAGGATGTGCTTAAATTTGATCTGCACCAGCAGTTTATCAAAACAAATACGCTGGATTGTCAAAGTTATCCCTGGGTTTATCTCACGCTGTATCCTAATTTTCCGCGGATCTCCGCATTAACTTGTCGAAAGCAATTTAGCCGCTGGCAGGATAATGATTGTGTGACCCATTATTATTTCGCGGAGTCCAGACATGTGGGGACGTAATATAAAATGGTGTGTTGGCATCATCTTAGCAGTAGCGTTAACAATTGCAGTCACGATGACGTTACAAAACTGGCAGCGGTCACATTTTGATTGCTCCGGAGAATTAGTAATGGAGTATCCGGATATTCGTGGTGATATTTCAGTCAGATACGTTTTTAATGGCAGCAATGGGGTGGCTATTTTACGCGGAAAAATCACTGATAATAACGGTGAAAAGCTGGCGGTAAATCAAAATGTCTGGTTTACCTTTACCCGCAAGGATGATGATTACTTTATGGAGTCCGGAAATGTCGCTTCAAGTTCCGGTGGGACTAACATTCATCCATTGTTAGCGAGAACGTTGCCAGATTTTTTCCTTAAACCCAAAGAACCATTTTATTTCAGCATATTGCGACTCAATAGCAGTACATGACAGTTCTATACCAGCCGTTCGCCGTCGGTGTTTTGTCAGCGTTAAACCGTTGAGATTGCACTCTGTATAGCGTTTGCATACAGAGTGCTTGTGCTCAAAGCATTTCAACTGCAGGAGCGAACTTTGTTGCTCAGACCTTCATGATTGGTTATTCGACAGAGAAATCAGAAGGGGCGAAGACTGAACAGGTCCATGGGGTTAGAAGCCTAATACAGTTCAAATTCAATTTAACATAATATACATTATGCGCACTAAGATTGTAACTCCAATATTCTGATGTCACTTTTAACCCATTTAGTGATGTCACTTTTTCTGGCATAAAGGATCCAATCCTCAGGCCATGGAGACATCAGGATGCTTGTGACCATGTCAGATAAAGAACTTAGCCGGATCAACGTCATTCAGTCAGTTGTAGAAAAACGCATGCGCCGTCGTGATGCAGCTCACCAGCTTGCTCTGACCGAACGTCAGACTCAGCGTTTAATGAACCGCTTTCGCGAGTCAGGTGCTGCTGGCCTTACAAACCTTCGACGTGGACGCCCCGGTAATCACAGGCTTTCTGAGTCGCTGAAGCTGCGTGTTCTCTCGTTGCTTCACGATCACTACAACGACTTTGGACCAACTCTGGCCGCGGAAAAATTGCGCGAACGTCACGACATCAAGGTGTCTGTTGAAACGCTCAGAAAATGGATGACGGCTGATGGACTCTGGGTCCCATATTCACGTCGAAGACCCCGCGTTCATCAGCCCAGATACCGACGTGACTGCCTTGGAGAACTTGTTCAGATCGATGGTTCCCCGCATGACTGGTTTGAAGGACGTGCGCCAAAATGCTGCCTGCTCGTTTTTATTGATGACGCGACTGGTCGCCTGATGCATCTCCGCTTTGGTGAGACTGAATCAGCCTTTGATTACATGATGGCCACCCGCGAGTATCTCGAGCAACACGGCAAGCCCCTTGCGTTTTACAGCGACAAGCACGGTATTTTCAGGGTCAATAATGGTGGTTCAACCACAACCGGCGTCACCCAGTTTGGCCGTGTGCTTTCTGAACTGGGGATCGAATTGATTTGTGCCATCAGTCCGCAGGCTAAAGGCCGCGTTGAGCGAGCCAATCAGACACTTCAGGATCGGCTTATCAAGGAGATGCGTCTTGAGGGAATCAGCAGTATTGAAGCAGCCAACGCCTGGCTGGATACCTTCATCGCTGACTTCAATCGTCGCTTCGCACGACCAGCAAAATACCCCAAAGATCTGCACCGACCCGCGGCTGAAAGCAGCGAAGAGCTGGATGACATCTTTGCCTGGCAGGAACTGCGGAAGCTGTCTAAAACGCTGACATTCCGCTATGACAAAATGATATATCTGGTTGAACCTACAGAAGAAAATACTCGTATCGCTGGCGAGAAAATAACAGTCTACGACTATCCAGACGGCACGCTGGCATTCAAATACGGTTACCGTTCACTCAAATATCAGGTGTTCGACAAACTGGAATGTGTCGACCAGGGGCAAATCGTTGATAACAAACGTCTAGGGGCAGTTCTGAAGCTGGCGCAAAGCAAAATGGATGAACTCGAACGCGATGGTAAGCGTGGCCGGAGCAAAAAGATGCCCAAACGACGGGCTCAGGCCAGAGTTCAGGAGCAACTCAGGGCAATTAATCCGGTCCTGGTAAACCCGAAGGAATTCAGGGCCAGTCTGAAACGCTAGCGCCCTGCTCTTTTGGATTTTTTGGGTGGTTCGGTTGTGACAGTGTGATGAAGTACAAGCTTTTGAAAATAAGGCAGTTGGGTTTATAACCAATAATCCCCATTACGTATCTGGTTTTACTCTCATAGCAGATATCTTCCAGAATATTAAGGGGAAATCAGAACATGGCCAGATGTACGGCTCCTGTACGTGGACATAGCTCAGCAGCAGCCGCTGCTGCCTGTCCAGCCTGTCGCAATCGCAGTGGTTATCGCCGCAGTAGCTACAGTTACGATAGTTATTCGTCCTATTCCTCGTCAGGCAGCTCTGGCGGAAGTTATGGAAGCAGTGGCGGTGGATCCAGCAGCGGTACAAAGCCCCGCTGGTCAAAATCGGGTTCTTCCGTTTCTTACACAACCGCCCAAGTGCAATCTCTCACACCGATTCGCCAAACGGTAGAGAAACTTGTCGCAGAGAAGCCTGATTTGCGTGATGTATTCCTTTGCCACGCTTGTGATGATCGACAAGGCATAGCCAAAGAGCTGCACGATTTACTCGAGGCTGCAGGCGTCAAAGTATGGTTTAGCGAAAAAGATCTTGCTCTTGGCGTTCCTATGATGCGTGCCATCGATAAAGGATTAGCGAATTCTCGAATCGGTTTGGTATTAGTTACTCCAGCGCTGTTAAACCGCCTGCCCAAAGAAGGTGTTGCTGATAAAGAGCTTTCAGCTTTACTGGCCGGGAACCAACTCGTCCCGATCGTTCATAACACAACGTATGAAGCTCTCCGTAATGTCAGCCCCTTGCTCGCATCCCGAAGCGGTCTTGACACGGGAGAAGATACGCTGGCAGTTGTCGCAACAAAAATTGCAGAATTGATTACTGTGTAGAGCAACGACCCCCTTTCAAACTAATAAATCTGGTCTGCTACGGTAGGCCAGATATTTTATCTCTTATCACCCTTTCCCTTCAGAACTTAGCCTTCCCCTGCCCATGTCACTTCAGGTGACATTTGAAACTGGCACAAGGAGGTGACTTTTTAAGCTTCAATAACAAGGACTGTAACTTCTATTCAACTACGCGAAATAGTCAGGATGCTGTTCGCTAATTGTTTCCGAAATTTCTCGGATCAGTTCAGCACAACCAAGAATAAAAGCATCATCTGCTTTGATGAGAGACCTTATTGCTGAAACATCCCCTTCTTCGTAAACAGGAGTGTGGGGTGTTTCAACATCAAATTCAAGATCATGGTTCTTGGTTATAAGTTGCCTGTAACTTGCACCATCTCCATGTTTTAGCGCATTAATAGCAAGGTAGTAGTTATCAAACCTTTCTTTAAGTTCATGCTTTCCTGCAGCATCAAGAATAGTTCGGAGTTCTTTAAATCCATTTTGACAACTCAATCCATTTTGTAAATGCGCTTCAAAAATGGAAAACATACCCACGGCAAAAATTGGCCTCTGAAGTTGAAGCATCTGCAGCTGTTTAATGTGTACGGTTGCTGAACTTGTTTGAAGCTTTTCAATCACTTCACTTTCTGCCTGTTCAAGGCTGTAGAGTGTAAACGAGGTACTTCTTTCAATAAGCTCACAAAAGAAATGCATAGTTAATTCGCGTTAAAAGACGGACAGAACCATACATTACCCTGATAATCCAATACTAAAAAGTGACATTTAAAACTGGCACAAGGAGGTGACTTTTTAAGCTTGCAATAACAAAGATGGAGTAAGAAAGAACCTGAGTTTTTTTGGTCGTCCTTGTGCAGCTGAAACATAGTGTTAAACGGCGCTGCTGCGTATCAGACGATACAGAACATGTTGTGCTAATCGATGATCTGGCGGCAACGCGGGATGCACAAACTCTTCTGCTTTACTCATGCCAAGGCGTATCATCAGGTTCTCAGACGGTTTGTTCAGCACCGAAGTAAAAGAAACCACCTCAGTTAACGCCAGTTCCTCGAAAGCAAAAGTCAGGCAGGCTTCGGCAGCTTCCAATGCTAACCCCTGATGCCAGAATGATTTCGCAAGACGCCAGCCTATTTCAGTACAGGGTGAAAAATGAAACTTATCAGGTTGTGGATGTAAACCTACGCAGCCCACAAACTGGTGTGTTTCTTGTAGTTCAACGGCCCAAAATCCCCAGCCGCGCTCTGTAATGCCTTCCTGGAATCTTGCGGCAAGATTGTCGCTTTCCGTCCGTAGCAATGGAGCCGGAAAAAAACGCATCACATCGGAATCGGTATTTAACGCGGCGAATGGCGCTCTGTCTTTCGCTTCCCACTGACGGAGAATCAGTCTCGATGTTTCCAGCATAAATCTGCCCTTATCATTCATTTTCATATAATCTTCTAAAAGAAGCTGCTTATCGGCAAGGACTAATGAACCCCCTTTCCGCCTTTTCTTCTTATACTGGAGATTCATACATGGCCGACTGGAACCCTTCGCTTTATTTGCAATATAAAACTGAACGTTCAAGACCCGCAGCGGAATTACTTAGCAGAGTGGCGTTAGAAAGTGTTCGTTCAGTTGTCGATCTTGGCTGTGGCCCGGGAAACAGTACAGCATTACTGCATCAGCGCTGGCCTTCAGCTCAAATAACTGGGGTTGATACCTCACCCGCGATGCTGAATGAAGCGCGCAACACATTACCAAAATGCCATTTTATTGAAGCGGATATCAGTACGTTTCAGGCAGAGCACCCGGTGGATCTGCTTTATGCCAATGCATCGTTACAGTGGGTACCCGATCACTATGAGTTATTCCCGCACCTGGTCTCACAACTGAGTCACAATGGCGTTCTGGCCGTGCAAATGCCAGATAACTGGCTGGAGCCAACGCATGTATTGATGCGCGAAGTGGCTTATGAACAAGATTACCCAGACCGTGGCCGTGCTCCGCTTCCTGGCGTTCACGCCTACTATGATATTTTGACCGAAGCGGGTTGTGATGTAGATATCTGGCGTACAACGTATTATCACATTATGGATTCGCATCAGGCAATTATCGACTGGGTAAGCTCGACGGGCCTGCGCCCCTGGTTGCAGGATTTGAGCGAAAGCGAGCAACGTCATTACCTGGCGCGCTACCATGAACTGCTCCAGGAACAATATCCGTTGCAGGAGAACGGCAAAATTTTACTGGCATTTCCGCGATTATTTATTGTTGCCAGACGCAATAGTTAAGCGTTTATCATCTGGCAGATCACAGGAATAAACTATCAGCCATGCGTACCCTCGCCTTTTTATCATAAGGATCTAGTGGCTATGTCTGGCTTCTGCTAGTGTCTTGCAATATGTTTCTGACGGGGAGTTGTTATGTCTAAAGTCTACATTGGTGGGTGTCTGTGTGGCTCGATCCGTTTCACTGCCAGCAGTCCTAATAATTCCCATACCTGCTCCTGCGATATATGCCGGAAACATACGGGCGCGCCTACCGTCGTCTGGATTGAGTTTGATGCAGAAAATGTAGAATGGACGGGTAAAGCCGGAAAACCAAAAACCTGGCGCTCATCAGAAACGACCAGTCGGGCCTTTTGCCCTCAGTGCGGCAGCTCCGTGGGCGCCATCGATGACGCCCCGGTCATTGCGCTTTTAGCCGGTGCTTTTGACGATCCTAACGATGAAGACCTTGCACCGGAGTTTCATTCGTTTTCCGATATGCAGCCCGCGTGGTGGCAAAACGAACGTCGCTAAGTGAGTTGATAGTGCTTATCCGGCATATGCTTTGCTGGCACATTTGTTTCATCATTCATTTGCAGCAAATCGATTTCGATTGCATTGCAAATCGCATCCAGCGGCAGATCGTTGTTCTCAGTGCCAAACGGATCTTCAAGCTCTTCTGCAAGCGTGTCGAGCGAAATAAAAGTATAGGAAATAAGCACTGAAATAAACGGTGTCATGTAGTGCAGATCGACCACCAATGCAAATGGCAACATGATACAAAACAGGTACACAGTACGATGAAGGATCAAGGTATAAGCAAACGGCACCGGGGTATTAGCAATCCGCTCACAACCGGCCAGTACTGCAGACATATCATTTAACCTATTGTTTAAACTGTGAAATAATATGTCAGACAGTTGACCATTACGTCTGCGTACGGCCAACCACTCGCCCATCAGCAACAAGATGCGGTTTGCCGGTGATTGTGAGGCAAATACCGTCTGCATATCTTTCTCGCTCAGGTACTTCGCTAACGGCTCTGCCTGAGGCTGTCGGCGTAAAGTCATGCGTAAACAGTGGGCAAATGCGATTTGCAGATGAACAAAATACCTCAGATCAGCGTCGTCCGGTAAGGTGGTTTTAACCTCTCGCAGTAATGAGCGGGAAGTTATCATCAACTGCCCCCACAGGTGTCGGGCCTCAACGTAACGTGAATAGCAGGCGTTATTGCGAAACCCCAGAAAAATAGCTATCGCCACGCCGAGAATGCTGAACGGTGCCAGGGTAAATTTGATACCCAGCATCGTATACCATGGCAGGATGATAATAACCACAATAGAAAGAAGGAAATTAAGAAGCAGCCGGGTAAAGATTTTTGATAATACGGAGCCATGCCAGACAAATATCAGGCGCATCCAGTGTTGTTGGGGACGAACGATCATGGTTATCTTCGGGAAAATGTGAAATCCGTCACATTAGACGCGATAGCGATCAATGTTGCAAGTTAATCGCAACATTATCCAAACAACTTTTGCCCTGCTCAAAACGAAGCCGCACGGAAGTTACAGACTGGGTTAATGATATAAATAACACAGTATGTTGTAACTAACCTATATCCAGAAAAAACCCGGCCTGAGCCGGGTTGTCGGTAGTCGTCTTAGCACAGTGGCTTAACGGCTTCCCGCATGCCTTTTGCCAGGATGGCATCCAGATCGGCAGAAACTTGCTCCACCAGCCCAGAAACCTGGGTCAGGTCTTGCTCCCAATGTTCTTTGAGCGCCAGTACAGTACGCACCAACGCCTCAGTACTTATCTGGCGATCGCGATGTTGGCTCCACAGTTGTTGGAAACGTTCAATCCAGGGCGCATCATCCTGGACCGGATAAGACTCACCGTTACGCTCCCCGCGGTAGAACGCAATCAACGCCGCCAGCGCAAACGTCAGACGTGCGGGCAATTGACCGCTGGCCTGTTGCCCGGCCAGCAGTTGCGGCAATATGCGGGTACGGAATTTAGTCATGCCGTTCAGGGCAATCGACAACAACTGATGCTTGATGTACGGGTTGCAGAAACGCCCCGTCACCGCACTGGCAAAGGACGCCAGCTCATCGCGCGGTAAATCCAGTACCGGAATGATTTCTTCATAAATAGCTTTTTCAACGAAGGCGCAAATTTCTGCGTCATTCATCGCCTCGCCCACGGTGTCCAATCCTGCCTGCCAGGCAACAGGAACCAGCGCAGTGTGAGCACCGTTGAGAATCGCCACTTTGCGCTCTTTGTACGGTTTGATGTCATCCACAATCAGGACATTCAGCGGATACTTATCCAGATGTAGTTCTGCGGCTAATGACTTCGGCCCCTGAATGACAAACAGATAGAAGTGTTCTGCCGTGTCGAGGAAAGCATCATGATAGCCCAGTTCAGCTTCGAGCTTAGCTACCTCATCACGCGGATAGCCGGTAACAATACGGTCCACCAGCGTAGAGCAAAATGCATTGGCCTGATCCAGCCACTGAATAAACGCTTCCGGCAGCATCCATTCCTGAGCGTAGCGCAGAACCAGTTCACGCAGCGCATCACCGTTATAATCAATCAGTTCGCAAGGGATGATAATCCAGCCTTTATCCAATGCGCCGTTAAAATAGCTGAAGCGTTCGAACAGCAGACGCGTCAGTTTAGCCGGATAACTTACCGCTGGCGCGTCGTCAAACTTATCGCCCGCGTGGTAACTGATACCTGCTTCCGTGGTGTTAGAGAACACAAAACGCATATCAGGATTATGTGCCAGCTTCAGGAACTCATCGTATTCGCTATAGACGCTGATTTCACGGTTAACTGAACGAATTAGACGAGCATCGCTGACAGCCTCGCCCTTCTCATTCAAACCACGAATGATAGTAGTATAGAGGCCATCCTGCGTACTCAGCGATGGCGGGAAGGTACTTTCGATAGGACGAACAATGACCACACCAGCGTTCAGATCGGTATGTTCGTTCAGCAGATCAACCTGCCAGTCTACAAAGGCGCGCAGGAAGTTTCCTTCACCAAACTGAATAATGCGTTCAGGATACTGAGCACCGGGGAAATCGCGACGATTTAGTGTTTGCACAATGGGTTCCCTTTATGATTAGTCATACAACCTGATTGAATTGGTCCAATAGGTTAGCAAACTTTAATACATTGAAACCCTGTTTTGATCAATCCCCGGCGACAAATTAGAGCGTTTTATAGAAAAGTGTGGTCCCGGTCAGCGTCCCATCGGGCATTTGGGCATAGTCAGGTATCACCCCTACCTTTTTCCACCCGCAATTGTGGTAGAACGACTCCGCGCCACTGCCCGTCGCCGTATCAAGCACCAGCAGCGTTTTACCTTGTTGACGCGCGCAACTTTCCAGTTCGTTCATCAATTCACGAGCCAGGCCACCGCGTCGCGCTGAGGGGTGAACCAGCAGTTTGGCAACATCAGCACGATGAGGTTGATTTTCAGGTTGATCGATAATGAGTTGGACGGTACCGACAAGCGCCCCCTGCGCGTTTTGCGTACCAAGAACGATCCGTTCTCCGCGAGAAACACTTTGCGCGACGTTCATCCAGAAAGGCTCTGATTTTTCGCGATTAAAGGGCAGCATAAAACTGATGGAGGCACCGTCATTGACGCACCGTTCAAGAACATCGCTGAGCTCGTCGATTCGCGACAGAATCTGTGCCGCGCTCAGCACAAAGCAGGGTTTACCGGAAGCCATGGTTTCTCCTTAGATTGACCCCTTCATACTGCTTTTAACAATTACACAACACAAGGGGTCATATCATAGGATAATGTTATCTATGGCTTGTTCATCTGAAGCACTAACCAGTGATAAATAACCGTGACAACGTAACGTTTTTGTTCATCGTTTAGCGCTACGCCCTGAGGTATATCATGCCATTTCGCCAGACACCCTCGACAGCACGTTGCCGTAGCATGTTGAGCGATAAATACCGGGTGACCACGCATGGGAGTCTGTTTACCATCATTGGCGGGAAACGCAGGTGCCAGTCGTTTAGCAATAAAATCCGCAGCATGTTGTTCGATAACCGGCGCCCCTTTATCCAGACAATACTGCCTTTCTTTCTGACCAAGACGAAACCGCGAGCGAAACGTTGATTTCGCCAGCCGGGCAAAAAGAGGATCGAGCGTATTCATCAGTAAACCGAGCGCCCCAGCTGTTGTGTTAATTGCTCCAGCACGGCGATACCGGCCAGTGAATTTCCCGCCGGGTCCAGTTCCGGACTCCAGACAGCAATCGCCATCTCGTGAGGCACGATCGCCACGATGCCGCCACCCACACCAGATTTCGCCGGAAGCCCGACCCGCCAGGCAAACTCCCCTGCGTTCTGATACATGCCGCTGGTCGCCATTAGCGCATTGATCTGCCTGGCCTGCATCGGCGTCACCACGGGTTCCGCAAGATGAAAGGCATGCCCTTGATTTGCCAAAAAGACAAAGGTTCGCGCCAACTCCACACAGCTCATTTTCAGCGCGCAGTAATGAAAGTAATTTTGCAAAACGGTGGTCACGTCATGGTGAAAATTTCCGAAGGATTTCATCAGCCAGGCAATAGCGGCATTACGCGCCGAGTGTTCAAACTCTGATCGCGCGACCGTCGCATCATAAGCGATATCCGAAACACCGCTTAACGCCCGTACCACTTCCAGCATCCGTTGACGCGGTGCGCTTAGACGCCCTTGCAACATATCGCAAACCACCAGCGCCCCGGCGTTAATAAAGGGATTGCGAGGAATACCCTGCTCCATTTCCAGCTGCACCAGGGAGTTAAAAGGATGCCCAGAAGGATCTTTACCGACACGCTGCCAAATCTCCTCTTCCTGATAGTGACGCATTGCCACGACCAGGCTGAGCACCTTTGAAATCGACTGAATAGAAAAACGTTCCTGCGCATCTCCCGCCTGATAGTGCTGTCCATCAACGGTACAGATAGCAATACCCAGTTTTGAACCGTCGACAGAGGCTAATGCCGGAATATAATCAGCGACTTTACCCTGACCAATCAGCGGACGAACCTGCTGCACAATGGTCTCTAAAATTGAATTGTCCATGGCCCTGGCCACAACATGCTCCTTGCTCGCAGGTATGAAAGGCCTGCGAGTATAACAGAGCTGAATACGCAGCGTCAGGCCGGAAGGCGGAATCTGGCCACGGCCTGCATAAGCTGGCGGGATTCATGGTGTAGCTGCAAGGAAGAGTCAGATGCAGCATTCACCAGATCGCTGGTTTGCCGGGCTTCGCCGTTCAGGACATGCAGCTTTCGAGTCAACTGGTGAATATTGTTCCCTTGATTTAACGTTGCAGTCGAAATGTCGTTCAGCAACGCACCAAGATTCTCAACCAGTGCGATAACCTGCTGCAAATTCTTATCCAGTCCGTTAACCGCGTGAAAGCCCTCTTCAATGCCCTGTAACGAGTGTTTAATCAGTGTCTGAATGTTTTGCGTAGACTGACCGCTTTTTCGCGCCAGCAGCCCAACTTCTTTCGCAACCACGGCAAACCCGCGCCCTTGCTCCCCGGCATGTGCTGCCTCGATTGCCGCGTTAAGAGCCAGGATATTTGTCTGAAATGCAATATTATCGATAAGCGTTGTAATACATCGCATTTCAGACGAACGTGTCACAATCGCTTGCATTGACGTATTTACCGTCGCCATCATTCGGTCCCCGCCTGCCGCAACATCTCGCGCCTGCACAGCGCGTTGATTCGCCAGTTCAGCAAAGCCACTGTTATCCTCAACATGCATTTCCAGCAACGAAATATGCGATGTCACGCTGCTTAACTCTTCACTTTGTTTCGCCGACTGCTGATATAGCTGTTTATTGTTCTGCGCAAGTTCGTTGATATTTCCTACCATTGCAGTGGTGGCATCGTTCACCTGCTGCACCAGCGCGCAGAGACCTTGCTGCATTGCAGCAATACGCGAACTTAATTGCGTCACTTCCCGATTAAACTGACTCACCTGCGGGGCCGGGCGAGACAGGTCACCCGCTGCTAAAATATCGATATGATCGATCAGCCGTCGCAGTGGCATAATCACCCAACGGGACATACTGCGCCAGATCAGAAAGGCAATAACCACCAGCACGAGAGGAATAAACAAAAATAGATTCTGTAAACGCTCAAGACTGGTCAACAGCTGCTGACGCCCAGCTTCCGCATGTCGCCCACTGTTCTGCTGAAAGCGCGCATAATTAGCGTTAAAGTCCGTCTGAAAGGCCTGCACGGGTACGGCAAAAAACGCATCAATGGAACCTGACTGCATCAGCCCATCCGCCTGCTCCAGAATACCGCTATAAAAACGCTGATAGCTCTCCGTTAGATCCGGTTCCGGCTGCGGTTTCATATCCCGCCAGGTATCCCATGCACTTTTTGACTGCGCCAGCGCCCGGTACGCCTCTTCCATTAACGGACGCCAACTCCCGTCCGAACCGGTGGCGGCATCCTGCATAAAATAAACTCCCGCACGGTTAAGTAAATCGCTGGCAGATAATAACGCCACCCGCGCTTCATCAACCTTCGCCTGCTGTATAAGCGCGAGTTGATTACGTCCTTCATTATGCTGTGCGCCGCTGACTGAGGCCGAAAGCATTAAGGAGGACGCGACCTGCAAAATAGAGAACAGCGCAATAATGCAAAAAATGCCGGTTAACAGACCAAACTGACGGGGTATAAGACGACGGAAAATTTGCGTTATGTTCATATTACTCATCTGTATCAAAGCGTTAGACGCGAGTGTACGGAGAGTAAATGACAGAAAAATTGCAGAAATAAGACAGGTGCCCCCAGCGGAGGCACCTACACCATCAAAGGCGGTTTTTCCAGACGGTCTGCACGTTACAAAACTCATGCAAACCAAAGTGCGAAAGCTCTCGGCCAAAACCACTTTTCTTCACACCGCCAAACGCAACGCGGGCATCGCTGGCACTGTAACCATTGATGAATACGCCACCACACTCCAGGCGTGACGCCATCTTCTGCGCCAGCACTTCATCCGCAGTAAACACCGTGGCAGATAAGCCGAAATCACTGTCATTCGCCAGCGCTAAGGCATGTTCCGCATTCTTCGCCACAGTAATTGCCGCAACCGGACCAAACAGTTCCTGGCGGAACGCCGTCATCTCTGGAGTAACATCGCCCAGTACCGTCACGGCATAGTAATTACCATGACCCGCAATTTTTTCCCCGCCGAGAAGTAACCGCGCCCCTTCGGCAAGGGTGGCTTCAACCTGCTGGTGCAGCTCATCACGCAGATCAAATCGCGCCATCGGCCCCAGATCGTTTTCTTCGTTCAGCGGATCGCCCATTTTGAGCGCGCTCGCAGCGGCCACAAAGCGTGAAGTAAATTCTGCCGCTATCCCTTCTTCGATAATAAAGCGTTTGGCTGCCGCACAAACCTGCCCGGTATTCTGATAACGCCCGGCGACCGCCGCCTTAACGGCCAGATCGAGGTCTGCATCATTAAGGACAATAAACGGATCGGAGCCCCCCAGTTCAAGAACGCATTTTTTTAACGCGGCCCCCGCCTGGGCACCAATCGCCGCACCAGCACGAACACTACCCGTCACCGTTACCGCCGTGATACGCGGGTCATTGATCATCTGACTGACCCCTGCGTTATCGGCATTCACCCAACCGTAAACCCCTGCCGGTACACCCGCATCAGCGAAAACCTGCGCAATAATTGCAGCACAGCCGGTTACGTTAGGCGCATGCTTTAACAGGTAACCATTTCCGGCCAACAGAATCGGGACGGCACCTCGCATTACCTGCCAGAGTGGGAAGTTCCACGGCATGATCGCCAGAATAGTTCCTACCGGACGATACTCAATCACCGCCTGGTTGTTCTCCACCAGCGTGGGTTCCGGACTGAGCATCGCCGGTCCATGCTCGGCGTACCAGTCACACAACGCAGCTGACTTAGCGACTTCAGCCCGCGCCTGCTTAATGGGTTTACCCATTTCACGTGAGATACACTGCGCCATCTCTTCCGCACGATGGCGCAGAGCTTGCCCAATATGGCGCAGCGTTTGCGCACGGTGCTCAACGGAAGTGTGTTTCCATTCGCTATAGCCATTCGCTGCAAGGTTCAGCGCATGATCAATCTCTTCCACGCTGGCCCACGGCGTCGCCGTCAGTCTTTCACCGCTGGTAGGGTCAATAGAAATCGCATGTGTTGCTGCTGTGATAGTCATTAAGTGCCTCTCTTTATCGCAGGGTATGGTTATATCATGAGCATATTTACTCTTTCTGAAAAATGAATAATATTAACCATACCATTCACGAATAGAGAAAATTATGGATCTGACGCAGCTGGAAATGTTTAATGCCGTCGCGGAGACTGGCAGTATTACGCAGGCCGCTGCGAAGGTTCATCGCGTGCCATCTAATCTCACCACCCGTATACGTCAGCTTGAAGCCGACCTGGGCGTTGATCTGTTTATTCGTGAAAACCAGCGTCTGCGGCTTTCCCCATCCGGGCACAACTTTTTGCGCTACAGCCAGCGGATCCTCGCGCTGGTTGAGGAAGCCAGGATGGTCGTCGCCGGGGATGAGCCGCAAGGACTCTTCTCTCTCGGCTCGCTTGAAAGTACAGCAGCAGTACGCATCCCCGCCACGCTGGCTGAATATAACCAGCGTTACCCCAAAATTCAGTTCGCGTTAGCGACGGGTCCTTCAGGCACAATGCTGGACGGCGTGCTCGACGGTACATTGAACGCTGCCTTTGTCGATGGCCCAATTACCCATCCAGGCCTTGAAGGAATGCCGGTCTACCGTGAAGAGATGATGATTGTCACTCCTAACGGTCATCCCCCCATTCAGCGGGCCAGCGACGTCAACGGTTGCAGTATTTACGCCTTTCGCGCCAACTGTTCCTATCGCCGCCATTTTGAAAGCTGGTTTCATGCCGATCGCGCCATGCCCGGCACCATTCACGAAATGGAGTCATATCACGGTATGCTGGCCTGCGTCATTGCCGGAGCGGGTATCGCACTGATCCCGCGTTCGATGCTGGAGAGCATGCCAGGGCATCATCAGGTAAACGCCTGGCCGCTAAGCGAGAACTGGCGCTGGCTGAATACATGGCTGGTCTGGCGCAGAGGTGCAATGACGCGGCAACTGGAAGCGTTTATTGAGGTGTTGAACCCTCAGTTATCACAGAGCCCGGAGTAACTGGCGATCCTCAAAGAACATGAATAACTGTATATCCGGGTGAAGTCATACGCCCGGAATTTCATTATTATTGAAATAGTTAAAAATATGAGGAATGTTCGGCAGCAAATTATAGCGCCCTGCCAATGAAATGAGATCCGCATCACAAAATGATTGTATTTTCGCCAGCAAACGTTTTAAGATCGTGGCCTTACCTTTTCGCAGCTAATCCTCTTATTTGATATGACAACAGACACTGTTTCCCGCAAGGTCGCGTGGCTACGGGTAGTTACGCTTGCCATTGCCGGTTTTATTTTCAATACCACAGAGTTTGTCCCTGTCGGTTTGCTTTCCGACATCGCACAAAGCTTTAATATGCAGACCGCTCAGGTCGGGATCATGCTGACGATCTACGCCTGGGTTGTTGCCCTGATGTCGCTCCCCTTCATGTTACTTACCAGTCAGGTAGAGCGCCGAAAACTTCTGATCTGTCTGTTTGTTGTGTTTATCGCCAGCCATGTGCTCTCTTTCCTGGCATGGAATTTTACCGTGTTGGTAATTAGCCGTATTGGTATTGCCTTTGCGCACGCTATTTTCTGGTCGATCACCGCATCGCTGGCAATTCGCCTGGCTCCTGCCGGGAAACGTGCACAGGCTCTCAGCCTGATTGCCACTGGCACTGCGCTGGCGATGGTATTGGGGCTGCCCATCGGGCGTATCGTCGGTCAGTATTTTGGCTGGCGCACGACCTTCTTCGCCATCGGTATGGGGGCGTTAGTTACCCTGCTTTGCCTGATTAAGCTCCTGCCCAAACTACCCAGTGAGCACTCCGGCTCTTTAAAAAGCCTGCCCGTGTTATTCCATCGCCCGGCATTGATGAGTCTGTATCTACTGACGGTGATTGTGGTCACCGCGCACTATACGGCCTACAGCTATATCGAGCCGTTCGTGCAGACCGTCGCGGGCCTGAGCGCAAACTTTGCTACTGTCCTGTTGCTGGTTCTGGGTGGTGCGGGAATTGTCGGTAGCGTCATTTTCGGTAAGCTGGGTAATCTGCATGCGTCCGTACTGATTAGCAGTGCCATTGCCCTGTTGACGATATGCCTGGTACTGTTACTTCCCGCCGCTGACAGCGAAATGCACCTTGCCATCCTGAGTATTTTCTGGGGCGTCGCCATCATGCTGATAGGCCTGGGTATGCAGGTGAAAGTTCTGGCGCTTGCTCCGGATGCGACTGACGTCGCAATGGCGCTGTTCTCAGGAATCTTTAATATCGGTATTGGCGCTGGCGCGCTGGTAGGCAATCAGGTGAGTTTGCACTGGTCAATGTCTACGATTGGTTACGTCGGCGCAGTGCCTGCCGTTGCCGCGTTGATATGGTCGGTGATTATCTTTCGTAAATGGCCGGTATCACTGGAAGAACAGCCTCAGCATTCATAAAAAATATGCCCGGTAAATATTACCGGGCACAGTATTTTAAGCGTAGGTTTTGATAATTTCCAGCACGCCGTTAATAATAAACTGCACGCCCATACACACCAGCAGGAAGCCCATCAAACGAGAAATCGCTTCGATACCACCTTTACCGACCAGCCGCATGATCCCCCCGGAACTGCGCAAACAGCCCCACAGGATAATCCCGACAACCGCAAAAATAATCGGCGGCGCGATCATGATCACCCAGTCCGGAAATTCGGAGCCATGACGCACGGTTGACGCGGAGCTGATGATCATCGCAATCGTCCCCGGGCCGGCAGTGCTTGGCATGGCCAGCGGTACAAAGGCGATATTGGCCGTCGGTTCGTCTTCCAG
The DNA here is from genome assembly GCF_011064845.1 of Citrobacter freundii ATCC 8090 = MTCC 1658 = NBRC 12681. NCBI lineage: Bacteria > Pseudomonadati > Pseudomonadota > Gammaproteobacteria > Enterobacterales > Enterobacteriaceae > Citrobacter > Citrobacter freundii. The sequence continues at coordinate 2,388,707 of NZ_CP049015.1, read as the reverse complement.
CTCTTCAGACTTGCTTCTCGCTTCCGGAGAATCATGCGCCTTCTGCTGTGGAAACAGCATCCGAAAGCCGATAAACGCAACGATTAACCCACCCGCAATACGTAACCCGGGAATCGAAATCCCGAACGTATTCATTACCACCTGCCCGGCGTAGTACGCCACCATCATAATGGCAAATACATAGACAGATGCCATGAGTGACTGACGGTTACGCTCTGCGCTGTTCATATTGCCGGCGAGGCCAAGGAACAACGCCACGGTGGTTAACGGGTTTGCCAACGGTAACAGGACTACCAGCCCCAGTCCTATTGCTTTAAACAAGTCCATCATAATGTCATCTTTCCTGTGCGTTAATCGTCAGCGGCAAGTATACGGTGAAATCCGCGAGATAAGCCATTTTCGTGATGTAAGGATTCATTTTTCATCCGCACGTATAAACCATAATTATCAAACCGTTAAAATTCCACTCGCCAGGTATTTAGTCTGATGATTTAGCAAAACGTGGCATTTGCGGATCCATTCGTTTGACTTATATTTGCCTAAGCAATAATATCAGCCGTGACTAACTACTTGCCAGGGCAACCATTGTGAAAAACACCAGTGATCTGTTTAACGAAATCATCCCACTGGGTCGTTTGATCTATATGGTTAATCAGAAAAAAGATCGTTTGCTAAACGACTATCTGTCACCGCTGGATATCACGGCATCGCAGTTCAAGGTGCTCTGCTCCATCCGTTGCGCGGTGTGCATCACCCCTGTCGAATTGAAAAAAGTGCTGTCTGTCGACCTTGGCGCCCTGACGCGGATGCTGGACAGACTGGCCTGTAAAGGCTGGATAGAAAGGCTTCCGAATCCACATGATAAGCGTGGCGTGCTGGTAAAACTCACCGATCATGGCGCAGCAATTTGCGAGCAGTGTCATCAATTAGTAGGGCAAGACCTGCACCAGGAACTAACAAAAAACTTAACGGCGGATGAAGTAGCCACACTTGAGCACTTGCTTAAGAGAATCCTGCCGTAAACAGAAAGAGGTATGACGATGTCCAGACGCAATACTGACACAATCACTATTCATAGCATTTTGGACTGGATCGAAAATAACCTTGAATCGCCGCTCTCACTGGAAAAAGTGTCTGAGCGTTCAGGTTACTCCAAATGGCACCTGCAACGGATGTTTAAAAAAGAAACCGGTCATTCACTGGGTCAATACATTCGCAGCCGTAAAATGACTGAAATAGCGCAAAAATTAAAAGAGAGTAACGAGCCCATTCTTTATCTGGCAGAGCGTTACGGTTTTGAGTCTCAGCAGACGCTGACCCGGACATTCAAAAACTATTTTGATGTTCCGCCGCACAAATACCGTATGACGAATATGCATGGCGAATCGCGCTATTTGCTTCCACTCAATCAATGTAATTGCTAATCGCCAGTTAACGACGTAACCGAGGAAATCATGAAACTTCTGTCTTATGCGATGCTGGCCCTGCTGTTTGTTGTTTCGGGTCAGAGCATGGCGGAACAGACCGCGCAACCTGCCACACAGAACAGTCGCGACGCGATGATTATGCCCCCTGCGCACGATCAGTCCCCGTTCGATTTTAATCATATGGGTGCAGGCAGCGACAAGTCCGACGAATTAGGTGTGCCTTATTACAATCTGCGCAACCTGTAATTATATTGCCCCGCAACTGCGGGGCTTTTTTTAGCCCCTCACCGACGCAACTTTACGCAACCGAAAACCAAACACATTGATATACAGCCCAGCCATGATCAGTAGCGCGCCAAGTAGCTGTAATCCGCTAAGCGTTTCGTCCAGCAGTACGGCCGCACTCGCCAGACCGACAACCGGCACCAACAGCGATAGCGGCGCTACCCGCCAGGTCTCATAGCGTCCGAGTAACGAACCCCAGATGCCATAACCCACAATAGTCGCCACAAACGCCAGATACACCAGTGACAAAATGGTTGTCATATCTATCGCCACCAGACTTTGGGCTATTTGCGTTGGGCCATCGAGAAGTAATGAGGCAAGGAAAAATGGAACAATGGGGATTAACGCGCTCCATACCACCAACGACATCACGGCCGGACGCGATGTATGCTGCATGATTTTTTTGTTAAAGATATTGCCGCAGGCCCAGCTTAGCGCCGCCGCCAGCGTCAGCATAAAACCGAGCATGCCAACATGCTGACCGTTCAGACTGGCTTCAATCAGCACCAGCACACCAAATACCGCCAGCGCAATTCCTACCAGCTGTTTACCCTGCAGACGTTCGCCAAAGGCGAATGCCCCCAGAATGATGGTGAAAAACGCCTGAGCCTGTAATACCAGAGAAGCTAACCCGGCAGGCATACCAAATTTGATGGCGCTGAAGAGAAACGCGAACTGTCCAAAACTAATTGTCAGGCCGTAGCCGAGTAAAAGCGAAAGCGGAATTTTCGGGCGGGCAACAAAAAAAATCGCCGGGAACGCCACCAACAAAAAGCGTAACCCTGCCAACATCAACGGCGGCATATTGTGCAAACCCACTTTAATGACAACAAAGTTCAGTCCCCAAACCACAACGACCAGTAACGCCAATAACCCGTCTTTACGCGACATACCACCGCCCCTGCAAATATTAAATTTTTGTAAACAAGTTAAAGTAACGGAAATCGTTGTACCGTAACAGATCATTAATTCAGGTAGGCCACACAGGGCATTTTCGGACAACTTATTGGGTGTACATCACACTTTTAGCATGCTATTTGTTTCTGATATCTAAAAAAAACATAACAACATGCATTGTCGGGCAGGAAAATGAATATCTCTCTGAGAAGGTCCACTCTCGCGTTACTTGCGTCATCTTTGTTATTAACCATTGGTCGTGGCGCCACGCTGCCATTTATGACGATTTACCTCAGTCGACAGTATCAACTGAGCGTCGACCTGATCGGTTATGCGATGACGGTTGCACTGACCATAGGCGTCGTCTTCAGCCTTGGCTTTGGTATTCTGGCCGACAAGTTCGATAAAAAACGCTATATGTTGCTGGCTATCTGCGGCTTTGCCTCCGGCTTTATTGCTATTCCGCTGGTGCATAACGTCGTGATAGTGGTTTTGCTCTTTGCCCTGATCAACTGCGCCTACTCCGTCTTCGCCACGGTGCTGAAAGCCTGGTTTGCCGATAACTTGTCTGCGACCAACAAAACGAAAATTTTCTCACTTAACTATACCGTGCTGAACATCGGCTGGACCGTTGGTCCGCCGCTGGGCACGCTGCTGGTTATGCAAAGCATTAACCTGCCGTTCTGGCTGGCTGCCGCCTGTTCTGCGCTACCTCTGGTGTTTATCCAGACGTGGGTAAAACGTTCACCGGCAACCGCAGAAGGTGTAAATGCCGCTGTTTGGTCCCCTTCAGTACTGCTGCGCGACAGAGCATTATTCTGGTTTACGCTGTCAGCATTTTTGGCATCATTCGTTGGCGGTGCCTTTGCATCCTGTATTTCGCAATACGTTATGGTGGTTGCAAACGGCGATTTTGCCGAGAAAGTGGTGGCAGTCGTCCTGCCCGTCAACGCCGCCATCGTAGTATCACTGCAATACGCACTTGGTCGCAGGCTCACCGCCACGAATATCCGCCCGTTAATGACATTGGGTACAGTCTTCTTTGTCGTTGGCCTGGTTGGTTTCGCTTTCTCCGGCAACAGTCTGTTGTTATGGGGAATTTCTGCTGCCTTTTTCACTATCGGCGAAGTCATCTACGCGCCGGGTGAATACATGCTTATCGACAACATCGCGCCAGCAGGTATGAAAGCCAGCTATTTTTCCGCCCAGTCGTTAGGCTGGCTTGGCGCAGCGGTTAACCCATTAGTCAGCGGCGTCATTTTAACCACATTGCCACCCTGGTCGCTGTTTGTGGCGCTGATAGTGGCGATCATTCTTGCCTGGGCGCTAATGATAAAAGGCATGCGCGCCAAACCCTGGGGCCAGACGGCGGTCTGCTAGTTATTATGTTCGCGACAGAGCCACAGTCGCTCTGTCGCATACCTCAGATAGCAACCAGTCCCCGAACGCCCTCGGCCTCCATATTTTTACCGTCGCCGCTTTGAATAATGCTGCCCCGCGACATCAACAGGTATTTGTCGGCGAGCTGCTCGGCAAAATCATAGAACTGCTCCACCAGCAAAATGGCCATATCGCCGCGATGCGCCAGTTGGGAAATCACCTGACCAATCTCTTTAATCACCGACGGCTGGATCCCCTCGGTAGGCTCATCAAGGATCAACAATTGTGGGCGACTTGCCAGTGCTCGTCCAATCGCCAGTTGCTGCTGCTGCCCGCCGGACAAATCTCCGCCCCGCCGATGCTTCATTTCCTGTAAAACCGGAAAGAGCGCGTAAATATCATCCGGCACATGTCGGGCCTCCGGTGCTGAAAAACGGGAAAGGCCGAGCAGCAGATTCTCTTCTACCGTCAAACGCGGAAAAATATCACGCCCCTGCGGGACATATGCCACACCGGCCCTGACCCGCTGATGCGGCTTCCATTGAGTGACATTTTTCTCCTGCCAGAGCACACTTCCGCTGCGGGCCGGAATAAGCCCCATCAGACACTTAAGTAGCGTTGTTTTCCCCACGCCGTTACGCCCCAGCAGACATGTCACCTCACCGATACGCGCTTCAAAGTTCACCCCGCGTAGAATATGGCTGCCACCATAATATTGATTGAGTTCTTTCACCTGCAGCATCTGCACTCCTTAACGCCCGAGATAAACTTCAATAACCTGCTCGTTGGCCTGCACTTCACGCAGACTCCCCTGAGCCAGGACACGTCCTTGATGTAATACTGTGACGCGATCTGCGATGGTTTCGACAAATCCCATATCGTGCTCAACAACCATCAGAGAGTGCTTACCGGCAAGCTGGCGAAACAGCTCCGCCGTGTATTCCGTTTCCGCATCCGTCATCCCCGCCGCGGGTTCATCCAGTAGCAGTAAATGCGGCTCCTGTACCAGCAGCATGCCAATTTCGAGAAACTGTTTTTGCCCATGCGAAAGCAGACCGGCGCGGCGGGTCCGCTCATTACCCAGCCGCAACAGCGCCAGTACTTCATCAATACGATCCCGCTGTTCGCCTGAGAGTCGTGCCCGTAGAGAACCCCAGACAGATTTATCATTTTTCAGCGCCAGCTCCAGGTTCTCTTCCACCGTTAATGCTTCAAATACCGTGGGCTTTTGAAATTTCCGTCCAATCCCCTGACGCGCAATGGCAATGGGATCCAGCGTCGTTAAGTCGGTCGACTGATCGTATATCGCACGACCACTTTGCGGCCTGGTTTTGCCGGTAATGACATCCATTAACGTCGTTTTTCCGGCGCCGTTGGGCCCGATGATGCAACGCAGTTCCCCAACCCCAATATTGAGCGTGAGATCGGTTAGCGCCTGAAATCCATCGAAGTTAACGTTAATTTTTTCCAGCTGTAGCACCGGATCAGTCTGGTTGCGAAACCGATCCCCCGGCATCTGGCGAGTAAATAGCCCTTCATCTGGTTGCATTATTTGTCTCCCTTGCGAAACAGACCAATTACCCCTCGGGGTAAAAACAGCGTAACGCCAATAAAGATCAGGCCAAGAAACAGCTGCCAGTATTCCGGCATAATCACCGTAAACAGGCTTTTCGCACCGTTCACCAACACGGCGCCGAATACCGGGCCGATCAGGGTTCCACGTCCGCCGAGGGCAACCCAAATCGCCGCTTCAATCGAGTTGGTCGGCGACATTTCGCTGGGGTTAATGATCCCCACCTGCGGAACATACAGCGCCCCTGCCAGGCCGCACAGTACAGCGGAAAGCGTCCACACCAGTAACTTGAAACCTTTCGGATCGTAACCACAGAACATCAGACGGTTCTCTGTATCCCGCACGGCAGTCAAAATACGACCGAACTTACTGCGGGCCAGCGCCAGTCCTAGCCATAATGCCAGCACCAGCAGCATGACCGTCGCCAGAAACAGCGCGATACGGGTTGAGGTGGCGGTTACCGGGAATCCCAGAATGGTGGTAAAGCCGGTAAAACCGTTATTTCCCCCAAAACCCGTTTCGTTGCGAAAAAACAGCAGCATTCCTGCGAAAGTCAGGGCCTGGGTCATGATGGAGAAATAGACCCCTTTGATTTTTGACCGAAAGGCAAACCAACCAAATACCAGCGCCAGCAGGCCAGGAACCAGAACAACCAGCAGTAGCGCCCAGATAAAATGTTGCGTCCCCCACCAAAACCACGGCAGCTCGCTCCACGACAGGAATGACATGAAGGCCGGTAATCCTTCGCCAGAGGCCTGGCGCATCAGGTACATTCCCATCGCATACCCTCCCAGCGCAAAGAAAATACCGTGTCCCAGCGAGAGCATGCCGGCATAGCCCCACACCAGATCCAGCGCGACCGCGACAATGGCATAACAGAGAATTTTCCCGGCCAGCGTTAGCGTCCACACCGATATAGCCAGCGGATGGTCCGCAGGTAACAGCGCAAGAAACGGCAGAGTAATCAACGCCAGCAATAACCCCAGCCCCAGGATGCGCGTCGCGCGTGGCGCTTTACGCGCCAGCGTTAATGTCATTGGCATCGTCATCAGTCAATAACCCTCCCTTTTAGCGCGAACAACCCCTGCGGACGTTTCTGAATAAACAGAATAATCAGCACCAGAATCATGATTTTGCCTAGAACCGCCCCCACCTGAGGCTCCAGAATTTTATTGAAGATCCCCAGTCCAAACGCCGCGGCCACGCTCCCGGCGAGTTGTCCCACGCCGCCCAGCACCACAACCAGAAACGAATCGATAATGTAGCTTTGCCCCAATTCGGGTCCTACGTTGCCCAACTGCGAGAGCGCTACGCCCCCCAGCCCGGCAATGCCTGAACCAAGGCCAAAGGCCAGCATATCGACGCGTCCGGTAGGTACGCCGCAGCAGGCCGCCATATTGCGATTTTGCGTCACGGCACGTACGCGCAGCCCCAGACGCGTTTTATTCAACAACAGCCAGGTGAAAAACAGCACCAGAATGGCAAAGCCAAGCACCACAATTCGGTTCCACGGTAAAATCAGATTGGCATAAACCTGAATCCCCCCTGAAAGCCATGCCGGATTGGCGACTTCCAGGTTTTGCGCGCCGAAGGACATACGCACCAACTGGATGAGCATCAGGCTGATCCCCCAGGTAGCCAGCAGCGTTTCGAGAGGACGCCCGTATAAATGGCGGATCACCCCGCGCTCAAGCAGCATTCCTACCGCTGCGGTAAGTAAAAAGGCAACCGGCAGCGCAATAACCGGATACCAGGCTAGCCATTGCGGGAAAAACTGGCTCATCAGTTGTTGTACCATCCAGGTACAGTAAGCCCCGAGCATTAACATCTCGCCATGCGCCATATTAATGACGCCAAGTAATCCATAGGTTATAGCCAGACCCAATGCCGCCAGCAGCAAAATAGAACCCAGCGATAGCCCCATAAAGGCCTGTCCAAGAAGGTCCCCAACCTTCATACGATGTGCGATGGAATTCAGGCTTTCGCCAGCGGCAGCACGCACGCGGGTATCGGGTTCATGTTCAGCCCGGGTGAATGGTTGCAGGCGCGCCTGAGTTTCAGGATCATTTGACGCCCCTAATAGTTCGATTGCCTGACGTCTGACCTCCGGCGAGGAACTGTTCAGCTGCAGATTTGCCAGTGCAATAGCCAGCGCGGATTTCACATCACCATTTGACTCCTGAGCCAGTCGTTGCTGTAAAAACGGCAGCATACCCGGCTGTGCCTCACGCTGTAATGTACGAGCTGCCTCTAACCTTAATGTGACACTGTCACTTAAAAGCTGATGAACGGCCTGCGTTCCGGCAACCAGATTGCGCAGACGGTTAGTCAGGCGAATTTTTTTTAGCTCGCCGTTTGGGGTTGTCGCTGTTCCTAACGGTTGTGCGTGCGAGCCGTTCATGATGAAGGTATTTTTCGCGTTATCAGTCAGCAGATTCTCCTCGCGCAACGCGCTGAGCAGCGGGATGCGCTGAACATCGGGATTCACCGCCCATTGTTCAAGCAAGGCGGCCTGCTGAGTTCGATTTGCGGCTGTAAAAGTATCGGCATCTGATGCCTGCGCTATCCACGGCAAAAACCACGTCAGCAACAACACACCACGAATAAAGCGCATAACTTTCATGAGCATTCTCCAAAGCGTTACCCTCCCGCAGGAGGGCACACGATCAGTTGCTGGCGGTTTTAACAGGCTGTTCAGATTTTTTATCATTACCAGCGATGTACGGACTCCATGGCTGGGCGCGGACCGGCTCATCGGTTTGCCATACCACGTTAAACTGGCCATTGCCCTCAATCTCGCCAATCATGACGGGTTTATGCAGGTGATGGTTGGTCGCATCCATGGTCAGGGTAAAGCCTGATGGCGCAGCGAAGGATTGCCCCGCCATTGCAGCGCGAACTTTATCCACATCGGTCGTTCCGGCTTTTTCTACCGCCTGCGCCCACATATGGAGGCCAACATACGTAGCTTCCATGGGGTCGTTTGTCACCACCGATTCAGCATTTGGTAATTTGTGCGCTTTGGCATACGCCCGGTAATCCGCGACAAACTTCTTGTTGGCAGCGTTATCGACGGACTCAAAGTAGTTCCAGGCTGCAAGGTTGCCCACCAGCGGTTTGGTATCAATACCGCGTAACTCCTCCTCACCCACGGAGAATGCCACCACAGGAACATCGGTAGCTTTCAGGCCCTGGTTGGCCAACTCTTTATAGAATGGAACGTTAGAATCGCCGTTGATGGTTGATACCACCGCCGTTTTTCCCCCTGCAGCGAATTTTTTAATACTGGCGACAATGGTCTGGTAATCGCTGTGTCCGAAAGGGGTGTACACCTCTTCGATGTCTTTATCGGCAACTCCTTTTGAGTGCAAAAAGGCGCGTAAAATTTTGTTGGTCGTACGCGGATAAACATAATCCGTGCCCAGCAGGAAGAAACGTTTCGCACTGCCGCCGTCCTCACTCATCAGATACTCAACCGCCGGGATCGCCTGTTGATTTGGCGCTGCGCCGGTATAGAAGACGTTAGGCGACATCTCCTCACCTTCATATTGCACTGGGTAAAACAGCAGACCGTTCAATTCTTCAAATACTGGTAGAACCGATTTACGCGAAACCGATGTCCAGCAGCCAAAAACTGCCGCTACCTTATCCTGACTCAGCAACTGCCTTGCTTTTTCAGCAAATAAGGGCCAGTTCGAGGCTGGGTCAACCACCACCGGTTCCAGCTTTTTACCCAACACACCGCCCTGAGCATTAATTTCATCGATGGTCATCAACGCCACATCTTTTAGCGGCGTTTCGGATATGGCCATCGTGCCGGATAAAGAATGCATGATGCCAACCTTGATGGTGTCGGCTGCCTGAACGCTAAAACTCACGCCCATTGCTACAACAGAGGCAGAAAGTGCAAAAGCTTTTAAAAATGTACGACGCTGCATAGTTTCACTCCTGAAATTAAACTTGCTGAAAGCTCCGGTGCAGCCGGGCAGACAAAACGGTGCAAATTAAAGGTGTTCAGAAGTGATAAGGCAAAAACGATGCCAGATATTAAAACATCATATAAAATCAATAAATTAGCATCTCGCGCACAAAAATCAGTATTACATTTTCCCACCAAACGGGTTAATCAAAGGAAAAATTGAACCACCATGAGACAACTCTGCATTATAAACGTGCAACAATCTGTGTCAGCAGCACACTGTCATAGCAGCGTCTCAGGGTTTAAAAACAGGATTATTTGTGCGCAGATAAATGTGTCTCGTCACTATTATTTATTTTATTCGACGTGCTCATGTCAAAAATTTACTTTTCAGCCGAAATAATCACACAGTTCAGCCTTTGTTTAAGATTGAATTGCTACTATAGTCATAAGCGAGGTGAACTTAAGGTAAGAGAGGAAACTCACAGATAAAGGAGCATTTACTATGCTGGGTAATATGAATATTTTTATGGCTGTTCTGGGAATTATTTTATTTTCCGGTTTCTTGGCCGCGTATTTTAGCCACAGATGGGATGATTGATGAACGGAGATAGTCCTGCACCGACCCGGCCCCTTGTTGCGTAGCTGCACAAGGGGCCATTTTTTTGCCCAAATCGCGCTCGTGGTACCTTTTTCCTGATTTACAGATAAAAAAAACCGCCGGATAAACCAGCGGTAAATGCTTGCATGGATAGATTTGTGTTTTGCTTTTATACGCTATCTGGCAATTCCCTGCGAAGATAACGGATAGTCAGCTAACCTATCATCAACAACCCCAATGAAAGTTAAACGAAACGCAACTACCTCAAAGCGTTTTCGAAAACTCACGCACTGAGGGGATACGAGGTCCCGTCATTGGTGTCCACCAACGCGATCTGCTCATTTTCATCCATAAACATACAGCGATTTCTGCCGGTCTGTTTCCCCTGATACATCGCCCTGTCAGCCCGACCAAGCGCGGTATCCAGCGTTTCACCCGGTTGAACCCGGGTTATGCCAGCCGTTACCGTGATAGCGATCTCTCCATCAGAGTAGGGAATTTTTTTCTGACCAATCAAACGACAAAGTCTCAAACCCGCCTGGCATGCCTGCTCGTCCGTTTTTGTTCTGATGATGATAATGAACTCTTCTCCACCGTAGCGGTACGCCACCTCATCATATCGCGTCCATGACAATAAATTTGATGCCAGAGCCCGCAATACAACGTCACCAACCAAATGGCCGTAGGTGTCGTTAACGTATTTAAAACGATCGATATCTAACAACAATATATAGAGATTAAGCGGTTCGGCATCGAGCAACTGCCGCTCAAAAGACTCATCGAGCATTCTTCTGCCAGGTAAACCTGTTAATACATCGATATTACTGCGGATATTCAATAAATATATTTTGTAGTCCATTACAGATGAGGTAAATGCCAGCAGCGCGTCCTGGAAACTGTCGAAATGCCATGGATGGCTACGTTTCTCCACTATAGCCAATAGCAACTCCTTGCCTAATAAATGCATCTTTTCGTGGGTGGCATTTATCTTGCTAACGTAACTACAATCATCCTCATTGTACCGCGATTGATTATTAAGCCACTGTCCAAATCGACAAATACAATGCGAGTTTTCACCCACAATATCTGGCTGTGTAACATCTGAAGACACCACGCAGCGGAACATTGTCACTAACCATTTGTAGTGGGCATCAATGGACTTGTTCAACTCAATCAAAATTGCATCTATTTCCTTCGTATTTCTCATCATCACGTTCTCTCTCCCTGTTCGAGCGTTTCTGATGGAATTATCTTAACGATAAAAAAGAAAATTTATGTAAATTTTTTAATAGTAATTAATAAGCCGCGATTAACAATAGCATTGCGCTATGCCACTGGTCGCGGCATAGCGAGTATCGCCGACTCAGTTCATACCTGGCTCAAATTGGTCGCGGTTCATTGAGCCTTTTATTTTCGCGGATAGATAAAAACCGATAAGAAAGCTGATGTGTATGCCTTAAGCTTTTTATAGCTATGAATGTCCAGTGTCAGTGATGCTACCGTCAGAGTTGTTACGGTCAGGATAAAAATTACAATATCCTCTGCTGTCGCCAGTGGCCAATTCTCAAAGTAGGTTTGCAGACTGTTAAGGACGATTTTATCAACAAGTTCTGTACGTTCAGGCATGTTTAAGACCTCTATGAAGTTCAATGTTTTGGAACAATGATTGTCGCACAGAGTAAAAGTAACTTTTTCCGGTAAGGACGTTAAATTGCAGGGTTCTTTTCTTAGATAATTCAAATAAACGGGCATCACATCCGATTGTTGATGCGCGAAGCGACAGTAAGCAGCAGGCCGGATGGCGCTTCGCTATCCGGCCTGCTGCGTAATTCCCTTTTCATCACAATGATGAATTTATCGGCATCATTCTGTTTAACTAAGCTGAATTGAGGACTTTCCCCCTCTGAACAAACCTTACGCGCTCAAACCACGATGTTCCAGCATCGACTCCATTCGTGGTTCTCGTCCACTCCACTGGCGATAGAGTTCAGCTAAATCAGTGCTATTTCCGCGGGACAAAATCGCTTCGCGGAATTTCTGCCCGTTTTCACGGGTTAATCCGCCCTGCTCTACAAACCACTGATAGCCGTCATCGGCCAGCATTTGCGTCCACAGATAGGCGTAATAACCCGCGGCATAACCGCCGCCGAAGATATGGGCAAAATAACTGCTGCGATAACGTGGTGGCACGGCCTTGAGATCCAAACCTTCTGCTGCCAGCGCCTGTTGTTCAAATTGATCGACCGAAAGAGATAACGCGTTATTTTCCAGACCGTGCCAGCGCATATCCAGCAATGCAGCACTGAGCAGTTCGGTCATGTCGTAACCTTTGTTAAACAGGCTGGCCTGCTGCATTTTATCTCGCAACGCCTGCGGCATTTGCTCCCCAGTAACAACATGACGAGCAAAACGGGCAAAGACCTGCGGATGACTCGCCCAGTGTTCGTTAATCTGCGAAGGAAATTCAACAAAATCACGCGGAGTGTTGGTCCCTGAAAGCGTGGCGTAACGCTGAGTGGCGAACAGACCGTGCAACGTGTGCCCAAACTCATGAAATAACGTAATAACATCATCCCACAATAACAATGCAGGCTGACCTTTTGCCGGTTTTTGATAATTACACACGTTGTAAATAACCGGCCGGGTTTCATTGAGTTGCGATTGCTCAACAAAATTGCCCATCCAGGCACCACCGCTTTTCGATTCCCGGGCAAAGAAATCGCCGTAAAATAACGCCAGACCTACGCCATCGTGATCAAATATTTCCCATACCCTAACATCCGGGTGATAAACAGGAATGTCGAACCGTTCTATAAATTTTATGCCAAAGAGTTGATTGGCCGTCCAGAAAACGCCTTCGTTCAGCACCGTATCAAGGGCAAAGTAAGGTTTGAGCTGCGCCTCATCCAGAGCATATTTCTCACGACGAACCTGCTCAGCATAAAATGCCCAGTCCCAGGCCTCGACGTTAAATTGCCCCTGTTCGTGATTGATAACATTCTGGATTTCGGCCTGTTCATCTAATGCCCGAGCTCGCGCGGCAGGAACAATCGCCCGCATGAAAGTCAGTGCAGCTTCCGGTGTTTTTGCCATCTGGTCGGCAATTTTCCATGCAGCGTAATTGGCAAAACCGAGTAGTTTCGCCTGCTGCATCCGGATCTCGACCAGTCGCTGAATAATAGCCCGAGTATCGTTAGCGTCATTGTTTTCTGCTCTCTTCCATGCGCGGGTGAACAGACTTTCACGGGTATGGCGATCGCGTAACGCCGCAAGCGCCGGTTGCTGAGTCGTGTTCAATAGCGGGATAACCCAACGCGCGTCGAGCCCTTTCTCCCTTGCAGCTTCAGCGGCAACGGCAATTTCCTCAGCGCTGAGTCCCTCCAGATAACGTGCTTCATCCACCACCAGAGCACCGGACTTGTTCGCTGCCAGCAGCCGTTGGTTAAACTGGCTGGTCAGCGTGGCGGACTCTGTATTGAGCGCTTTAAGGTTCGCTTTATCAGTCTCATTCAGACATGCGCCGGCCAGTACAAAACGCTGGTGGATGACCTCCAGCAAGCGTAATGATTCGCTTTCCAGCCTCAGAGAACCTCTCCGTTGCCAGACAGCGTCAACGCGCGAGAAGAGTGATTCATTGAGATAGATATCATTGGCAAGGCTCGCCAGTTCCGCGGAAAACTCTTCGTCAAGGTGCTGTAGTTCATCGTTGGTGTGCGCCGCCGTCATCGCGAAGAAAACGCTGGTTACGCGTGTCAACAAAGCGCCGCTTTGTTCAAGCGCCAGCAACGTATTGGCAAAATCAGGGGATAGCGGGTTTTGCACAATCGCCTCGATCTCTGCACGTTTTTGCCGCACGCCTTCATCGAACGCTGGGCGATAGTGCTGCACCTCTATCTGATCAAACTGCGGGGCCTGATACGGCAACGTGCTGTGACTTAAAAAAGGATTCGTTAACAACATCTTTCACTCCTGAAAACGATTTGTTTACCAGAGTAGACTTCCCTGGAATCAACCGCAATCGCGTTACGCAGGAATAGCTCTGAACGGAAATGACGTGCTATGGTAGTACTACATAAAAAGCGTTGAGGAACAGTGAGATGATCGTTTTAGTAACCGGAGCAACCGCAGGTTTTGGTGAGTGCATTACGCGTCGTTTTATTGAGAATGGGCATAAAGTTATTGCCACCGGACGCCGCCAGGAGCGCCTGCAGGAACTGAAAGAGGAATTGGGTGACCGCCTCTATACCGCGCAACTGGACGTACGTAATCGTGCATCAATTGAAGAGATGCTGGACGCCCTCCCTGCTGAATGGCGCAATATTGATGTTCTGGTCAACAACGCAGGTCTGGCGCTGGGCCTTGAGCCTGCCCATAAGGCCAGCGTTGAAGACTGGGAAAATATGATCGACACCAACAACAAGGGGCTGGTTTATATGACCCGTGCCGTTCTGCCAGGCATGGTTGAACGCAACCGCGGTCATATTATCAATATCGGTTCTACAGCGGGCAGTTGGCCATACGCTGGCGGTAACGTCTACGGTGCGACCAAAGCATTTGTTCGCCAGTTTAGCCTGAATTTACGTACTGATTTACACGGCACTGCCATTCGCGTTACCGACATCGAACCGGGTCTGGTTGGCGGTACGGAATTCTCTAATGTCCGTTTCAAAGGTGATGATGCCAAAGCTGAAAAAGCCTACGAAAATACCACGGCGCTGACCCCGCAAGATGTCACAGAAGCGGTATGGTGGGTGGCTTCTTTACCGGCTCATGTCAATATCAACACCCTTGAAATGATGCCTGTCACACAGTCTTTTGCCGGGCTGAGTATTCATCGGAGCTAATTTATCTGCCCGGCCTTGCGCCGGGTATAGATAGCCTGAAAGAAGTGATAAAATATCCGGGTTAACTCTCTAAAAAGTAAGAATGAATGACCGTAGAAACGCAGCTCAACCCTACACAGCCAGTAAATCAACAGATTTACCGTATTCTTCGCCGTGATATCGTGCATTGTCTGATAGCACCCGGTACACCGCTGTCTGAGAAAGAGGTTTCCGTACGCTTTAATGTGTCACGCCAGCCGGTACGAGAAGCATTCATCAAACTGGCAGAAAACGGTCTGATTCAGATCCGCCCACAGCGTGGCAGCTATGTGAACAAGATTTCGCTGTCGCAGGTGCAAAATGGTTGTTTTGTCCGCCAGGCGATTGAATGTGCCGTGGTACGCCGCGCCGCATCGCTGATCAACGACCAACAGTGCTATCAGCTTGAACAAAATTTGCATCAGCAGCGCATAGCAATTGACCGAAAACAGATCAATGATTTCTTCCAGCTTGATGATGAGTTTCATCAGAAACTGGCTTTAATCGCCGAGTGCCAACTCGCCTGGGATACCGTTGAGAATATAAAGGCTACAATTGACCGCGTTCGTTATATGAGCCTGGATCATATTTCCCCGCCTGAAATGCTGTTACGCCAGCATCACGATATCTTTGCCGCCCTTGAGAAACATGATGGCGATGCGGTCGAGCGCGCAATGATGCTCCATCTCCAGGAAATTGGTGAGTCCGTTCAGCTTATTCGTCAGGAAAATAGCGACTGGTTCAGCGAAGATTAATACTACGCTCGCCTCACACCGGGGTGAGTTTCTCCTGCGTTTTACCCTCTCCTGCATAACTGCATAAAAAAAGCTGTGATTTTGATCGAAAACAAAAAAAATCCTTAACGAGAAGCGTATTTATATTGCGCCCGTTACGTGGGACTAAAAGCCCACGGGCTTTGACGGTAAGTTGGAAAGGAGAAAACACCATGAAAACATACGATCGTAACCGTAACGCAATCACCACTGGCAGCCGCGTCATGATCAGCGACACCGGGCTCACAGGCCGCATTACAGCGATAGATACCGATGGCCTGACCGCTGAGCAGATTCGCCGCGGAAAAACAGTGGAAATCGAAGGGTGTGAAGGCAAATATGCCCCCCTCGAGCTGATTCGTTTAGGCATGAACTAATTGGTGTGAATGCCAGAAAAAACAGCGCCATCTGGCCCGTTGAAAGCCAGATGGCGACATAAAACATAATCTTCGTTACTTCAGTTTTGCTGCATACTTCGCAACCGTCGCCTTCGCCCCTTCAGCCAGTAAAGCAAGATATGCTTGTGTAACCTGGTTTTTGAACAATTCAACCTGCGGCAGTTCACGACCAAAGATAGCATCGATCGCCAGCAGCGCCCGAACGCGCTCTTCGCCCTCGTTACTGCTACGCACCGCATTCTGGATCACGGGCAACAGCGGATCGCTAATTTCAATCGCCTGGCCCTGCTCATCCACACCGCCGACGTAGCGCATCCAGCCGGCCACGCCCAGCGCCAGTAAATCAAAGTGACTGCCGTTTACAATGTGCCAACGAACGGAATCAAGCATACGCTGCGGCAATTTTTGGCTTCCGTCCATAGCAATCTGCCAGGTACGATGACGCAGTGCCGGGTTGCTGTAACGCTCAATTAACAGATCGGCATAACGCTGTAGATCAACACCTTTTACTTTCAGCGTGGGTGCTTGTTCCTGCAACATCAGCGCACGAGCTGCAAGACGATAGTTTTCATCGTCCATACAATCATTAATGTGTTGATAACCGGCCAGATAACCAAGATAAGCCAGGAAAGAGTGGCTGCCGTTGAGCATACGCAGTTTCATCTCTTCAAACGGAATGACATCTGCTACCAGCTCCGCTCCTGCCTTCTCCCATTCAGGACGACCGGAAACAAAGTTATCTTCGATAACCCACTGACGGAAAGGCTCACATGCCACACCTGCCGGGTCGCGTACGCCAGTGATGTGTTCAATTTTGTCCAGAGTCTCTGGGGTAACTGCCGGGACAATTCGGTCAACCATAGTCGACGGGAACGTCACATGTTGTTCGATCCACGCAGCCAGTTCTTCATCCACCGCTCTGGCATACGCGGTGACAACATTACGCATTACATGACCGTTTTCAGGCATGTTGTCGCAGGACATCACAGTAAAGGCGGCTAAACCTGCCGCTTTGCGGCGTGCCAAAGCCTCAACCACTACGCCTGGCGCAGTTTTTGGCTGTTTTGGGTTTTGCAGATCGGCGGCAATCATTGGATTGTCTAACATCAGTTCACCGGTCGCCGGGGAATGGCAGTATCCTTTCTCCGTTATGGTCAGGGAAACGATCGCGACTTGTGGTTCACACATCGCTGCCAGTACGCTTTCCAGACCATCAACCTGCGCATGCAATGCATTTTTCACCACGCCCACGACTCTCGCAGTCCAGGCATCAGCAGACATCTCTGCAACGGTATACAGATTATCTTGCTGTTTCAGATCGAAAATCTGCTGCTCGCCGCCAATCAGATTCACTTCGCAGTAGCCCCAGTCACTGCCGTGGTCTGCAGCCAAAATGTCAGCGTAAACCCCCTGATGTGCGCGGTGAAACGCGCCAAACCCCAGATGAACAATACGCGGAACCAGTTTTGTACGATCGTAGTCAGGAAGTGCAGCCTTTGCCGCTAAGAGCTTGTTTTGCATGGTACGGCCTACTTATAAATGAAATCAGGACTGTTCCAGAGTAACGCCTGTATGGTTGTATGTTTTGATTTGCATTAAGCTTTTTATGATTGGTATGACATCAATATCTAAGCTATATACCACCTGAAAGATGAATATGGCGGCACACTGCCGCCAAAGAAGATTAGTGTTTCTGCCACTGCTGGTATTCACGTTTTAGTCTCTGCGGCGCGGTTTCAGGCATCATTAACAAACCAATGACTGAGATGACGCCTAGTACAATCACGTAGGTTGCCAGTCCATAATAATGCCCACCAGTAACCTGCAGAATCTTCACAGCCACCAGCCCCAGGATCCCACTACCTATCAGCGATCCTAACTGCCAAATTAATGCAATACCGCTACAGCGAATGTGCGTAGGGAAAAGCTCCGGAAAATAAGAGGCCTGAGGCGCATAGCACATACTATGTCCAAAACTCAGAACCAGAATCATCACAAGCTGTGTTAGCCAGAAATTATCCTGATTAATTGCCAGGAAGAATGGAATAATCATAACAACCTGAAGAAGCGCACCCATAATATAGACGGGTTTACGCCCAATTCTGTCACACAGCGATCCCATTAGAGGTATGGCAACAATTTCTATTATCACTGCGACAATCATTGTCTCCATCAAGATATTTGCATCAAGATTATTTGCTTTACCGTAAGCAAGGACAATCACAGTAAACATAGCAAATGTGCAAGCTTCAATAAGCTTAGCGCACACTCCCTTAACAACAATACCAGGGAAATCACGAATGACTTCGACTAATGGTCGCGATTCTTCTGCTTTTGTCTCCCTAATCTGAGCAAAGACTGGTGACTCATCAATTTTTAAGCGGATAAACAGCCCAACAATAACCAGTAGCAGGCTTAACAGGAACGGTATACGCCACCCATAATCCATCATTGCCTCTGGAGAAAGCGTGGCATTCAACAACGCAAAGAGTGCCAAAGGCAGAAGGAAGCCAACCGGAGCGCCGATTTGAACCCAACTGGAGAAAAAACCACGATGCTTGGGTTCAGAGTATTCAGCAGTCATCAGTACTGCACCGGCTTGTTCACCTCCAACACCAAAGCCTTGTAATACACGAATAAAAATAAGTAAAGCTGGGGCCCATACACCTATTTTTTCGTATGTAGGTAACAAGCCAATACAGAATGTCCCTAAGCCAACGATTAATATCGTAATCACCAGAGCTTTTTTGCGTCCAACTTTATCGCCAATATGTCCAAAGACAATTCCGCCTAATGGTCTTGCGAGGAAACCAACAGCATAGGTAGCAAAAGCCGCGAGTGTACTAATTAACGGATCATCACTTGGGAAAAATAAATGGCCAAAAAAGAGTACAGCTGCTGTGCCATATGCAAAAAAATCATAATACTCAGCAGCAGTACCAATTGCGGATGCTGAAGCCACTCGGCGAATAATGGGCTTATTATCTACGTTGTTTTTAATATCGACTGAACTAACCATAAGTTTAACCTTCTGTAGGGTATTGGGTTAATCAACATCTTTCGTACGTAAAATTTATATTTACCAGTTCCACAGCGTGCCATCTTCCAGGCGAGCAACAGGCAGATATGCAGGTTCATACGGATATTTCGCCGCCAGTTTTTCGTCAAACTCGATCCCAAGGCCGGGTTTGTCTCCTGGGTGCATATAGCCGTTATCAAATGTCCAGTTATGTGGGAACACTTCCAGCATCTGCTCGGAATAGCCCATATATTCCTGTACGCCGAAGTTCGGCACCCACAGATCAAAATGCAGCGCGGCGGCCATGCACACAGGCGATAGATCGGAAGGTCCATGTGAACCGGTACGTACCTGATACAGCGACGCGAAATCAGCAATCCGGCGCATACCGGTGATACCACCTGCATGGGTGATGGTGGTGCGGATATAGTCGATCAATTGTTCTTCGATCAGCTGTTTGCAGTCCCAGATGCTATTGAACACTTCCCCTACCGCAATCGGCGTGACGGTATGCTGGCGGATCAGGCGGAAGCACTCCTGGTTTTCAGCTGGGGTTGGGTCTTCCATCCAGAACAGACGATATTGCTCAATGCTTTTGCCAAAACGGGCCGCTTCAATTGGCGTCAGACGGTGATGCATGTCGTGCAGGAGATGTTCGTTGAAACCGAATTTATCGCGCACGGCTTCAAACAGTTTTGGCGTGAAATCGAGATATTTCTCCGTTGACCATAACTGTTCTTCCGGCCATTGCCCTTTAGTGGCAGGTTCATAGGCCAGTCCTTTGCCTTTAGACATACCGTAAGTGGTTTTCATGCCCGGTACGCCACACTGCACGCGAATCGCTTTAAAACCCATTTCTTTATGACGCGCATAATCTTCCAGTACGTCATCAACAGTATGGCCAGTGGTGTGGCAATAAACCATAACTCCTTCACGAGAAGCACCGCCGAGTAACTGGTACAACGGCATATTGGCTGCTTTCGCTTTGATGTCCCACAATGCCATATCCACTGCGGAAATCGCCGACATGGTGACCGGCCCACGACGCCAGTACGCGCCTTTGTAGAAAAACTGCCAGATATCCTCAATACGATGCGCATCGCGACCAATAAGCTGCGGACACACGTGATCTTTCAGATACGACGCCACGGACAGCTCGCGTCCATTTAACGTGGCATCTCCCAGCCCGGTGATCCCATCTTCTGTCGTAATTTTCAACGTTACAAAATTACGCCCAGGACAGGTAACAAAAACATCAGCCCCAACAATCTTCATTTCTTATTCCCTACATCTGTTCTTGTGATGCATGAAATTTACTCAACTAAACTACTACCATACAAGTATAAAGATCAAAAAAACTCTGCTTGATCACAAAAAAGGCGCTATGCGCGCCCCCATCCAGCCACAATGATCAACATGCCGCACAACGCCACCAGCGCGCCAGACCAGTCATACAAACTGAGTTTTACACCATCGACAATGCGTAGCCATAGCAGCGCGGTCACCACGTAAACACCGCCATAGGCTGCGTATACACGCCCGCTGGCTGCCGGATGCAGTGTCAGCAACCAGACGAATAAAGCCAGTGACATCCCGGCGGGTATCAGCAACCAGGCTGTAGCCCCGCGCTTAAGCCAAAGCCAGGGTAAAAAGCAGCCAATGATTTCGCATAACGCGGTGACGAAAAAAAGAAATGTGGTCTTAAGCATTGATGTTATTCAGTTACCTTCGGTTTAACTATGATACGACAGAATCTCGTTAGCGTATCCATATCCACCGGGTGGGTATGCCCGCAAACCGGAATAGTGTAGAATTTAACCCTGTTTTATCGTTTTTACCCTTTCCCATAAAAGGAATTCGCCATGAAAATTACACTGACCAAACGCCTGTGCCTGACGGCTATGCTGACGCTGGCTGCGGCTGTGTACACCTCTTCCGCATTTGCTGAAACCAGTAAACTGGTCATTGAATCCGGGGACAGTGCGCAAAGTCGTCAACAAGCAGCAATGGAAAAGGAACAATGGAACGATACGCGTCAGCTTCGCCAGAAAGTCAACAAACGTGCAGAGAAAGAGTGGGACAAAGCCGATACAGCCTTTGATAGCCGTGATAAATGCGAACAGAGCGCTAATATTAATGCGTACTGGGAACCTAACACACTGCGCTGCCTTGACCGCCGTACTGGCCGCACCGTTGCCCCATAATTATTGCACTTTGAAGGATATTGAAAGGATACGATATGACTAGCGCCCTCAGTGTTAAGTTGCGCCCGCTGGAGCGTGAAGATTTACGATTCGTTCATCAGCTTGATAATAACGCCAGCGTAATGCGTTACTGGTTTGAAGAACCTTACGAAGCGTTTGTTGAGCTGTCAGACCTGTATGACAAACACATTCACGACCAAAGCGAACGTCGCTTTGTGGTGGAATGCGACGGTGAAAAAGCCGGACTCGTGGAACTGGTTGAAATTAACCATGTGCACCGACGGGCGGAATTCCAGATCATTATTTCCCCTGATTATCAGGGCAAAGGTCTGGCTTCCCGGGCTGCTAAGCTGGCGATGGATTACGGCTTCACCGTACTCAATTTATATAAGCTGTATCTGATCGTTGATAAAGAGAACGAAAAAGCTATCCACATCTACCGTAAACTTGGCTTTATGGTCGAAGGCGAGCTGATTCATGAATTCTTTATCAACGGCCAATACCGCAACACTATACGTATGTGTATCTTCCAGCAGCAGTATCTGGCAGAACATAAAACGTCAGGTCCTAACCTGCTGCAACCTACCGCTCAATAAAGCCTGACTAATAGTACGCGATGGTGTTTTCAATTGAGTAATGGTGTTCAACTGCCGGCTTCACGCTCTCGTCAACGATAACGAGCTGGCAGTTGACCGGATTTGCGTATTCATCGTATTTGCACGTTTGTTTGACGTTGCCTACCGGATGATTGTTGAGCAGGCTCACCGCGGTGTAATCCAGCTTCTTCAACGGGTCGACCGACGGTTTGGCATCAACCTGTAAGGTATTGTCCTTATTGACGGTTGTTTTACCCAGCGGGTAGCCTTCCGCATCATAGCGATATTCCACCTTCATCTCTTTCCCCGTGGCGGAAACGACAAAACCGTTATCGTCGGTATCCCACACCACGCCCGCCGCAGGCAGTTCTGCCAATTGGCATTTGCCCTGTAAACGGATCCGTTTTTCCAGCGTTTCGGCATCCCGGTAGTAGTTTGCATCCAGGACCAGCGCCATACCGGTATTGTTTTCAATATCGTGCAGTTCAAGCGTATCGAAACACCCTTCCTGTGACAGCGTACCAACGACACGCTTAGTGACCTCACCTTTATCATTAAGCAGCGTCTGGCTGAAATCTTTCACCGGCCCACGCAGCGGGTCGAAATCAAATTCATTGGAAAAACTGGCCATTTCCGGCGTAAAGGAAACCAGTCCTTTGGCATTATCACACCCGACCAGCACGACACACAGGAAACCTAACAGGGTCTGTTTCTTCACATTTTTCACCGGAATAAGAAGATAATTCTCAATCATATTAGCAAATACAGTTATTTACACCAGAAATGCTAATCTTAGTTTAAGTCGATCATAAAGGAGCTGATGATGAAATACATACCAGGAATTGCTGCGATCATATTGGTAGTCGCTTCCCCGCAGGTTCTGGCGGCACCCGCGTCATGCGAACGCGTAAAAAGCGATATCGAACAGCGCATCATCAATAATGGTGTTGCTGAATCCAGCTTCACGCTGAATATTGTCCCCAACGATCAGGCCGATCAGCCTGACTCACTGGTAGTCGGACATTGTGCAAATGATACGCACAAAATTCTCTATACCCGGACCAACAGCGGCAACGCCCCCGCCAATAGCACATCTGCACAAGATGGACACGTCGCCGAACCGCAATAAATCTCACCCTCCGTGCGCGGAGGGTTACTCCAGTTTGATATGCATTAAGATGACATACTCATAAATGGGTAAACTCACTCCATTATTAGCATGCTATTAATTTCGCTGTAGAGATTAATATATAGCGATAACTATAATGGAGTGAGTTATGTCTGATACTGAGCAATATGGAGGCATCAGCCGCAGGACGTTAGTGAAATCCTCGGCTATCGGTTCGCTGGCGCTTGCCGCAGGCGGGCTGTCATTACCTTTTGGAATGCGCACCGCCGCCGCTGCGGTACAACAGGCGATGCAACCGGCTGAAGAGAAAGTGGTTTGGGGCGCGTGTTCCGTAAACTGCGGCAGCCGTTGTGCCCTGCAACTCCACATCAAAGATGACGAAGTCGTATGGGTGGAGTCCGATACGACCGGAGACGATATTTATGGTCAGCACCAGGTTCGTGCCTGTCTGCGTGGGCGTTCAATCCGCCGACGGATCAATCATCCGGATCGCCTGAACTATCCGATGAAGCGCGTAGGCAAACGTGGTGAGGGAAAATTCGAACGTATAACCTGGCAGGAAGCGCTGGATACCATCAGTGACAGTTTAAAAAATACCGTGGAGAAATATGGTAATGAAGCTGTTTATATTAATTACACCTCAGGCATTGTAGGCGGCAACATTACGCGCTCCTCTCCTTATGCCTCGCTGGTCGCTCGCCTGATGAACTGCTATGGCGGATTTCTGAGTCATTACGGCACTTACAGCACCGCACAAATCGCGGCAGCAATGCCCTATACCTACGGCTCAAATGACGGCAACAGCACATCCGACATCGAAAACACGAAACTGGTAGTAATGTTTGGCAATAATCCTGCCGAAACGCGCATGAGCGGCGGCGGAATAACGTACTTCCTTGAGCAGGCCCGGGAGCGATCTAATGCCCGGATGATCGTCATTGATCCGCGCTATACCGATACCGCTGCGGGTCGTGAAGATGAGTGGATCCCTATCCGCCCAGGAACCGATGCCGCACTCGTGGCGGGACTTGCCTGGGTTATGATTAACGAAAATCTTGTCGATCAGGCGTTCCTCGACACATATTGCATTGGTTATGACGAGAAAACCCTACCCGCCGACGCCCCCGCTAACGGACATTACAAGGCCTATATACTTGGCAACGGCGATGACGGTATCGCTAAAACGCCCCAATGGGCCTCGCATGTCACCGGGATCCCCGCCGATCGCATTATCAAACTGGCTCGGGAAATCGGCAGCACAAAACCGGCATATATTTGTCAGGGCTGGGGGCCGCAACGTCAGGCTAACGGCGAACTGACCTCACGGGCGATCGCGATGTTGCCTATCCTGACCGGCAACGTTGGCATCAACGGCGGCAATAGCGGTGCACGAGAATCAACCTACACCATCACGATTGAACGCATGCCGCTGCCGGAGAATCCCATCAAGACCCAGATATCCTGCTTTAGCTGGACCGACGCCATCGCTCGTGGCCCGGAAATGACCGCAACCCGCGATGGCGTGCGCGGGAAAGATAAGCTCGATGTACCGATTAAATTTATCTGGAACTACGCGGGCAACACCATTACTAATCAGCACTCAGATATCAATAAAACGCATGAGATCCTTCAGGATGACACGAAATGCGAAATGATAGTGGTCATCGAAAACTTCATGACATCTTCGGCCAAATATGCCGATATTCTGCTGCCGGACTTAATGACCGTCGAACAGGAAGACATTATTCCTAACGACTATGCCGGCAACATGGGATACCTCATTTTTATTCAACCCGCGACGTCACCGAAGTTCGAGCGTAAACCGATCTACTGGATAATGAGCGAAGTCGCCAAACGCCTTGGCAATGATATCTATCAACGCTTTACGGAAGGCCGTACTCAGGAACAGTGGCTCCAGTATTTGTATGCAAAAATGCTGGCCAAAGACCCCGCGCTGCCTTCCTATGACGAGCTGAAAAAAATGGGGATCTATAAACGTAAAGACCCTAACGGGCATTTTGTCGCTTATAAAAAATTCCGCGACGATCCGCAGGCCAATCCGCTCAAAACACCGTCCGGAAAGATTGAAATTTATTCCAGTCGACTGGCGAAAATAGCCAACACCTGGGAGTTGCAAAAGGACGAAGTAATTAGCCCGCTTCCCGTCTACGCCTCTACGTTTGAAGGGTGGGATGATCCGAAACGCAGCGCATTTCCGCTGCAGTTGTTTGGCTTCCATTACAAATCCCGTACGCACTCCAGCTACGGCAATATCGATGTTCTGCAGGCGTCCTGCCGTCAGGAAGTGTGGATCAACCCTGTCGATGCCCAAAAGCGTGGTATTGCAAATGGCGATATGGTGCGGGTCTTTAACGACCGCGGTGAAGTACGTATTGCGGCCAAAGTGACGCCGCGGATCCTGCCTGGCGTCAGCGCAATGGGCCAGGGTGCATGGCACGATGCCGATATGACCGGCGACAAAATTGATCATGGCGCCTGCGTAAATACGCTGACAACACAGCGCCCTTCACCGCTGGCAAAAGGCAACCCACAGCACACTAATCTGGTCGAGATCGAGAAGGTTTAAGGACTAACCCATGACAACTCAGTATGGATTTTTTATTGATTCCAGTCGTTGCACCGGATGCAAAACCTGCGAACTGGCCTGCAAAGACTACAAGGATCTCACGCCCGACGTCAGTTTCCGCCGGATTTACGAATACGCCGGAGGTGACTGGTAGGAAGACAACGGCGTCTGGCGACAGAACGTTTTCGCCTACTACCTCTCCATTGCCTGTAACCACTGTGAAGATCCGGCCTGTACCAAGGTTTGCCCCAGCGGGGCTATGCATAAACGTGATGATGGTTTTGTGGTCGTTGATGAAGATGTGTGTATTGGCTGTCGTTACTGCCACATGGCCTGTCCGTACGGCGCACCGCAGTACAATGCCGCCAAAGGGCATATGACCAAGTGCGATGGCTGTCATGACCGCGTGGCAGACGGCAAAAAGCCTGTCTGCGTCGAGTCCTGTCCGCTGCGTGCGCTGGACTTCGGTCCCATTGATGAGCTGCGCAAAAAACATGGTGATCTGGCAGCCGTCGCCCCGCTGCCGGGTGCGCACTTCACCAGACCGAGTATTGTGATCAAACCAAACGCCAATTGCCGCCCGACCGGGGATACCACGGGTTTTCTGGCTAATCCAAAGGAGGTGTAAAATGGGAAATGGATGGCATGAATGGCCGCTGGTACTGTTCACGGTGCTGGGCCAGTGCGTAGCCGGGGCGCTGATCGTAAGTGGCTACGGCTGGCTAACCGCTAAAGACGATGCGGTAAAGCAGCGTATTGTGCGCAGCATGTTTTTTCTGTGGCTGGTGATGGGCATCGCCTTTCTCGCCTCAGTCATACATTTAGGTTCGCCGCTGCGCGCGTTTAACTCGCTGAACCGAATTGGCGCATCGGCGCTGAGTAACGAAATTGCCAGCGGTTCGCTGTTTTTCGCCGTCGGTGGCCTGTGGTGGCTGGTGGCGTTTCTCGGTAAAATGCCCGCAACATTAGGTAAAATCTGGCTGCTGTTGAGCATGTTGCTGGGCCTGGTATTTGTCTATGCGATGACCAACGTCTACCAGATAGACACCGTCCCAACCTGGTATAATGGCTATACTACACTGGCGTTTTTCATGACGATGCTGCTGAGCGGTCCGCTGTTTGCCGCCCTGCTGCTGCGGGCTGCGGGTGTTTCCTGCAGCCCTGCCAGATTCGCCGGTATCAGCGTGCTGGCCCTGCTGGTGACCGTGGCTGTTGTTGTGCTGCAGGGACTGTCGCTCGGCGAAATCCACAGTTCGGTACAAAACGCTGGCGCGCTGGTGCCCGACTACGCAAGCCTGCAGGTCTGGCGCATCCTCCTGCTGGTTGCGGGGCTGGGCTGCTGGATATGCCCGCTTGTCCGTCGCAAAGAACCGTCCGTCGGCGGACTGGCGCTGGGCTTAGTGTCCGTCCTCGCCGGTGAAATCATTGGCCGCGGCTTGTTTTACGGTTTACATATGACAGTCGGAATGGCTGTCGCAGGTTAATTTTCGGGTGCGGGGCAACCCGCACTGTTCAGGATTGTTTGCATGACCCATTTTTCACAACGTGACAACTTTTCCACCGCAGCGCGTGTGCTCGGCGCGCTGTTTTACTATGCCCCAGACAGTGCCGAAGCTTCGGCACTGGTCAGTGCGTTAAGCAACGATGGTTGGCAGGCGCAGTGGCCGCTTGAAAAGACAACGCTTTCGCCGTTAGTTGCACAGTTTCAGGCTGAGGCCGATGAGTCTCTCCCGCAAGCCTGGCAACGTCTGTTTGTTGGCCCTTATGCGCTCCCTTCTCCGCCCTGGGGATCTGTCTGGCTGGATCGTGAAAACGTGTTGTTTGGCGACTCCACGCTGGCTCTGCGTCAGTGGATGCGTGACAACGGTATCCAGTTTGCTATGCAGCAAAATGAGCCGGAAGATCACTTTGGTTCACTACTGTTGCTGACGGCCTGGCTTGCTGAGAACGAACGCCACACCGAGTGCGAACAGCTGCTGGCCTGGCATCTGTTCCCATGGTCATCGCGCTTCCTTAATGTGTTTATCGAAAAAGCCGATCACCCTTTCTACCAGGCGCTGGGTGAGCTGGCGCGTCTGACGCTGGCACAGTGGCAATCACAGTTATTGATCCCGGTAGCCGATAAGCCTTTGTTTCGTTAATTTCGTCACAGGCAGGATGCATACTGCCTGTGGTGCATCCTGTTGCGCACGCTGAGCTTTTGCTTCTGTTGTCAAATAGCCGCAAAATAAAACGTCTGAAACTTCCTCTCTGGCCACACATGCATCATTTACATGCTTATCCTGACCTGCGCGCCATGTTCCGCCGTCTGCTGATCGCCGCGTTGATTGGCGTCCTTGCTGCGCTGGCCGTCGCAGGATTTCGTCATGCCATGCTGCTTCTCGAATGGTTGTTTCTGAGCAATAACACGGGGAGTCTGGTCAACGCTGCGACAAACCTTTCGCCTTTAAGGCGTATGCTGACACCTGCACTCGGCGGTCTGGCGGCTGGATTACTACTGTGGGGCTGGCAAAAATTTAACCGTTTACGCCCACAGGCTCCCACCGATTATATGGAAGCTCTACAAACCGACGGACAATTTGACGTCAGTGCCAGCCTGGTGAAATCGCTGGCCTCGTTACTGGTTGTCGCCAGCGGGAGCGCTATCGGACGCGAAGGTGCCATGATTTTACTGGCGGCGCTGGCGGCTTCCTGCTTTGCTCAACGCTTTACCCCACGTACAGAATGGAAGTTATGGATTGCCTGCGGCGCCGCAGCGGGTATGGCCGGAGCCTATCATGCCCCGCTGGCGGGCAGTTTATTTATTGCCGAAGTGTTGTTTGGCACGCTGATCCTCGCATCACTGGGACCGGTAGTGGTGTCCGCCGTAGTCGCATTACTCACCACCAATCTGCTTAGCGACAGCAATGCGCTGCTGTATACCGTTCACCTGTCTCGGGAATTGCATACTCTGGAATACGTTATGATTGTCAGCACCGGTCTGGCTGCTGGCTTCTGCGGACCGCTCTTCATGTGGCTGATGACCACCAGCCATAATGGTTTTTTGCGCTTAAAACTCTCGCCGCCGTGGCAACTGGCGCTTGGTGGGTTGATCGTTGGCCTGCTTTCATTGCTCACGCCTGCAGTCTGGGGTAATGGCTACAGCGTGGTGCAGTCATATTTACTTTCGCCACCGCTGCTGGCCGTAGTTAGCGGGATTTTTATCTGCAAATTACTGGCGGTGCTTGCCAGCAGTGGATCCGGTGCGCCAGGTGGCGTGTTTACGCCAACGCTGTTTGTCGGCTTGTCGGTGGGCATGCTGCTGGGTCAGGTATGGGGATTATGGCTTCCGGGCTCGGATGAAATTGCTATTTTGCTGGGCTTAACGGGGATGGCCACGCTG
This sequence comes from Citrobacter freundii ATCC 8090 = MTCC 1658 = NBRC 12681, assembly GCF_011064845.1. NCBI lineage: Bacteria > Pseudomonadati > Pseudomonadota > Gammaproteobacteria > Enterobacterales > Enterobacteriaceae > Citrobacter > Citrobacter freundii. The sequence goes on along the minus strand of NZ_CP049015.1, from coordinate 2,359,675 downwards.
CTGGCGGCTACCACGCATGCACCAATAATGTCGACCTTGATGGTTTGTGAAATGACCGGGGAGTATCGCCTGCTCCCCGGATTACTGATTGCCTGTGTCCTGGCGTCGGTGCTGTCGCGTACGTTACGCCACGACTCTATCTACCGACAGCACGCTGCCGAGCATTGACAGACGGATGTACTGTGACAGCTCACGCTGCTCTGCACGAGGCAGATAAGGCAGTTCACCGATAAGCGGGGCAGGTAATTTTTTACCCAGCACATCAATGATTTCCGCATAATGCGCCAGCCCCGGGTTGATTCGGTTCGCGACCCAGCCAATCAGCGGCAGTCCGTCGCTGGCAATCGCCTGTGCGGTGAGGATGGCATGATTAATACAGCCTTCCTGGATACCCACCACCATCAGCACCGGCAGTTGTTCCTGCACCACCCATTCCGATAACGGACGCAGATCGTTCATCAAGCTCCGCCAGCCTCCGGTGCCTTCCACGACAACGTGATCGACTTTTTCGCTGAGGCTTGCGAGACCGTTGGATAACAGGGTGTAATTGACCGGACCACTATGCGCTACGCTACTTTCGTCTTCGCTGAGCGCAATCGGGTTGACCGCTTCGTAAGGCAGTTCGATAGTGGACACGCTTTGCAGCACCAGCGCATCTTTGTTGCGCAGACCTTCGGGCGTCTCTTTGCTGCCTTTGGCTACAGGTTTGTAACCCGCAACGCTTTTACCCCCTGACGCTAACGCTTGTAGTAATGCGCGGGAAACCACGGTCTTCCCAACAGAAGTGTCTGTACCTGTAATAAAGAAACGCTTCAGCATCACTAACTCCACCGTTATGCTTTGAAAATATAAGTCAGGAAAATAAAACAGTGGAGAAAGTCTAAGGTATGACGACCAGGATCAGCTTGAGATAGCGCAATTTTTCGTACGACAGTTAAAAAATGTTAACCCTGTAATAGACGAATCAACAAAGAACCGTTATACATCGCGTCCTTAACGAGCGCCGCCCCCGCCATCGTCCCCTGATTGGTAAACTGCGTACTTTCGACGACTATATGCTGACTGTAAGCCGGAAGTGCCTGCTGACGAATGCTGTCAGCGATGGTAGGGAACAAGATATCTGCCGCTTTACTGAGCGGAGACCCAATCAATATCTTTTGCGGGTTGAACAAATTCACCATGATGGCAAGAATTCTGCCGACGTGGGTCCCGACGCCGCTAATGATATCTTTCGCCAATAAATCACCCTGCATTGCCGCCAGACACAGTGCGTCTACCGTCAGCGGTTGTCCGTGTAAAGAAGAACTCATTGACTGCTTCAAGCGCACCTGCGCCAGTTCGAGCACGCTGTCGACGCTGGCGATCGTTTCCAGACAACCATGGTTACCGCAGTAGCAGCGTTTACCGTACGGATCCACCTGCGTATGGCCAATTTCCACCAGGCTACTGCTGCCTGCATGCAGTAAATGACCGTCAGTGATCACCCCGGCACCCACGTTATGATCGATCACCACCTGAATGACGTCGCGCGCACCACGCGATGCGCCGAAAAGCGCCTCAGCCATGGTCCAGGCGCTAATATCATGCTGAATATAGACTGGTACGCCAGTATGGTTCTCAAGCGCCTGGCCCAGCGGCATCTCTTTGACATCTTCGTAAAATGGCATGCGATGCACGATACCGTTTTCAGTATCAATAATGCCGGGTAAGGTGATGGCGATGGAGGTTAAGCGTTCCAGCTTTTGTTGATGGCGGATGAAAAACTGGTCGACCTGGGTAATAACACGTTCCAGAAGCGGTGTTTCACTGACCAGCTCCATTTCAAGACAATCTTCTACCACCAGTTTGCTGCTCAGATCGCGCAGTGCCAGAAAGATCTCGCCGCGACTGATACGGATGGATAAATAGTGCCAGGCTTCCGTTTCAACAACCAGCCCAACTGCCGGACGCCCACGGCTGCCCGCTTCCTTGATTTCCAGCTCTTGCACCAGGTGCGCTTCGAGCATTTCGCGGACAATTTTAGTAATACTGGCAGGCGCCAATTGCGCCAGGCGAGAGAGATCAATACGCGATACCGGACCCAGCTGATCAATCAGGCGATAAACCGCGCCAGCATTGGTCTGCTTAATTTGATCGATATGCCCAGGCTGACTATCAGCAACCACCACTTACTCCCTTTATTTTCGCGCTCCGAAATAATCTGCGGGCTATGGTGAAGCACTTCAATGGCTCCCGTCAACTTTTTACTTAGCCTTGTGATTTACTGCACATTTTCACTCATTTTTAAACTAAATTAATCGCCTGAACGGCCGCCAGCAGCTGCTCACGAAAGCGTTGCGCGGCGTGACTTTGCTCATGATGCTTTGGCCACACTAACCACATTTCCGAGACAGCATCTTCTTCCGCTATCGGGATCCAACACATTTCATATAGCTGCACCCGTTTAAAAGAAGCAGGAAGTATAGAAACCCCTAATCCTGCAGCCACCAGCCCGATGATAGTCATCGCTTCGCCAACCTCCTGCGCAATCGTCGGTTTTAGTCCATAGCGACGCATCAGGCCAAGAATATCGTCATACAACCCTGTCCCCACATGGGGGTCAAAAAAGACAAATGGCTCATTCGCCAGCTCGGCCAACGTGACCACGGGTTTTTGCGCCAACGGATGCGCGCGTGGGATCATCGCCATCAGTGGTTCATGAAGAATGATTTCACGCTCCAGCGTTTCCGGAAGCTGCGTATTGCGCAGAAGTCCCAAATCCAACGTCCCTTCATTGAGCGGGGCAATTTGCTCACGTGTGTTCATTTCGCGGGTTTGCATATGCACTGCCGGGTAGCTTTGGCGAAACAGAGATAACGTATCTGAAACGGCTTTGATAAACGGCGCCGACGACGTAAAACCGATACGCAATTCCCCTGCTTCTCCCAAATGCAAACGCTCAGCCCTGGCGGCGGCTTCATTAACCAGCCCGAGGATCTGCCGACTGTCTGCCAGAAACTGCTTTCCAGCAGAGGTCAGCGCCACGCTACGGTTAGTTCGGGCAAGTAACCGGGCGCCAACCTGCTGTTCAAGGATCTGGATCTGCTGGCTTAGCGGCGGTTGCGAAATGTTCAATCGCGCTGCCGCCCGACCAAAATGCAACTCTTCGGCAACGGCCACAAAGTAACGTAAATGACGCAGTTCGATATTCATATTTTTAAAATATTATTTGAGATTATTAATATATTAGACAGAATATTGTGATTTTCATACTCTTAAGGCTGGTCCTGTAGACGTAATTGGATGAGCAAGGATTTCAAGTGAGCCGTACAACAACTGTCGATACCGCGCCAACAAGCGATATTGATGAACAGATAGTTACCCCGCCGGATGGTTTTATCAAACGCGGAACATCCCCATTTATGCGCGTCACGCTGGCGCTGTTTTCCGCCGGACTGGCGACTTTTGCCCTCCTCTATTGTGTACAACCCATACTGCCTGTGCTTTCGCACGAGTTTGGTGTCTCTCCTGCCAGCAGTAGTATTTCACTCTCCATTTCAACGGCGATGCTGGCGATAGGGTTACTGTTTACCGGCCCACTTTCAGATGCTATTGGCCGCAAGCCGGTGATGGTTACCGCGCTGCTGCTCGCCTCTTGTTGTACGCTCCTTTCAACAATGATGACCAGCTGGCACGGTATTTTAATCATGCGGGCGCTGATAGGACTTTCACTGAGCGGCGTCGCGGCGGTAGGGATGACCTATCTGAGTGAAGAGATTCATCCCAGTTTCGTCGCCTTCTCAATGGGCTTGTATATCAGCGGTAACTCGATTGGCGGTATGAGTGGTCGCTTGATCAGCGGCGTGTTTACCGACTTTTTTAACTGGCGTATCGCGCTGGCGGCGATCGGCTGTTTTGCCCTTGCCTCTGCGCTAATGTTCTGGAAAATCCTGCCGGAATCTCGTCATTTCAGACCAACGTCGCTGCGCCCGAAAACGTTGTTTATCAACTTCCGCTTGCACTGGCGCGACAGAGGCTTGCCGCTGCTGTTTGCGGAAGGTTTTTTACTGATGGGATCGTTTGTCACGCTGTTTAACTACATCGGCTATCGCCTGATGCTCTCTCCGTGGGAGCTCAGCCAGGCGGTTGTCGGTCTGTTATCTGTGGCGTATCTAACCGGGACCTGGAGTTCGCCAAAAGCAGGTTCTATGACCACTCGTTATGGCCGTGGCCCGGTAATGCTCTTTTCAACTGGCGTGATGCTGGTTGGACTGTTGATGACCCTGTTCACATCGCTATGGCTTATCTTCGCCGGGATGCTGCTCTTTTCAGCCGGTTTTTTTGCCGCGCACTCCGTAGCAAGCAGCTGGATTGGACCACGGGCAAAACGCGCTAAAGGCCAGGCTTCTTCCCTGTATCTGTTCAGCTATTATCTGGGATCCAGTATTGCCGGTACGCTCGGCGGCGTATTCTGGCACAGCTACGGCTGGAACGGCGTGGGCGGATTTATCGCCCTGATGCTGGTGCTGGCGTTGCTGGTCGGCGCACGTTTGCACCATCGTCTGCACGTATAATCCCCGATGCCCGGATTCCGGGCATCGCCTTTATGAATCAGGCAGTAACGTCTGGGCTCCAATTTGCAGAACAATAACCGTCCCGTTCATCACTATATGCAGCATGATCGGCATCAACAGGCCGTTGCTTTTCAGTCTGGCGATGATCAAAACCTGCGACACAAGAAACAACATCAGCAACGTACGTAGATCCACATACTGCGTATGCATGATGGCAAAAATGACCGATACCACCACTGACGACAGCCAAGTTTTATTATTGAACCAGTACTGGAACGCGTTGAATAAACAGCCTCTGAAAACAATTTCTTCATAAACTGGCGCAATAAATATCAGAGTCAACGTAGATAACCACAATGCGTAACTACTTAAGGATATTTGGCTGGTCACCCACGCTTCGGTTTGTCTGAGACCCAAAATCAATGGCAGGATAAGCTGAATAAACAGCAGCGCCGCGAACAAAATGGTAAACCACCTGGCGTTGAAAATGCCTTTGCCCAGCCCCTCTCTTTTTCTGAAGAAGAAGTAATACAGCGGAACCAGCACAACAAATTCCAATGCAAACAACAGCGGGAAAAGTAGCCCTTTGGCAAGCAGGTCCTGACTCGCGGGGAAAAACAACGGGGTAAACGTGAGGCCAAACATCAGTAAAAACATTGAAAAGCAGCCAGCTACTGCTTTGGTCCTGGCGATATACAGGTTGTCGGCATCCTGTGACATACAATCTCCTTGCGCTCATCGAAGATAAGTTGATGAATTACTGATACATGATAAAAATTCTCATTATCACTGACAACCTACCAACTTTTACGCAATGCCCATTGGGGCAATGCCAAAACCCTCTTTACTCCGGAACTTCACCGTCAACTACTCAGGGGAGAATCCGCCAGCGGCAACGAAAAACGGAAGCAGGCCCCTGCCGTTGAGCTAACCAGGCTGATATCCCCTCCATGCAGCTCGAGCATTCTACGCACGATCAGTAAGCCCAAGCCGCCGCGCTCAGCCCTCTGCTCACGGGGAACTAACGCGGTCGGGCGCTGAAACAATACTTCTCGCACAGCTTCTTCTACCCCAGGCCCGCTGTCCTGCACTTCGGCTAATAAACGGTCTGCATCACGCCAGACTTTTAGCCGCACTTCACCTCCGTCAGGCGTATGACGGATAGCGTTATCCAGCAGATTCGTCACAACTCTTTCTATCATCGATAAATCGGCATTCACCAGCGGTAACGGCCCCATTACGTCAAGGTGCAACTGCAAATGACGCGTGGCAACAGGGAGATCAAATTTCTGTGCCACATCCTGGATCAATTCACCAATAGCAAAACGTTCACGCTGCGGTTTTATACCGCCATGCTCCAGTCTTGCCAGCTCAAACAGCTGTTGTGACAGATGACGAACTTTATGTCCCTGGCGCAGCGCGATACTAAGATAATGCCGGTTTTCCTCCGGCGTCATCGTATCGGCTTTCAGCGACAGCATTTCCAGATACCCCAGCAATGAAGTCAGCGGCGTGCGTAAATCGTGCGAAATATTGGCTATAAACTCTCTGCGCTGACGATCGCTGTCCGCTAATAGATCCCACTGCTGCGCAATTTTCTGCGCTAACTCGATAAACGCATTGTTCAGCAACGCAATTTCATTTGCCGGGGCCGGATCGGGATTTTTTTGCGCCAGCTGTTTGATGACGCTAATGCTGTCCTGTTCCAGTTTGACCACCTGCCCAGTCAACCTTTTCACTGGATTCGTCACCCATCGCCACACCAGAAAACCTGCAATTCCGCCGGCTAATAAAACCAGTATTAACGTCCAGGCCACGGTATTCCAGAGCGTTTTTTGCCAGGCGGTATTTGCCAACATATTCAGATCTTCGCCCTGCAGAATAATGTACAAATAGCCATGCAGCTCACCGTTATATAAAACCGGCGCGGCGCTGAATACCTTTTGCTGGCTGCTGCGCGGATCGTTGCCATATACGGGCAACGCATCTGAGTTAAGGAAATCCTGAATCGGCTGCACGCTAATTTTCTGCCGCTGGATATGCCCCGGCGGTGCGGCATCAGCGAGTATTTCACCTGATGGTGAAACCAGATACAGCTCCACGCTGGGGTTGAGCGTCATCAGGTGATTAAACAATCCTTTTAAGGTCTGGCGATTAACCTGCCCGCTGGCATCAATAAGCGACTCACTTTTGACAATCTTGCTCGCCAGCTCCAGCGAGAGCCTTTGCACCATCGCGTCGCCATATTGTTTGCTACTGCGAACCTGGACAGCACTGACGGCAACCGCACAAATCAGCATAATGGCGGTAAAGACCAGAGTCAGACGCTGGCTCAGCGACAGGCGATAAATCATGGCTGATGCTCCGCATTAACCGCAGCAAGCTTATAGCCTCGTCCCCAAACCGTGAGAATAATTTCCGGCTCCGCAGCATCCTTTTCAATTTTGGTCCGCAGACGATTAATATGACTGTTCACCGTATGCTCATACCCTTCATGCTGGTAGCCCCACACCTGATCTAACAGCGCCTGGCGCGAAAAGACCTCGCCTGGATGACGGGCGAAAAAATAGAGCAGATCGAATTCTCGCGGTGTCAAATCGAGGGATTTACCATGCAGCCGAACTTCCCGGGCTAAAGGGTCAATCTCTACGCCATGAACGGTGATAATCCCCGCCTCCATACGCAGGTTCTGACTCATCGCTTCCTGACGGCGAAACAACGCCTTCACCCGAGCCATCAACTCCAGCACCGAGAAAGGCTTGGCCAGATAATCATCGGCCCCCATTTCCAACCCCAATACACGGTGCGTTTCGCTGGTCCGGGCGCTGATAATAATAACGGGCAAATAAAAACTCATTTGGCGAATGCGACGACAAATCTCCAGCCCGTCGACACCTGGCAGCATCAAATCGAGGATAACGGCATCCCAAACGTGTTTCTCCAGTTGTTCAAGCGCTCGCGTGCCGTCCGCTTCATGAACTATCTCGTAACCCTCATCCTTCAGGCTAAGCTGCAAAAGTGAGGCAATATCGCTGTCATCTTCCACCAAAAATATCTTTTTCGCGCCTGCCATCAGTGTCATCCCCCTCTCGTCGTGCTGAAAGCTTACCTCAGGCAAGGGGCGGAAGTTATCACAAAATTTTTAACTTTTCGTGAGGATCCAGGGATACGCATACGCGCAGTATGTCGTTATAGACACACCAGGCATCAACAGGGAAACGTCGCTTTGTTTTCCTTAACATGAAAATAAAAAGGAAAAGTTATGCAGAAAAAACGTCCACTTCGGGAAGCTGATGTTACAGCCGAATCAGTTTTTTTTATGCAACGACGACAAATCCTCAAAGCACTTGGGATAGGCGCGGCGGCGGCCACGCTGTCTTCCCCTACACGGGCTAATTTGTTGGATTGGTTTAAAGGCAACGATCGTCTACCAGCACCCGCAGGCAAAGCGCTCGAATTTACAAAGCCCGAGCGCTGGCAAAACAGCCTGTCTCTGACGCCAGAAGACAAGGTGACGGGCTACAACAATTTCTATGAATTTGGTCTGGATAAAGCAGATCCTGCCGCCAATGCCGGTAGTCTGAAAACCGATCCCTGGACATTGACGATCAACGGAGAGGTCAACAAACCTTTAACCTTGGATCATGATGCGCTGACCACTCGCTTTCCGTTAGAAGAGCGTATTTACCGGATGCGTTGCGTTGAAGCATGGTCGATGGTTGTGCCGTGGATCGGATTTCCTTTGCATAAATTATTGGCGCTGGTTGAGCCAACCAGTCACGCCAAATACGTCGCCTTTGAAACTCGCTACGCCCCTGATGAAATGCCCGGCCAGAAAGATCGCTTCATTGGCGGTGGGTTAAAATATCCCTATGTTGAAGGTCTGCGTTTGGATGAAGCCATGCATCCGCTAACACTGCTGACCGTAGGCGTATATGGCAAAGCATTGCCGCCGCAAAATGGGGCGCCGATACGCTTGACCGTACCCTGGAAGTACGGCTTTAAGGGCATTAAATCGATAGTCAGTATTACGCTGACGCGTGAGCAGCCGCCGACGACCTGGAATATGTCAGCACCGAATGAATACGGTTTTTACGCCAACGTAAATCCGCAGGTCGATCACCCCCGTTGGTCTCAGGCTACTGAACGGTTTATCGGTTCGGGTGGCATTCTTGATGTACAGCGACAGCCCACGTTACCTTTTAATGGTTATGCCGATGAGGTGGCATCGTTATATCGGGGTATGGATCTTCGGGAGTATTTTTAGTGAGGTTGACCGCAAAACAGATAACCGGCCTGAAAGTGCTGCTGCATCTCGCCGGTTTTTTACCCCTGCTATGGCTCTTTTGGGCCGCGCAGCATGGCGGGTTGGGTGCCGACCCGGGAAAAGATATCCAGCACTTTACGGGCATTACCGCGCTAAAGTTTTTGCTTGCTACTCTGCTGGTATCCCCGCTTGCACGCTATGCAAAGCAGCCTTTGTTGTTTCGTACCCGGCGGTTGTTAGGTTTATGGTGCTTTGCATGGGCCACACTGCATATGGCCAGCTATGCTCTGCTGGAACTGGGTATACAAAATCTGGGATTGTTGGGTCGTGAACTGGTTTCACGCCCATGGCTAACCCTGGGCATGACCGGTTGGATTATCTTATTCCTGTTGACGTTGACCTCCACGCAAGCCGCGCAGCGTAAAATGGGCAAACGCTGGCAAACATTGCACAACTACGTCTACTTGGCCGCCATTTTGCTACCGCTGCATTACCTGTGGTCGGTAAAAGTGTTATCACCGCTTCCTATTATCTACGCCATCTGTTTTGTGGTTCTGTTGGCTTTTCGCTATAAAAAGCTTTTACGAAAAACCAGGTATAAAGGTGTGTTTATGAAAAGTGAGTGAATCACGGTAAACTTCTTAACCACACCTAAACAGAACGAGAACAAAAAATGAGTAGCAATGATAATTACCATCAGCTCACCCGCACGTTCCAGCGGCTATCTCGCTTCTCCCACCTCTCGGCAATCGCCAGTTGGGACATGTTTACCATGATGCCTTCAGGAGGAAGCAAAGCCCGTGGCGAAGCGCTGGCCGAGCTGAGCGTGCTTGAACACCAACTGTTAACCGATCCGAAAGTGGCAAGGTGGATCTCCGCAGCGCAACAGGAAGACCTCAACGATGTAGAACAGGCGAACCTGCGCGAAATGTCGCGACTGCATCACCAGGCATCCTTGTTGCCGGAATCGTTGGTAGAAGCAAAATCACTTGCGGGAAGCCGCTGCGAGCATGCCTGGCGTAGCCAGCGACCGGCAAATGACTGGGAAGGATTTTCCGAAAACCTGAAAGAGGTTGTGAAGTATAGCCGCGAAGAAGCCCGACTGCGCGCAGAAGCTAAAGGGTGTTCGCCGTATGACGCGTTACTGGACATTTTTGAACCGGGAATGACCAGCGCGCAGTTGGACAACCTTTTCGCGGACGTTAAAAGCTGGCTACCCGACCTGCTAAACAAGGTAGTGGCAAAGCAATCTCAACAGTCGCTCATCGCCCCGGTAGGCCCCTTCCCAACAGCTGTACAGCGAGAGTTGGGTCTTGAAACAATGGCACAGCTAGGTTTCGACTTTACCGCTGGTCGGCTGGATATCAGTGCACATCCCTTCTGTGGCGGCGTACCAGAAGATGTTCGCATTACCACCCGCTATGATGAAAACGAATTGCTCAGCGCGCTGTTTGGCGTGATCCATGAAACCGGTCACGCCCGCTATGAGCAAAATCTTCCGCGTAACTGGTCAGGGCAACCTATCGCTCTGGCACGTTCCACCGCCATTCATGAGTCCCAGAGTCTGTTCTTTGAGATGCAACTGGGACGCAGTAAAGCCTTTCTGACACGGTTAATTCCTGCTGTAACGCGCTACTTTGGCGATCAGGCTGCCTTTGAAGAAAGCAATTTCATCGCCTGGAACCAGCAGGTCAAACCCGGGTTTATCCGTGTTGATGCCGACGAGGTGAGCTATCCCGCTCACGTGATCCTGCGTTATGAAATCGAACGTGCGCTCATTAATGGCGATATTGAAGTGGATGATATCCCGGCATTGTGGAATGAGAAAATGCAGGCCTGGCTGGGGCTGTCAACGATCGGAAACTATCGTAACGGTTGTATGCAGGATATTCACTGGACCGACGGCGGCTTTGGCTACTTCCCTTCCTATACCTTGGGCGCTATGTATGCGGCGCAGTTGTTCAGTGCCGCTAACCGCGCATTACCTGATTTGAATCAGTCTATTGCGCAAGGTGAGTTTGCTCCCCTGTTTGACTGGTTACGTCAGAACATCTGGCAGCATGGCAGTCGTTTCACCACTGAACAGCTTATTACCCAGGCCACCGGAGAGCCGCTTAGCAGCCGTTATTTCCGCGCCCACCTGGAAGCCCGCTATTTGTAATCTCATACCGTGAGTCATTGTACATATCGTTACACGCCGATACCAATGACTCACGGAAGCCCTGTGATTACAGCGATATAGTTATTTCAACGGCCCCGCAGTGGGGTTGAATGAAAAACCAAATCGAGGGTATGAGAATGAAAAAAGTATTAGCTCTGGTTGTTGCCGCTGCTATGGGTCTGTCTTCTGCTGCATTTGCTGCTGAAACAACTGCTACAACCGCTCCGGCTGCTGCAGCAACCACTAAAGCTGCGCCGGCAAAAACCACGCATCATAAAAAACAGCACAAAGCAGCGCCGCAGAAAGCACAGGCTGCCAAGAAACACGCTAAAAAATCCACCACAAAACCGGCTGTAGAACAGAAAGCACCAGAGCAGAAAGCTCAGGCTGCTAAAAAACACACCAAAAAAGCGGCAACCAAACCAGCTGCAGAACAAAAAGCGCCAGAGCAGAAAGCTCAGGCCGCTAAAAAACACACCAAAAAAGCAGTAAAACACGACACTGCTAAACCAGCAGCTCAACCTGCAGCATAACGCATTTGTAGTCACTATGGCGTCCCCCACGCCATAGCATACGGCGCTAGATCGACCTGATGTAGCGCCGCCTTTCGGAGGGTAAAATGGTGTCACATTACCGCTTTGAGTTAATTCTTATTACGCTGATAATTTGCGCCATCATCGCCATGCGTTTTTATCTTGCCTGAATGTAGTTATCTGATTTTACTCCCACTTTCACGTCGTCCCGTCTATAGTATTAACTGAGGGTTTGCTGTTAATAATCATAATTCCCCACCAGAGCGTGATATGCATAAAACCATTGCTGTATTACTGGGTTCACTTTGTTTACTTCCTGTCGTTGCGCATGCGGACAAGCCTGCAACGGACAGCGCTGAAGCAGAAAATATAAAAACGCTGTTTTTTGGTCATGACGATCGCATAAAGGTGACTGACCCTACACAATCGCCGTGGGACGCTATCGGGCAACTGGAAACCGCCAGCGGTAACCTGTGTACCGCCACGCTCATTTCGCCACATCTGGCCCTGACGGCCGGACACTGTTTACTCACCCCCCCGAAAGGTAAGCCGGACAAAGCCGTCGCATTGCGCTTCGTGTCTAAAAAGGGTCTCTGGCGCTATGAAATCCACGACATTGAAGGCCGGGTTGCGCCCTCACTTGCCAAACGTTTAAAAGCCGATGGTGATGGCTGGATAGTGCCGCCTGCCGCAGCCCCGTGGGATTTTGGTCTGGTGGTGCTGCGTAATCCGCCGTCTGGCATCACACCGCTGCCACTGTTTGATGGCGACAAGGACGCGTTAACCGCGGCGCTAAAAACTGCAGATCGTAAAGTCACGCAGTCGGGCTATCCTGAAGATCATCTGGACGACCTGTACACACATCAGGATTGTGTGGTGACCGGCTGGGCGCAGAATACCGTCTTGTCACACCAGTGCGACACGCTCCCGGGCGACAGCGGTTCGCCATTGATGTTGCAGACAGAGTCTGGCTGGCAGTTGATTGGTGTGCAAAGCTCCGCTCCAGCAGCCAAAGATCGCTGGCGGGCAGATAATCGCGCCATATCCGTGACCGGTTTTCGCGAGAAGCTGGAAGCGTTAGCGCAGGAATAACACATGCTGCCCGCATTAACGGGCAGCATGGATATCAGGCAAGTTTTATCATTATCATTCCGGCCAGCAGCAGTATCACGCCGATCCAGCCCTTGTTATTCAGGCGCTGACCAAACAGCACCCAACCTGCCGCTAACGTCGCGGCAATACCGAATCCGCCCCACAGGGCATAAGCCACCGAAAGATCGATACCTTTTACCGCTTGCGACAGCGCGCTAAAGGCTGCTAACACGGCAGCTAACGACAGCACGCCATAAATCTTGCGGCGAAAACCATCGGAAAATTTCAAAAAGACGTTAGCGACGATTTCCAGCACGATGGCCATACCCAGCCAGGCACCGTGAACCCATTCAAACTGTTGCATGGGTCACCTCTTTGCCTGGTTTAACAGGCTTTCGGGTGCCGGATTTAATCAGCACAATGCCGACCACCAGTGAAGCCAGTCCTGCCACCTTCAATGTGGACAAGGTTTCGTCAAATAACAGCACGCTAAACAGCGTAATAAATAAAATACCGATCCCTTCCCACAGGGCATAGGCCACACCAAGGGCAATTTTTTTAACGGCAAAACTGAGAAAAATATACGATAAGGCGATCATTACCAGCATTAAAATAAAGCCCGAATTACCATGGCCGACGCTTGCCCATTTCATTGAAAGCGTACCAGTAATTTCAGCCGCGATGGCCAGACCTAATAATATCCAGTAAAACATGATGCTTCTCCTGCTTGAGAATATAGTCCTTTGGGCCTACTGCATGCAGTAAACCAAAAAATAAAATTAGTTAGCTCAGCGCACAGCGCCAGCTCAGGCAGAAGAAGGGACTAAAGCGCGTTGCGCCAGTGTTGCTCACCCGCAAGCAAGAAAGTGGAAGAGGTACGAAGAAGTGAAGGTAAACGCAAAAACATCCTGAACATATTGTCCATAATATTACAATTATCCGCAGTGTTGCTTCTCATCATCGCGGATGATAATTGTCCTCGGTAGTTAAACACAGATGATTTGTATCATAGCTTCAATACGAACTCAAAGTCTTTTCACTTCTTTACCTGCCCCGTTTGATTTTTGTTATAACGGCTCGACGCAAATCACACTATTATTCAGATTCAAAAATCAAAAACGCAGGAATACACATGGCGAAACCGATCATCACGCTTAACGGTCTAAAAATAGTCATTATGCTGGGCATGCTGGTTATCATCCTGAGCGGCATTCGCTTTGCCGCAGATATCATCGTCCCCTTTATTCTGGCGTTATTTATAGCCGTTGTGCTGAACCCCGTGGTGCAGCGGATGGTCAAGCTTCGCATACCGCGCGTATTTGCGGTGTCATTGCTCATCGTTATTATTGTAATGCTAATGGTACTGCTGTTAGCGTATTTAGGCACATCCTTAAATGAGCTTGCGCGTACGCTACCGCAATATCGCTCTTCACTGGTTATTCCACTAAAAAATCTTGAACCATGGTTACAACGCGCAGGGATCGGCGTTTCCGTGGATGAGCTCGTCAAATATATCGATCCAAACGCGGCAATGACGCTGGTGACCAATTTGCTGGCGCAGCTTTCGAATGCTATGTCATCGATCTTTTTACTGCTACTGACGGTAGTTTTTACGCTGCTGGAAGTACCGCAACTGCCCAACAAACTAAAACAAATGATGAGTCGCCCCATTGAAGGTATGGCGGCCATTCAACGCGCCATCGACAGCGTATCTCACTATCTGGTGCTTAAAACGGCAATCAGCATTGTGACCGGGTTGGTCGCCTGGGGCATGCTTGCTGCATTGGATGTGCGCTTTGCCTTTGTCTGGGGATTACTGGCCTTCGCCCTGAACTACATCCCTAATATCGGTTCGGTATTGGCGGCCATTCCCCCTATTGCTCAGGTGCTGGTATTTAGCGGCCTTTACGATGCGCTGGTGGTTCTGGCAGGCTATCTGGTCATCAACCTGGTATTCGGGAATATCCTCGAGCCGCGGATCATGGGGCGTGGACTTGGACTGTCTACGCTGGTGGTTTTTTTGTCGTTAATCTTCTGGGGCTGGCTGCTCGGCCCTGTTGGGATGCTGCTTTCTGTTCCGCTAACCATTATTGTGAAAATCGCGCTAGAGCAGACCAATGGCGGTCAAAGCATTGCGGTGTTACTGAGCGATCTCAACAAAGAGTAAAATGCAAAACGGCCTCCGCAGAGGCCGTCTTAGTTTTCACTGACGATTACAACGCTTTCAGAATCGCATCCACGCTGGCTTTGGCATCGCCAAACAGCATATGAGTGTTTTCTTTAAAGAACAGCGGGTTCTGCACACCAGCATAGCCCGTGTTCATCGAACGTTTGAACACGATGACGTTCTGCGCTTTCCATACTTCAAGCACCGGCATACCGGCGATCGGGCTGTTCGGGTCATCCTGCGCCGCCGGGTTTACCGTATCGTTGGCACCAATCACCAGCACGGTATCGGTATCGGCGAAATCATCGTTGATCTCGTCCATTTCCAGCACGATGTCATAAGGGACTTTGGCTTCCGCCAGCAGTACGTTCATATGACCGGGCAAACGCCCTGCTACTGGGTGAATACCGAAGCGCACTTTGATGCCGCGTGCGCGCAGTTTCTCAGTGATTTCCGCGACCGGATACTGTGCCTGAGCCACTGCCATGCCGTAGCCCGGGGTGATGATCACGGAGTGCGAGTTCTTCAGCATTTCTGCTGTGTCTTCCGCAGTAATCTCACGGTGCTCACCGACTTCTTCATCTGATCCAGTAGAAGAACCGTCAGAACCAAAGCCACCTGCAATAACGCTGAAAAATGAACGGTTCATCGCCTTACACATAATGTAAGACAGGATCGCACCAGAAGAACCGACCAGCGCACCGGTAACGATCAGCAGATCGTTGCTCAGCATAAAGCCCGCCGCCGCCGCAGCCCATCCTGAATAGGAGTTGAGCATTGAAACGACCACCGGCATATCCGCACCACCAATGGAGGCCACCAGATGCCAGCCAAAAGCCAGTGCAATTATGGTCATCACCAGCAGCGCCAGAACCTGCAGGCCCATGCTTTCGGTACGGACAAATACCACCAGCAGCAGGAAAGAAACAACCAGCGCCGCCAGATTCATTTTGTGACGATTCGGCAGCATCAGCGGTTTAGAGGAGATCTTGCCGCGCAGTTTGCCAAAGGCCACCACAGAACCAGTAAAGGTTACCGCACCGATGAAGATACCGAGGAACACTTCCGTCAGGTGAATGTTCACCAGAATCGGCTCCAGGCCCGTGTCGTGATACAGGTAGCTGTTGAAGCCCACCAGTACCGCTGCCAGACCAACGAAGCTGTGCAGAATTGCCACCAGCTCCGGCATCTCGGTCATCTCAACTTTCTTCGCCAGACGAATACCAATCGCGCCGCCGATGATCATCGCCACCAGGATCCACGCAACGTTGCCGGTATCCGGGCCAAAAATCGTGGCAATCAGCGCAATCGCCATCCCGGCGATACCGTAGTTGTTACCCTGCTGAGAGGTTTCGTGTTTCGAAAGCCCCGCCAGACTAAAAATAAACAGGATAGCGGCAACAATGTATGCAGCTGTAACTAATCCTCCAGACATATGTTACCCCTTAGTTTTTCCGGAACATTTTCAGCATGCGCTGAGTCACGGTGAAGCCACCGAAAATATTAATGCTGGCAATAAGCACCGCGATAAAGCTCAGGAAACTCACCCAGCCACCCTGGCCAATTTGCAATAACGCCCCAACCACGATAATCCCTGAGATAGCGTTAGTCACAGACATCAGCGGAGTATGCAACGCATGTGACACATTCCAGACCACGTAGTAACCCACCACGCAGGAAAGCGCGAACACCGTAAAGTGACCAAGGAACTCTTTCGGCGCAACGTCGGCGAGCCAGCCAAACAAAATCACCACCAGCGCCATCAGTGCATATTTGCGCCACGGAGAGACAGGTTTTTTCTCTTCTTTTGGTGCAGGTGCGGCTTTTGGCGCAGCCTGCGGCTGAGCAGAAACCTGGATAGGTGGCGCAGGCCAGGTGATTTCACCCTCGCGAACCACCGTGACACCGCGAACAACCACGTCGTCAAAATCGACGGTGATATTGCCGTCTTTCTCTTTGCACAACAGTTTGAGCAGGTTGACGAGGTTGGTGCCGTAAAGCTGGGAAGATTGCGTTGGCAAACGGCCAGGCAGGTCGGTATAGCCGATAACCTTCACCCCGTTCTCGGTGGTTGTCACCTGATTAGGCACGGTATATTCGCAGTTACCGCCGTTTTGCGCGGCAAGATCGACAATTACGCTGCCCGCTTTCATCGAATCGACCATTTCACGGGTAATCAGTTTCGGGGCCGGTTTGCCCGGGATCAGCGCAGTGGTAACAATAATGTCGACGTCTTTCGCCTGTGCAGCGAAAAGTTCCATTTCGGCTTTGATGAACGCCTCGGACATCACTTTGGCATAGCCATCACCGCTGCCCGCTTCTTCTTTAAAGTCCAGTTCAAGGAACTCGGCGCCCATACTCTGCACTTGTTCCTTCACTTCCGGACGGGTATCAAAAGCACGCACGATAGCGCCCAGGCTGTTTGCCGCACCGATCGCCGCAAGACCTGCTACACCCGCACCAATCACCATGACCTTGGCAGGTGGAACCTTGCCTGCGGCGGTGATCTGGCCGGTGAAGAAGCGACCGAATTCATGTGCAGCTTCAACAATAGCGCGATACCCGGCGATGTTCGCCATTGAGCTCAAAGCATCCAGCGACTGTGCGCGCGAAATACGCGGCACGGAGTCCATCGCCATAACTGTCACGTTTCGCTCTGCAAGCTTTTGCAACAGTTCAGGGTTTTGCGCGGGCCAAAGAAAACTCACCAGCGTCGTGCCCGGATTGAGTAACGGAATTTCCGCCTCCTCCGGCGCATTGACCTTCAGGATGATCTCTGACTGCCAGACTGCATTTCCATCAACAATTTCTGCGCCTGCTTGTACAAACGCCTTATCGTCAAAACTCGCCAGTTGACCTGCACCGCTTTCAACCACGACGCTGAAACCTAACTTAAGCAGCTGCTCAACCGTCTTCGGCGTGGCTGCAACGCGGGTTTCATTGGTTAACCGTTCTCTTGGTATGCCAATTCGCATAATGTTCCCTTCCATCTGTAATTATGATGATGGTTTATCAATGTTCGCACGAGGCATGCGCGCACTCTCGAGAGAGGTCAGTGTTACCTCAATAAAATAAAACAGTAACAAACTCTGTATAACCTACTGAAAATGACGCCTGTGATCTAGCGCCAAAAAACAGTATTTATTATGAAATTCGCAAAATAGAGATGAATCGAACCTCAGACAGATAAAATGCCCTAAAAATAGCCCACAAAGGCTGATAATTCGCTTAAGCGAAGCGGCAAAACATGATTACGTATCTGCAAAAAACAATTAATTAACATTAAATTAACTTATGAAATTCAACTGCTTTATCAGTTTTGGTCACCAAACGCCGAATTTTTCGGCATATCACAAAATGTTATCGATGTTGTTAAGCCAGGTGGCACGATGAGTGAAAAATGACGCAGACACTGACGCAATTTAAATGCAATAATCAGCGACGTTTCTAGTCAATAACAATACCAGTACCTGGTTTGCGCAAGGCGAAGGATTATTTTTATGAAGCTTAAGAACACTCTCCTGGCGTCCGCACTTATTTCTGCGACTGCTTTTTCTGTCAATGCAGCGACAGAATTGACGCCGGAGCAAGCGGCTGCCCTGAAACCCTATGACCGCATTGTGGTCACCGGTCGTTTTAATGCTATCGGTGATGCAGTTGCTGCCGTATCACGCCGTGCAGATAAAGACGGTGCAGCCTCCTTTTATGTTGTTGATACTTCAGATTTTGGCAGCGGCGGTAACTGGCGCGTTGTTGCCGACGTCTATAAAGCTGACGCTGAAAAAGCGGAAGCGTCAAAAAACCGTATCATTAACGGCGTTATGGAATTGCCTAAAGATCAGGCCGTTCTGATTGAACCTTACGATACCGTTACGGTACAGGGTTTCTACCGTAGCCAGCCTGAAGTAAACGATGCAATCACCAAAGCTGCGAGAGAGAAAGGTGCATATTCCTTCTATATCGTGCGCCAGGTCGATGCCAACCAGGGCGGCAACCAGCGTATTACCGCATTCATCTACAAAGCTGATGCGAAAAAACGCGTAGTGCAAAGCCCTGATGCGATCCCAGCAGATTCTGATGCCGGACGCGCCGCATTAGCAGCAGGTGGCGAAGCCGCGAAGAAAGTTGAGATCCCAGGCGTTGCAACTACCGCTTCTCCGAGTGCTGAAGTCGGTCGCTTCTTCGAAACGCAATCCACCAAAGGCGGACGTTACACTGTCACGCTACCGGATGGAACCAAAGTTGAAGAACTAAACAAAGCGACCGCCGCCATGATGGTACCGTTCGACAGCATCAAGTTCACCGGTAACTACGGCAACATGACGGAAGTTTCTTATCAGGTAGCAAAACGCGCAGCGAAAAAAGGCGCGAAGTATTATCACATCACCCGCCAGTGGTCAGAACGTGGTAACAACGTGACAATCAGCGCCGATCTGTATAAGTAATACCCAATGTATTATCAGGTCTACAGTCCTTGTAGACCTGATAATTTCGCGCAGTTCTGCTCCCAGACAAAACAAAAACAGCAGTATTAAGACAACTTTTCACACTATTAGTCACAAATCTTTCTATCCCCATTGCATGCATTCTCTTCTCTCCGTAAAATCCCGCGCCTTAGTGGCTTTCACCATTTTTATGCGGTTTGCCAAAATAATTATTCTCTCACTCTCGTTTTTGTAACTGGATACAAATGGAAAAGAAATTGGGTCTGAGCGCACTGACCGCGCTGGTTTTAAGCTCAATGCTCGGCGCTGGCGTTTTCAGCCTGCCACAAAATATGGCGGCAGTAGCCAGCCCGGCTGCATTACTGATTGGTTGGGCGATTACCGGTGCGGGTATTCTTTTGCTCGCCTTTGCCATGCTGATCCTGACGCGTATCCGTCCTGAACTGGATGGCGGTATTTTTACCTATGCGCGTGAAGGTTTTGGCGAGCTGATTGGCTTCTGCTCCGCGTGGGGATACTGGCTGTGTGCCGTTATCGCTAACGTTTCGTATCTGGTCATTGTCTTCTCTGCACTCAGCTTCTTTACCGACACGCCTGAGTTACGTCTGTTTGGCGACGGTAATACCTGGCAGTCGATTGTGGGCGCATCGATGCTGCTGTGGATCGTACACTTCCTTGTGCTGCGTGGTGTGCAAACGGCAGCCAGTATTAACCTGGTCGCGACGCTGGCGAAATTACTGCCGCTGGGTCTGTTTATCGTGCTGGCGTTCATGCTGTTTAAGCTCGACACCTTTACTCTCGATTTTACCGGCGTAGCATTGGGCGTTCCCGTCTGGGAGCAGGTCAAAAACACCATGCTCATCACCTTGTGGGTATTCATCGGTGTGGAAGGCGCGGTGGTGGTTTCTGCCCGTGCCAGAAACAAACGCGATGTCGGACGCGCCACGCTGCTGGCGGTACTTGCCGCACTGGGCGTTTACCTGCTGGTCACCCTGCTGTCTCTGGGCGTTGTCGCACGTCCCGAACTGGCGGAGATCCGTAACCCGTCAATGGCCGGTCTGATGGTTAAAATGATGGGATCATGGGGCGAAATTATTATTGCCGCAGGTCTGATTGTTTCCGTGTGTGGTGCCTATCTAAGCTGGACGATTATGGCGGCGGAAGTGCCGTTCCTCGCCTCCACGCACAAAGCGTTTCCGCGCATTTTTGCGCGACAGAACGCGCAAGGCGCGCCATCGGCGTCGCTATGGCTGACCAACATCTGCGTACAGCTCTGCCTGGTGCTGATCTGGCTTACTGGTTCCGACTACAATACGTTATTGACTATCGCCTCAGAGATGATTCTGGTGCCCTATTTGCTGGTCGGCGCATTTCTGTTAAAAATTGCTACCCGTCCGATTCATAAGGCTGTCGGTATCGGGGCGAGTATTTATGGCATATGGTTATTGTATGCGTCAGGTCCGATGCACCTGCTGCTGTCCGTAGTGCTGTATGCGCCAGGACTGCTGGTTTTCCTTTATGCCCGTAAAACGCACGCGCATGAAAACGTATTAAAACGCCAGGAGATGGCGCTGATCGGCCTGCTGCTTGTTGCTGCTGTGCCGGCTACCTGGATGCTGATGGGGTAACGTTATACCCATCGTTCGCGACATATGGAGATTACGATGGGTAAAAAAAACCCTTTGCCAATTCTTATCACCGGAGGTGGTCGTCGTATCGGCCTCGCCGTCGCATGGCACTTTCTGAACCAAAAACAGCCAGTTATCGTCAGCTACCGTACGCACTATCCTGCCATTGATGGCCTGCGAGAAGCGGGCGCGATTTGTATCCCTGCTGACTTTTCCACGGATGAAGGCGTGCTGGCCTTTGCTGATGAGGTCAAAGCTCAGACGGATGGCTTGCGCGCTATTGTGCATAATGCCAGTGCCTGGCTTGCAGAAAAGCCTGGTACACCGCTGACCGATGTGCTGTCAGCCATGATGCAGATTCATGTCAATACGCCCTACCTGCTCAACCACGCACTGGAAGGATTGCTACGCGGTCATGGACACGCGGCCAGCGATATAATCCATTTTACTGATTATGTTGTGGAACGCGGCAGCGACAAGCACATTGCTTATGCTGCCAGCAAAGCGGCGCTGGATAATATGACCCGCTCGTTCGCGCGCAAACTGGCACCGGAAGTGAAAGTGAACGCGATTGCCCCTTCACTTATCCTGTTTAACGAGGGTGATGATGCAGAGTATCGCCAGCAGGCACTGAACAAATCACTGATGAAAACCGCGCCAGGTGAAAAAGAGGTCATTGATTTAATTGACTATCTGTTAACCAGCTGTTTTGTCACCGGACGTAGTTTTGCCCTTGATGGTGGGCGTCATCTGCGTTAGTGCAGTTTGATCCAACAAAAGATCAGCAACCACGCGCTCAGGCCCCAGCACACCACTGATCCGCCGAGCGCAACGGGTAAGCGCATAAATCCGGTGAAATACCACAGTGAAACGAGGTAGACAAAATAGGGAATAATCGACCACATGCTGAATATGATGGTTGTACGTAAGGCCTCGATCCCGCGTTCACTGGCCACGATATAGTGGGCAATCAACGCAAACGTCGGGAATAACGGAATTAATCCGGCAATGTAGTAATTCTTTGTTTTCGCCAGCAAGCCAATCAACACCACCACCAGCGCACCGAGCGCCGCTTTTATAACGAGTCCCATCACTCTGCCTTAACACATCAATAACATCAGCCCCTAGCATAACGGAAGCGTTCTTGTTTAGAAAAGATTAATGGAAGGAAAAACCAGGGCGGTGTATGTTGGCGTTTTATATTCAAAAATTAATGATATGAACACCATCGTATTTGTTGAAGATGATCCCGAAGTTGGCTCACTGATTGCAGCCTATTTGGCCCGGCATGATATTGAGGTTATCCTTGAACCTCGTGGTGATTTGGCCGAGGAGAAAATCCTGCACGTTCAACCCGATCTGGTGTTATTAGATATCATGCTGCCGGGCAAAGACGGGATGACTATCTGCCGAGATTTACGCGGACGCTGGCAAGGCCCGATTGTCCTGCTCACCTCGCTGGATAGCGACATGAACCATATCCTGGCACTGGAAATGGGCGCCTGTGACTATATTCTGAAAACCACGCCGCCAGCGGTGCTGCTGGCTCGCCTGCGTCTGCACCTGCGTCAGAATGAGCACTCAACCCAGTCTAAAGGCATTCAATCGGCGACCATCACACCGCACACAACGCTGCGCTTCGGCACACTCACTATCGACCCAACCAACCGCTCCGTGCTGCTCGGCGGCGAGCAAGTTTCTCTTTCCACCGCTGATTTTGAATTACTGTGGGAGTTGGCAACCCATGCCGGGCAGATTATGGACCGCGATGCGTTACTTAAGAACCTACGTGGCGTAAGCTATGACGGCATGGATCGCAGCGTAGATGTCGCGATTTCCCGGTTACGCAAAAAACTGCTCGATAATGCGACTGAACCTTATCGAATCAAAACAGTGCGCAACAAAGGTTATCTCTTTGCACCTCACGCCTGGGACGACGAGCCACAGAAGTAATGCCATCGGGCCGATCTCATTGATCGGCTGGATTATTCACAATACGTTACACTGTCACTTAAAATCGTCTACAGAACAGGCATACAAACACCATCCGACGCCGTTCCACACTTTTTGTGTGGCTGTTACCCTCCCCCCTCCCTATAATCCGTCGCGGTCCTGAACCCTTATGGTTCATCATTTTTTTTCGCACTAACAAAACTCTTTCCGGCATTTCAGGTGCTGAATGAGGCAAGAGGCTACAATATGTTCGTTTCGCTCGCGTATATCGCGTTCTTTTTGGTTTGTTCATGGGCAATTTTCAGAATCAACCAAAAAAGTCACTCTCTTTCAAAAAGCGTCTTCATCGCTATTTTTACGGGTGCCGTTATCGGTTTATCCCTGCATCTCATTGCTGCTGACGAAAGAAAAACAGTTATCGACTGGTACAATGTTATCGGCAACGGCTATGTAAATTTACTGAAGCTGGTTGCGGTACCGCTGATTTTCATCTCTATTCTCTCAGCCATTAATAAGCTCGAGAACAGCGCTGGCATTGGGAAAATGTCGTTAACCATCGTCGGATGCATGCTCTGTCTGGTAATGGTTGCCGGTTTTATTGGGCTGTTGACTGCGCATGTATTAGGCCTGGACGCCAGTGCGTTTGTTCATATGCAGTCCACGCTGACGGCAGACGATGTAAATAAAACAGCCGCCATTTCACTGCCTAAACTGGTTACATCTCTGATCCCCACGAATATCTTCCTCGATCTAACAGGGGCAAGAAGCGTTTCCGTCATTGGCATTGTTATCTTCACCCTACTTGCCGGCGTGGCATTATTAAAGGTCAAACAGGACGCCCCGCAAGAAGGTGAAAAATTAAGTGCTGGCATTAACGCTATCCAGATTTGGGTGATGAAAATGGTGCGTATCGTTATTGCTCTCACCCCTTATGGTGTGATGGCATTAATGGCTGGCGTATTTTCCGCGTATCGATTTGAACAATTTGCCAGTCTGTTAGGCTTTATTGCTGCCTGTTACCTTGCGATTCTGATGATGTTTATCGTCCACGCACTGATACTGGTTCTGAGCGGTAATAATCCCGTTCACTATTTTAAAACTGTCTGGCCAGTTTTAACCTTTGCATTTGTTTCACGCAGCAGTGCAGCATCTATTCCACTAGCTATTTCCGCACAAGAAAAATTTGGCGTGCAAAACACCATTGCCAATATTGCGGCTTCATTCGGCTCCAGCATGGGTCAAAATGGCTGTGCCGGGATCTATCCGGCTATTATGGTGGCGATGATTGCTCCAACAATTGGGATTGATCCGCTATCAGTACATTTTTTGCTCGCTATGCTACCTGCGATTGCGCTGGGTTCTATTGGGGTGGCGGGTGTAGGCGGTGGCGGAACATTTGCTGCGCTGATCGTCCTTTCAACACTGAACTTCCCGGTCGCGCTGGTGGGGATTTTCATTGCTATCGAGCCTGTCGTCGATATGGCCAGAACGGCATTAAACGTGAACGGTTCGATGATGTCTGGCGTGCTGGCTAACAGGCTCCTGAAAAAGAGTGCTGAAAAACCACAACCCGTGAACGCGAATTAGTCAGCCCTAAAAAGATCAAAGCCTTCCTGTTGCTGGAAGGCTTTCTTTTGTGTCAACTAAACGTCAGCCCGTCGTATTTTTTCCAACGGTAATTTACGGCAGAGATAATCCAGCAGCCGATAAAGACGCCAATAATCGCAAAACCGACATTCCCCATATGGTCACTTAAATTGCTGACGGTATCCCACAAACCACCCTGGAGCGAAAACGCGTCAGAGAGAAGCCCCAGCGCCTCCAGTCCGCCAATAAATAGCGCTACAATCACGGAAGTCCCGGTAATGGTCATATTGTAATAGAGCTTGCGTTGCGGCTTATTGAACGCCCATCCGTAGGCCTCAACCATCAGAATACTGTCGAGACAATCAATTAACGCCATACCGCAGGTAAACAGCGCCGGGAACACGAGAATTGACCAAACCGACATGCCACTGGACGCGCTTGAAGCAGAAATTCCCAGCAAAGAAATTTCAGTGGCGGTATCAAAACCCAGACCAAAAAGAAAACCGACAAAATACATATGCCAGTCTTTGCCTACCAACCGAAACGCTGAGCGGAAAAGCCAGTTCAGAGGACCTGAAACTGTAATGTCTTCCGTGGTGCCATCGTAAGTACCGGTGCGTTTAAGATGGCGGAATGCCTTCCAGACCTGGCAGAAAATAATGAGATTAATGGTAGCCAGAATCAGCAAAAACACGGCAGAAACCGTAGTTCCTATCAGACCGCCGACATTCTGAAACCATGCCATATGTTGCTTAAACACGCTGGTGGTCAGTGCAATGCCAATGCTTGCCAGTACCACAATGGTGGAGTGCCCCAAAGAAAACCAGGCTCCCGTCGTCAGGGCGCGTTTTTTCTGCTGCATGAGTTTACGTGTAGCGCTGTCTATCGCGGCGATATGATCGGCATCGACAGCATGGCGCAAACCGTAGCACCACGCAATCAGACTCAGTGCAAGCAATGACGTGTTGTTACTAAACGCGGTGAAAGCCCACAGCCACGCCACGATGTTTGCCCCGATGAGTAAGACCATCAACAAAAGAATATTCGGGCGTTTTTTAAATAATGAAAACAATGCGTTCATTGTTTCCCGCCAATTAAATTTGAGCTAAACAACACACCACCACTCACTGATTAATTAATATAACGTTGATCAGGCTAATGATAACTCTTAAGAATTACTAACCCAGTGTCGTAGATCAAAGTTGATTATCACCTGAAGCAAGTTCCGCCATCGCTAGCTCCGCGATACGCAGAGGTACCGTTGCGCTGTCCCCTCTTGCAGAAACCAGACGGACGACAACCCACACCAGGCAACAATCCACATCAGCAAACGTTGCCGTTCAATTCTTGCGATTTCAGACACAATGTTGACTCGTTGTGTGAATGTTTCCGGCTCAATGGCAACAGGTCTGGTGGGTTCGGCAAGATCAGGGTTAGTAAAAATATTGGCGTAATCAAAGCCACGCTCGCCTAGCAGCCCTTTGGGATCGATAGCCAGCCATCCTCTTGTTCCGAAATCAAGAATATTGCCGTGGTGTAGGTCACCGTGTAATACGACTTCATCATGGGGTGAAGATAGCAGTACATTTGCCACCGCTGCACAACGCGTCAGGATACCGCCATGCTTTTTCGCGGCAGGAGCCAGATCGCAAAACCAATGGTGCAGAGGTGTTAACGCTGGCGTAGACGCATTCCGGGAGAAATGGAGTCTACTGGCAGCATGGCAAATAATGCGACAAGCCTGCGCATCGTTACCAGTCCAGGACATGTCCGCTAAAGACCCTGTCCCTGTCGCACGTTCCAGCAGAATCGCCCCTGCTGCATGAGCAAGTACTTTCGCTGCGCCATTTCCGTTCCACCAGACCATGAGTTCATAACCGATCCGTTCACTGTCATCGTCAGTGATTTTAAGTATGGCTTTCTGACCGTCCCTGATGACCACTACAAGCAAAAGCTGTGATGTGTGTGTTTCAACCGGTTCACCATCTGGAGTGAGTCCCCAACGGTTGAGCCAGGTGTTGAACAGGCGACTTTCCAAACAATATCCTCATTTTTCTCTGGAAAATGGTAACCAAAAGGATCCGTGTCGGCATTATTCCTGTTTTCTTTTGGTTGAGCTACAACCTCCCACTTCCCTCATCACTGACTTATCGGGCAGAGCACTAACAGGCACATCCTTGTGTATCTGTGTGCCATGCTGACTGTGTTCGGTAAATAAGGAGGACACGATGATCACGTTATGCAAAACCTGTGGAACATCCTATGAGGTAACTGGCGCCCATCCGGAACAGTGCGATATCTGCCAGGATGAACGCCAGTATGTCCCTGCGAGCGGACAGGAATGGGTCGATTTTACCGCCCTGTGTGCATCGCATACAAATAAGTGGAAGCAACACGATAGTACTCTCCTCAGCATCCGCACCGTTCCTGATTTTGCAATTGATCAGCGCGCGTTTATTCTGCGTACCTCTGAAGGCAATATTTTATGGGACTGCATTGCCTCGCTCGACGATGCCACAAAAACGCTAATAACGTCCCTTGGCGGGCTTAAGGCTATCGCGATATCGCATCCTCATTACTACACCACCATGCAGGACTGGGCTGCAGAATTTAACGCGCCGATTTACCTTCATGCCAGCGACAGAAGGTGGGTAATGCGCGACAGCCCGTGGATTAGATTCTGGGATGGCGATACCATCGAGTTAACCCGTGACGTCACGGTGATACGTCTCGGCGGACACTTTGCTGGAGGCTGCGTCCTGCACTGGGCGCGTGACGAAGGCGTGGTGCTTTCCGGCGACATCGTCCAGGTTACGCCAGGTGCGCATGCCGTCTCCTTTATGTGGAGCTACCCTAATATGCTACCGTTGCCAGCTGCAACGGTCAGCAACATTACCCAGAGACTGAGTACAGTGAAATTTAAGCAACTTTACGGCGCATTTGCAGGAAAAGATATTACGCAAAATGCCGATGAAATTGTGCGGCGTTCAGGTGAAAAGTATATTTCCTGCCTCAGATAAACCGGCAGTTTATTCACCAACCAGACTCAGGAAGGTAAAAATGGATAGAACTGATAAACCACGCCCATCACAGAAATACTCACTATCACACTGATAATGAAGTAGGTTTTGAAAGGCTGCTTTTGTGTTTTATGGCGAAAGATTTGTTGACCCGCTATCGCGCCACCCCATCCGCCCACAACGCCAAACACCAGCAATGTGGATTCCGGCACTCTACGCCAGTCCTTGCGTGCCGCCATTTTGTCCACGCCGTATAACAGCAACGTCAGTATGTTGGCGAGTAGAAACCATATGACAAGAGGGTGAGCGGTGAAAATGCAGCCGATCGCTGCAAAAATGAGTAGCAAATAACAACAGCGATTGAGATTCATATTTTCAGTCACGGCACTTTTCAGGAAGTTTCGTCACGCATTATACGCAAGGTCAGTCATCCCTGCCACGGGTGAGAATACCCCTTTTATTATTATGCCTACATCCCCAGAAATAGCGGAAATTCTCTGGTCTGCGGCGTACCTAACAATTCAAACAAGAGAACCGTTTTCATTATTCTGAACAAATGATAATTTATTAAACCCAAATGGAAAAATTGTTCTGGAGTCGCAGGGATGAGAAAATACTCATATCCATATTTGTTTTTTGTCACCGTATTATCTCTCGGCGCAATTTTTCTTTTTTACTGGTGGAAGGTAACGATATACAGAGCGACTTTTCTCTACCCGCTCACATCCAAATACCTCATACTTATTTCTCTGGCAGTGTCATTTTTAATTACCTTATTTCTGGTAGGTAATGGGATAATGAAAAAAAGTCCCTTCCAAACTTATCTGAAATTATTTGGTAGCATCAGCATTGTCATGGTGCTGTTTTCAGTGATCACAGTTATGGCGATAACCTGGTTCATTCCAGGTGTCCCCTCGTCCTATACCGCTCCATACACCTACTCTACAGGAAGTTCTAAAAGCTGTTCGGGGGCTGATGTTGACGATCCGGATCTCGGGACTAACATCAGAATTTGCTATCCCGAAGGTAACTACGAATATAACAACACAATCTACGTTGAGAAACGAAGTAACCTTTTAGGTGCGGTCGTAACATACGCCAGAACAACCCCATCCCGATTTTGATTAACTTGCCGCGTACAAAGCAATGCGTTATCAAGCGAAAGGTCATTTCGCCCCCGTAGGGGCCATAAGAATGCAGAAAAGAGTTATACAGTGTACTCTGCCTGGATAAACACGCCAGATGGTGATCAGATAACCTTTCTGATCCGACGCATCGGCGGATACTGCTGTGCCC
The DNA here is from genome assembly GCF_011064845.1 of Citrobacter freundii ATCC 8090 = MTCC 1658 = NBRC 12681. Taxonomy (NCBI): domain Bacteria; kingdom Pseudomonadati; phylum Pseudomonadota; class Gammaproteobacteria; order Enterobacterales; family Enterobacteriaceae; genus Citrobacter; species Citrobacter freundii. The sequence continues at coordinate 2,330,973 of NZ_CP049015.1, read as the reverse complement.
CTTTTCCCCTGAGGGACACGAGAACTCGCTAACTTATTGAGCGTTCGGTGATTTTTATGAAGAAACTGTTTGTGCAGTTTTACCTCCTGCTGTTTGTCTGCTTTTTGGTGATGACCCTGTTGGTCGGCCTGGTATACAAATTCACCGCAGAACGCGCAGGCAGACAGTCGCTCGACGATTTGATGAAAAGCTCGTTGTACCTGATGCGCAGTGAACTACGCGAAATCCCGCCACGCGATTGGGGTAAGACGCTGAAGGAGATGGACTTAAACCTCTCATTTGACCTGCGTGTTGAACCGCTGAATAAGTACACACTGGATGCCCCAACCATGCAGCGTTTGCGCGAAGGCGATATTGTGGCTCTTGACGATCAATACACCTTTATTCAACGCATTCCTCGCAGCCATTATGTGTTGGCCGTCGGCCCGGTTCCTTACCTTTATTTTCTTCATCAAATGCGCCTGCTGGACATCGCGCTGATGGCGTTTATTGCTATCTCACTGGCCTTCCCGGTACTGATCTGGATGCGTCCACACTGGCAAGAAATGCTAAGACTCGAATCCGCCGCACAACGTTTTGGTGAAGGACATCTGAGTGAACGCCTTCATTTTGACAACGGTTCCAGCTTTGAGCGCCTGGGCGTAGCGTTTAACCAAATGGCCGACAATATCAATGCGCTGATCGCCAGTAAAAAACAGCTCATCGATGGTATTGCCCATGAGCTTCGTACTCCGCTGGTACGTTTACGTTACCGGCTGGAAATGAGTGATAACCTCACCGGGCAGGAATCTCAGGCGCTTAATCGTGATATCGGCCAACTGGAAGCGTTGATCGAAGAGTTACTGACCTACGCCCGCCTGGATCGCCCGCAAAATGAACTGAAGCTCAGTGTACCTGACCTGCCTGTTTGGTTGACAACCCATCTGGAGGATGTGCAAAGCGTGAATCCTGGCCGTACGGTGCACTTACGTCATCTCGAAACTGGCGACTACGGCGCGTTGGATATGCGCCTGATGGAGCGGGTCCTGGATAATTTGCTGAACAATGCCCTGCGCTATTGCCAGTCTACAGTGCAAGCCAGTCTGCTGCTGAACGGCAATCAAGCCACGCTGGTAGTGGAAGACGACGGTCCCGGTATTGCACCAGACGCTCGCGAACAGGTTTTTGAACCGTTTGTACGCCTTGACCCCAGCCGTGACCGGGCAACCGGGGGTTGTGGGCTTGGGTTAGCCATCGTCCACTCAATTGCTTTGGCTATGGGGGGGACGGTCGTCTGTGATGAAAGTGAACTTGGCGGCGCCCGATTTACTTTCCGTTGGCCCGTCTGGCATAACATTCCCGAAATTTCAGCTGCCTGACCTCTTCAGCTCGGTGGTCAGGCGGTGGAGGTTGTGCTATAAAAAAGTATGTTGTAACTAAAATGGTAAACTTATGGCCCGTTACGATATTGTTGACCGCCTGAACGGCACCTTTCGCCAGATGGAACAAGAACTGGCACTTTTGAACGAAAACCTGTTGCAGCAGACGCTGCTGATTGCGCGCGTATTCTCGTTACCGGAAGTGGTTAAAGAGGCAGAGCATGCCCCTCTGCAGAGCATTAATGTTAAGCAGCATTTAGGCAAAGAGGCTGAAGCGCTGGCACTGCTCCATTACCGTCACCTGTTTATTCAGCAGCAGTCCGAAAACCGCAGCAGCAAAGCAGCCGTCCGCCTACCAGGTGTATTGTGCTATCAGGTTGATAACGCGGCGCAATGTACTCTGGAAGAACAAATCCAACGTATAAACCAGTTGAAAACCACCTTCGAGCGCATTGTTACAGTGGAATCAGGGCTGGCGCCGGCAGCACGTTTCGAATGGGTGCATCGTCATCTGCCAGGGCTGATTACTCTGAATGCCTATCGCACGCTAACCGTAGTCCGCGATCCTGCCACCCTACGATTTGGCTGGGCTAATAAGCACATCATTAAAAACCTGAAACGCGATGAAGTACTGCAGCAACTGGAAAAAAGCCTGACGTCACCGCGCAGCGTACATCCCTGGACACGTGAAGAATGGCAGGCGAAGCTTGAACGCGAATATCAGGATATCGCCGCCTTACCGCAGCAGGCCCGCCTGAAGATCAAAAGGCCGGTAAAAGTGCAGCCTATAGCCCGTGTCTGGTACAAAGGAGAGCAAAAACAGGTGCAATATGCCTGCCCGACGCCGCTGATTGCTTTGCTTAATAACGACAACGGTATGACCGTACCGGATATCGGTGAGCTACTGAATTATGATGCCGAAAACGTTCAGCATCGTTTTAAACCTCAGGCGCAGCCGTTGAGATTGATTATTCCCCGGCTGCACCTGTACGTTGCGGATTAACTGCCTGGCCGCATGCTGCCAACCATCAGCTCCGGGCGTACCCAGCTGTCGAACTCCGCTTCGGTTAGATATCCCAGCGCCAGAGCGGAGGCTTTTAAGGTCAACCCTTCTTTATGAGCTTTTTTGGCAATTTCAGCCGCTTTATCGTAACCGATATGGGTATTGAGCGCGGTCACCAGCATTAGCGACTCGTTGAGCAGTTGATCGATTCGTTCACGATTAGGCTCAATCCCCGTCGCGCAATGTTCATTGAAGCTTTCCATACCGTCCGCCAGCAGGCGTACCGATTGCAGGAAGTTGTGGATGACCATTGGTCGATAAACGTTGAGCTCAAAGTTACCTGACGCCCCGCCCATGTTGATGGCGACATCGTTGCCCATCACCTGGCAGCAAAGCATAGTCAGCGCTTCACACTGGGTTGGATTGACCTTGCCCGGCATGATCGAGCTGCCCGGTTCGTTTTCCGGAATTGAAATTTCGCCAATACCACACCGGGGACCGGATGCCAGCCAGCGTACATCGTTGGCGATTTTCATCAGCGACGCTGCCAGTCCTTTTAGCGCGCCGTGAGCATGAACCAGGGCATCGCAGGTGGCGAGCGCTTCAAATTTATTCGGTGCGGTAACGAACGGCGCACAGGTGATGACCCGCAGTTCATCCGCAACCCGGCGGGCGTATTCGGGATGAGTGTTCAGTCCGGTACCTACTGCGGTTCCCCCCAACGCCAGCTCTGCCACGTGCGGTAAGCTGTTTTCAATGTGTCTGAGGTTATGTTCTAGCATTGCTACCCAGCCGGAAATCTCCTGGCCAAGCGTAAGTGGAGTTGCATCTTGCAGATGTGTACGACCAATTTTAACGATATCGGCGAAAGCGTGGGACTTATCACTGAGCGTTTTGGTCAGCACATTTAATTGAGGGATCAGTGATTTACGCAGCGCCAGCAGTGCGGCAACGTGCATTGCAGTCGGGAAGACATCGTTCGAGCTTTGGCTTTTATTGACATCATCGTTGGGATGTACTTTTCGCTCCATCCCCCGCACGCCGCCCAGCAACTCGCTGGCCCGGTTTGCCAACACCTCGTTCATGTTCATATTGCTTTGCGTGCCGGACCCAGTTTGCCAGATGGCCAGCGGGAACTCATCGCGGTGTTTATCTGCCAACACCTCATCTGCAGCCTGCATAATAGCCCTGGCTTTATCCTCCGCCAGCAGCCCAAGATCCTGGTTAACCTTTGCTGCGGCGCGTTTCGTCAGCGCCAGCGCATGGATCAACGAGACCGGCATTTTCTCCGTAGAGATACGAAAATGCTCCAGTGAACGTTGGGTTTGCGCACCCCAAAGCTTATCGGCAGGAACATCAATCGCCCCCATTGAATCATTCTCGCGGCGTACCGTTACCATTACCTGCTCCTTACATTAACAATTGATTAGGTTATGTTTCGACATTGCCCACTTGCGTTGGTCTTATGAGTATTAACGAGGATAAAACTGTCGTTTGGTGGTTCGTGCGGTAAAAAAAACCGCCCCGAAGGGCGGTTGACGTTACTTAACGCAGCGTGCGCACTGCGACGTCTGAATTTGCTGGAAGAAATCATTGCCTTTGTCATCCACCAGGATAAACGCCGGGAAATCTTCCACTTCAATTTTCCAGATGGCTTCCATCCCGAGTTCCGGGTATTCCACGCACTCCAGACTCTTGATACTGCCCTGGGCCAGCACCGCGGCAGGGCCGCCAATACTGCCTAAATAGAAGCCGCCATGTTTATGGCAAGCATCGGTCACCTGCTGGCTACGGTTGCCTTTCGCCAGCATAATCATGCTCCCACCAGCGGCCTGAAGCTGGTCAACATACGAGTCCATACGTCCGGCCGTGGTTGGGCCAAGCGAACCAGAGGCGTAGCCTTCCGGCGTTTTTGCCGGACCGGCGTAATAGATCGGGTGATCTTTAACATACTGCGGCAAACTTTCACCGTTATCCAGACGTTCTTTCAGTTTCGCATGCGCAATATCACGGCCAACAATAATTGTACCGTTGAGTGACAAACGCGTAGAGACCGGATACTGCGACAGCTGGGCCAGGATCTCTTTCATCGGACGATTGAGATCAACGCGCACCGCTTCGCCCTCTCCCGCCTGACGCAACTCTTCTGGAATGTACTTACCTGGATTATGTTCCAGTTTTTCGATCCAGATACCTTCACGGTTGATTTTGGCTTTGATATTACGGTCAGCAGAACAAGAGACGCCCATACCAACCGGACACGACGCGCCGTGACGCGGCAGGCGGATCACGCGGATATCATGCGCGAAGTACTTCCCGCCAAACTGCGCGCCCAGCCCCAAATTCTGCGCTTCAATCAGCAGCTCTTTTTCCAGCTCCACATCACGGAATGCCTGCCCATGTTCGTTACCTTCGGTCGGCAGCTCATCGTAGTATTTAGCCGAAGCCAGTTTCACCGTTTTCAGCGTAGCTTCCGCTGACGTTCCGCCGATCACAAACGCAATGTGATACGGCGGACAAGCCGCAGTACCCAGCGTACGCATCTTTTCAACCAGGTAATTTTTTAATTTGCCCGGCGTGAGCAGCGCTTTGGTTTCCTGGTACAGATAGGTTTTGTTCGCCGAACCGCCACCTTTGGCAATACACAGGAATTTGTATTCATCGCCGTCGACGGTATACAAATCAATCTGTGCTGGCAGGTTGGTGCCGGTGTTCACCTCTTTATACATATCCAGCGCTGCGTTTTGTGAATAGCGCAGGTTGTCTTCGATGTAGGTGTTATAGACGCCTCGAGCCAGCGCCTCCTCATCGCCACCACCGGTCCAGACACGCTGACCTTTTTTACCCACGATAATCGCGGTTCCGGTGTCCTGACAGGTCGGCAAAATGCCTTTTGCCGCGATGTCAGAGTTACGCAGAAATTGCAGGGCCACATACTTGTCGTTTTCGCTGGCCTCTGGGTCGCGCAGAATATCGGCTACCTGCTGTTGATGTGCGGGACGCAGCATAAACGACGCATCATGAAAGGCCTGACGAGCCAACAGGGTTAAAGCTTGTGGCGCGACTTTAACAATCTCCTGCCCTTCAAATTCGGCAACAGAGACATAGTCGCTGGTCAGCAGATAGTATTCGGTATCATCCTTTTTGAGGGGGAAAGGATGCTGATAATGAAAGGGTTTGTTTGACATTGTGCTCTCACTTACTGCTCGGTCTGGTTATTCTCTGGGCAGATGTTCCGTTGCCCTGCTTCCCTGCCGCAGATCCGGTTGTAGAAGGAAGGGCTTTCTGCAACCGGAATCACTCAGGGTATTAAAAGCGAGTCTCCATATCCTACACATTTTTTTAACAAAAACTGAGACAAGTACGACTTTTTACATGTGCAGGTTACTTCCCTCAGGGTTTCTTGGTTTAATAGCCGTAGAAAATTCAACATTGAAACAGGGCTTGATAATGCAAAAACTCATCAACTCAGTGCAAAACTACGCCTGGGGAAGTAAAACGGCGTTAACGGAACTCTATGGCATTGCCAACCCCACTCAGCAACCGATGGCTGAGCTGTGGATGGGTGCGCATCCGAAAAGCAGTTCGCAGGTTCTGGGCGCTGACGGCCAGACGGTTGCTCTGCGCGACGTTATCGAGCACGATAAATCCGCCCTGCTGGGCGATGCCGTTGCGCAGCGTTTTGGTGAGCTGCCCTTCCTGTTTAAAGTGCTCTGCGCTGCACAACCGCTTTCGATTCAGGTTCATCCTAACAAGCACAACTCTGAAATTGGATTTGCCAAAGAAAACGCCGCAGGGATCCCGATGGATGCGGCTGAGCGCAACTACAAAGATCCTAACCACAAACCGGAACTGGTTTTTGCTTTGACGCCTTTCCTGGCGATGAACGCATTCCGCGAGTTCTCTGACATTGTTGCATTGTTACAACCCGTCTCCGCCGCACATCCGGCTATTGCGCATTTCCTGGAAGAGCCGAGTGCAGAACGTCTGAGCTATCTTTTCGCCAGCTTGCTGAATATGCAGGCTGAGGAGAAATCCCATGCGTTGGCGATCCTGAAATCAGCGCTGAACAGCCAGCAGGGTGAACCCTGGCAAACCATCCGTCTGATCGCCGACGTCTACCCGAACGACAGTGGGCTCTTCTCCCCGCTGCTGCTCAATGTGGTGAAACTCAATCCAGGCGAAGCTATGTTCTTATTTGCCGAAACCCCGCATGCTTACCTGCAAGGTGTGGCGCTTGAGGTGATGGCTAACTCGGACAACGTGCTGCGTGCCGGACTGACGCCAAAATATATTGATATCCCGGAACTGGTCGCCAACGTACAGTTTGTCGCCAAGCCAGCAAACCAGTTACTGAACACGCCGGTTAAGTCTGATGGCGAACTGGACTTCCCGATCCCGGTTGACGATTTTGCGTTCTCCCTGCATGAGCTTACTACCAGTGGCGCAGATATCAGCCAGCAAAGTGCGGCCATTTTGTTCTGCATAGAAGGTGAAGCTGTACTGAGCAAAGGCGAGCAACGTCTGGTTCTGCGACCGGGTGAATCGGCCTTTATTGGCGCGAATGAATCTCCGGTTAACATCAGTGGCGCAGGTCGTTTAGCCCGGGTTTATAACAAGCTTTAGCAAGATACTGATATTTTTAACAACTCTTGCTAAGCTGTAGTAAGTTAAAGACATGTCACTCCTCCAGGCGTCTTCAAACGCCTGGTTTTATTTTATGGATATCAAAATGAAAAAATCGCTGGTAGCTGCGGGTGTGGTGGTTGCGCTGGGTATCGTCTGGACGGGCGGCGCCTGGTACACAGGAAAGAAACTCGAAACGCATCTCGCCGAGATGGTGACGCAGGCAAACGATCAGTTAAAACGTTTCTCCCCTGAGGCGGGTATTGAACTGAGTTATCAAAACTACCAGCGCGGGGTGTTCAATAGCCAACTGCAATTGGTGGTGAAACCAATAGCCGGGCAGGCAGATTCCTGGCTGAAACCGGGGCAAAGTATTGTCCTGGATGAAACGGTGGATCACGGTCCCTTCCCACTGGCCCAACTGAAGTCACTGAATCTGGTTCCGGCTATGGCCTCCGTGAAAACGACGCTGGTGAATAACGACGTTACCAAACCGCTGTTTGATATTGCCAAGGGTGAGTCGCCATTTGTCATTAACTCCCGTATCAGCTACAGCGGCGATACCCGTTCCGATCTTTCCCTTAAACCACTGAACTACGAGAAAGGCGACGAAAAAGTAGCCTTCAGCGGCGGGGAATTCCAGTTTACAGCAGACAAAGAAGGTAACGCTGTCTCGCTGACAGGCAATGCGCAAAGCGGCGTGGTCAATGCGGTCAACGAGTATGACCAGAAAGTACAAATGACTTTCAATAATCTGAAGACTGAGGGTTCCAGCAGTATTGCCAGCTTTGGTGAGCGCATCGGCGACCAGAAATTGTCACTCGAAAAACTGTCGATCTCGGTCGAGGGTAAAGAGTTGGCGGTTCTGGAGGGCATGGGTATCGATGGCAAATCCGATCTGGTTAACGACGGTAAAACTGTCAACAGTCAGCTGGATTACACGCTGAACAGCCTTAAATTGCAGGGCCAGGATATGGGTAGCGGTAAGCTGACGCTGAAAGTTGCCCAGATTGACGGTGAAGCCCTGCATCAGTTCAGTCAGCAGTATAGCGCCCAAACCAAGGCGCTGATGGCGCAGATCGATGTGGTACAAAATCCTGAGCTTTATCAGCAAAAAGTCACCGAAGCTTTCTTCAATGCGCTGCCGATACTGATGAAAGGCGAGCCGGTTATCACCATTGCCCCGCTGAGCTGGAAAAATGCGAAAGGTGAAACCGCATTTAATCTGTCACTGCTGCTAAAAGATCCGACAGCAAATACTGAGGAACCACAAACGCTGGCTCAGGAAGTGGATCGTTCGGTCAAATCACTGGATGCCAAGCTGACGATTCCGGTCGATATGGCGACTGAGTTCATGACGCAGATCGCCAAAATTGAAGGCTATCAGCAGGAGCAAGCGGCCGATCTTGCGAAGCAACAAGTGAATGGCTTGGCGGCAATGGGTCAGATGTTCCGTATTACAACGATGCAGGACAACGTCATCGGCTCCAGCCTGCAATACGCAAACGGACAGGTTACGTTAAACGGACAAAAAATGCCGCTGGATGAGTTTGTTGGCATGTTCGGTATGCCTTCTCTCGGCGAACCGGATGCCCCGGCTATCCCGCAACAGTAAATACGCGTGACAACAGGCCCGATAACCGTGTGTTTATCGGGCCTTTTTTATTTGGCCACCACCAGACGGGCGGAAAGCGTCAGGTTACGCGAATGACCATCATCGTGCCCAATGCGCTGCAGCATGCGCTCAGCAAGGGTATATCCCATTTCACGCGCAGGCGTGCAGGCCCAAATAATGGGGATATCGTCCAGTGCATTTTCCGCTACATCGGCAAATCCCGCTAAGGAGATCTGCTGTTCGAAATAGCGATCTACGCCAATTTCACCACTCTGACGCCCCGCTCTCATCAGGCCAAACCAGGCGCCAACGGCAATGGTTTCGTTGTAGCACACCACTGCGTTGATCGTTGGGTTACGACGTAACAGCGCGGTTACCTCCTCTGCGGCCTGCTTCTGGCTGGATGAACACTCCAGCACCCAGTCGCTATGAAACGGTAAACCATACTTTAGCAACGTCGTACAATAGCCGCCGACACGCTCTGCGCGAGTCAATGAGGAACTCTGCCCCCCCAACCACGCTATTCGCTGATGTCCGTGGCGGATAAGATGTTCAACCAGCAATTGCGAAGCCTGCATGTTGTCAGGTCTGACGGTGTCGACATCATCCAGGTAGCTTGCCCGAGAAGCAAACACCACCGGTATCCCCTTATCGGCGGCCAGTTGTTGTAGGTCGTCGCTACTGCCGGCAGCCCCGGCGATCACCACACCATCAACCCCTTGATTTAGCAACATAGCGAAACGCTGCGCGAGCTGTTCGCCATCTTTGCCACCATGTAATAAAAAGACCATGCGCCCCTGCGTTTCTAATGCTTCCGTCAGACCCGCCGTCAACTCGGCGTAAAACGGCGTAGAAAGATCGCGCACAATCAAACCAATGACCCCGCTCTGCCCGCCACGCAGCGCCGATGCCTGGCGATTACGCACAAACCCGAGTTGCTCAATAGCGGCATTCACGCGTTCGCCTGTCGCGGATGAAATACGACCTTTTCCACTAAGCACCAATGAGACAGTACTGACCGAAACGCCCGCGGCCAGCGCAACATCATGGATGGTTATTTTTTTGGCTATAGCCATAAAAACGGAAAACTCCCTGATAACGTGACGGATAAAACGTTTTATCAATCACTTATATTTATACGCCCTATTATCGTTCGATAATGTGATTTACACCGCACTAAAATTAGGTAAAACGTTTTATCTTCTCGCCATCATTAGTCAGCTAGCTTTTACGAGGAGTCGTTTGATGACGACGAGAACTACACCAAAAATAACGTTATGGGAATTTTTCCAGCAGTTGGGCAAAACCTTTATGCTCCCCGTAGCGCTACTCTCATTTTGCGGGATCATGTTGGGGATCGGCAGCTCGTTAAGCAGCCATGATGTCTTAACACTGATCCCGGCATTGGGTAATCCGGTACTGCAGGCCATCTTTACCTGGATGAGCAAAGTAGGCTCATTTGCGTTTAGTTTCTTACCGGTGATGTTCTGTATTGCCATACCTCTCGGCCTTGCTCGCGAGAACAAAGGCGTAGCGGCATTTGCCGGTTTTGTTGGTTATGCGGTCATGAACCTTGCCGTCAACTTCTGGTTAACCGCGAAAGGTATCTTACCTACCACGGATGCCGCGATCCTGAAGGCCAACAACGTGCAGAATATCCTGGGGATCCAGTCGATCGACACTGGGATCCTCGGTGCTGTTATTGCCGGGATCATCGTCTGGATGCTGCATGAACGTTTCCACAACATTCGTCTGCCGGATGCGCTGGCTTTCTTCGGCGGCACCCGCTTTGTGCCTATCATCTCCTCGGTGGTGATGGGGCTGGTCGGGCTGGTAATTCCCCTGATCTGGCCGGTTTTCGCTATGGGCATTACCGGGCTCGGCCACATCATCAACAGCGCGGGAGAATTTGGCCCAATGCTGTTTGGTACCGGCGAACGTCTGCTGCTGCCGTTTGGTCTGCATCATATTCTGGTGGCGCTCATTCGCTTCACCGAGGCTGGCGGCACGCAAGAAGTCTGCGGTCACAGCGTGAGCGGCGCACTGACTATTTTCCAGGCCCAACTGAGCTGCCCGACAACACAAGGTTTCTCTGAAAGCGCAACCCGCTTCCTGTCGCAGGGCAAAATGCCTGCGTTCCTTGGTGGTTTACCGGGGGCAGCGCTCGCTATGTACCACTGTGCTCGCCCTGAAAATCGTCATAAAATTAAAGGGTTATTAATTTCCGGTCTTATTGCCTGTGTGATCGGCGGTACCACCGAGCCCCTTGAGTTCTTATTCCTGTTCGTTGCCCCAGTTCTGTATGTGATCCACGCCCTGCTGACCGGTCTTGGCTTCACTGTGATGGCAGTGCTTGGCGTCACCATCGGTAACACCGACGGTAACCTGATTGACTTCGTGGTGTTCGGCATCCTGCATGGACTCTCTACCAAGTGGTATCTGGTCCCTGTTGTGGCGGCGATCTGGTTCGCGGTGTACTACGTCATCTTCCGTTTCGCCATCACACGCTTCAATTTGAAGACACCAGGTCGAGACGTCGAAATTGCCAGCAATATCGAAAAAGTAATGGCTGGAGCGCCGGGTAAATCCGGTTACAACGTCCCTGCCATTCTGTCGGCGCTTGGCGGTGCGGAAAACATCGTTAGCCTGGATAACTGTATTACCCGTCTGCGTTTGTCAGTGAAGGATATGTCTCTAGTGAATGTACAGGCACTGAAGGACAATCGCGCCATTGGCGTAGTGCAACTCAATCAGCATAATCTTCAGGTCGTTATTGGCCCACAGGTCCAGTCAGTGAAAGACGAGATCGCAGTTCTGATGAACACCGTACAAGCTTAAGGACAATGACATGTTTGATTTTTCAAAGGTTGTGGACAGGCATGGTACCTGGTGTACTCAGTGGGATTACGTTGCCGACCGTTTTGGTTCAGCCGACCTGCTGCCATTCACCATCTCCGATATGGATTTTGCCACCGCACCCTGTATTCTGGAGGCGCTGACTCAGCGCCTGTCACATGGCGTGTTGGGTTACAGTCGCTGGAAAAATGATGAATTTCTTGCGGCGATTAGTCACTGGTTTCTATCGCGTCATAATACCCAAATCGATCCTCAGTCGCTGGTTTATGGCCCCTCGGTTATCTATATGGTATCGGAGCTGATCCGCCAGTGGTCTTCTGCGGGTGATGCGGTGGTGATTCATACGCCGGCGTACGACGCGTTTTACAAAGCAATTGAAGGTAATCAGCGCGTGGTGCGTGCTGTCGAACTGGAAAAACGCACTGACGGTTGGTACTGCGACATGGCCGCGCTGGAGAATGCCCTGTCTCGTCCAGAGAGCAAAATTCTTCTGCTCTGTAGCCCACAAAATCCGACGGGCAAAGTGTGGACGCGTGATGAGCTGGAAACCATGGCAGAACTGTGTCAGCGCCATGGTGTAAAAGTTATTTCCGATGAGATCCATATGGATATGGTATGGGGGGATCACCCACATATCCCCTGGAGTAACGTCGCGCGTGACAGCTGGGCGCTGCTCACTTCCGGCTCAAAAAGTTTTAATATTCCGGCACTGACCGGGGCTTACGGAATTATTGAAGACGCTCAAAGCCGTAACGATTATCTCAGCGCATTAAAAGGTCGCGATGGTCTTTCCTCACCAGCAGTTCTCGCGCTGAGCGCACATATTGCCGCCTATCATCAGGGCGCAAGCTGGCTTGATGCGCTGCGGGATTACCTTACCAGCAATCTGCATTACGTCGCCCGCGAGCTTAATGCCGCATTCCCCGAACTGAACTGGCAGGTTCCGCAATCCACCTATCTGGCATGGATTGACCTGCGTCCGCTCAACATTGATGAGCACGCATTGCAGGAAGCGCTCATCCACCAGCAGAAAGTCGCCATCATGCCCGGATACACATACGGCGAAGAAGGACGCGGTTTTGTGCGCCTGAATGCCGGATGTCCACGATCCAAACTTGAAAAAGGCGTTCAGGGGTTGATTAACGGCATACGTTCTGTACGCTAATAAAGTTTGCGCAATGAAATTAGTCATTGCGCAACATAGATTTTTATCCCGATTTTTTCTTATAATACGACGCACTTTACCTAAATACACGAGTGCGACCATGATTGATACTTCCCTCCCATTGACCGACGTCCATCGCCACCTTGATGGTAACATCCGTGCCCAAACGATTCTGGAACTGGGTCGTCAGTTCAATTTAACGCTCCCGGCACAAACGTTGGAAACGCTGATCCCTCATGTGCAAGTGACATCCACTGAGCCAGATTTAGTGAGTTTTTTATCCAAGCTCGACTGGGGCGTGAAGGTACTGGCCTCGCTGGATGCCTGTCGCCGCGTAGCATTTGAAAATATTGAGGATGCAGCACGTAACGGTCTGCACTATGTAGAATTACGTTTTTCACCAGGCTATATGGCGATGGCGCATCAACTCCCGGTGGCAGGTGTGGTTGAAGCCGTCATCGCAGGCGTGCGCGAGGGCTGCAAGACCTTTGGCGTCGAAGCACGCTTAATTGGCATTATGAGCCGTACTTTTGGCGAAGCCGCCTGTCTGCAGGAACTGGATGCGCTGTTAGCCCACCGAGAACATATTACGGCACTGGATCTAGCCGGTGACGAACTGGGATTCCCTGGCAGTCTGTTCCTGTCCCATTTCAACCATGCACGCGACGCCGGCTGGCATATTACCGTGCATGCGGGCGAAGCCGCGGGACCAGAAAGCATCTGGCAGGCCATTAAAGAGCTGGGCGCTGAGCGTATTGGTCACGGCGTTAAAGCCGTTGAAGATCGTGCGTTGATGGATTACCTCGCCGAGCATCGTATCGGCATCGAATCCTGCCTGACATCAAACATTCAGACCAGCACCGTTGCCTCACTAGCGAACCATCCGCTGAAAACGTTCCTTGAGCATGGCGTTATTGCCAGTTTGAATACGGACGACCCGGCTGTTCAGGGTGTGGATATTATTCACGAGTACACCATTGCCGCACCAGCTGCAGGCCTAACGCGCGAACAGATCCGCCAGGCGCAAATCAACGGTCTGGAAATGGCATTCCTGAGTAACGAAGAAAAACAAGCCTTGCGCGAGAAAGTCGCCGCAGCGTAACGGGTAAAGTGCTGAATGGCGCTAACGCTTATCCGGCCTACGTTGGTTTTCATTGTAGGCCGGATAAGATGCCTGAGCATCTCCATCCGGCATTAGTCCAATCAAGCAAGGCACAGCGTCGAACGATGTTTCGCAGATTCGATACCCAGCTCAATCAGCTCCATAATTTGGATAGCCTGTCTCGCCGGTACCGGGTTTTCACCGTTACCGTTTAGCGCATCACGAATGCCAGCATAGTACGCCGGATAGTTGCCTGGTACAGTAAGCCAGGTTTCTTCAACCTGCTCTTCGCCTTCTACTCGCGTCAAAACGCCATCGCGCATATCATAACCCCAGTCTTCCTGTGGTAGTCGCTCGCCATTTTTCAGACGCTCTTCCTGCGGGTCAAGACCATACTTCACATAGCTGCCACGCGATCCGTGCACAATATAACGGGCCGATTCTGCGGCAGCGAGCATGGTGCCATGCAGGATCACACGACGCTGCGGATACGTCAGGATGGCATGGAAGTAATCCGTCGCCTGCGCGCCTGGACGCAACTGGGCCAGGTCTACCGTCAGGCTGACGGGCAAACCAAACAGATTAATCGCCTGATCCAAAAGATGAGGTGCTAAATCGTACCAGATACCGCTTCCCGGACCGCCCTGTTCACGCCAACGGTCACGAACCTGCGGGCGGAAACGATCGAAATGGGATTCGAAATACGCCACCTCTCCCAAAACACCATCCGCCAGCAGAGCTTTCAGCGTCAGAAAATCACTGTCCCAGCGACGGTTATGGAACACAGACAGCACGCGCCCGAGGCTGCGCGCCAGCGTATCCAGCTCACGAGCTTGTGACAGTGTCACAGTAAAAGGCTTATCAACAACCACATGTTTGCCCGCTTCCAGCGCAGCTTTCGCTAATGGAAAGTGTGTGTCATTAGGCGTGGGGATCACAATCAGGTCGATATTTGGATCGTTAAAAAGATGCTTAGGCTCAGCAACAACCGCCACCGTAGGCCAGTCTGCCTTCACTTTTGCTTCATCACTACTGGAAACTGCAGCCAGTTCCAGGCCCGGCGTGCCCACAATCAGGGGGGCATGGAAGGTTTTACTGGCATAACCATAGCCAATTAGCCCAACGCGGATGTTGTCACTCATGTTATTGCCTCTCAATTCAGGACTGACCTATTTCACACCATACCTTGCAACGTCTCAATAGTTTAATAACCTTTGCGCTACAAAGGTTGTTTTTAACTTAAGTCAAACATATGCCACTTATGCTTAACTTGCAGCGAAAAAGAGGGAGAAATCGTTCCCAACCATCTTGCTGTATTAATGAGAGATTAGTAACATTTGCAGCCTGTGTTTATGGATAAATCAAAGCAAATGTCATCAGTAATGAATCGTCTTATTGAATTAACAGGTTGGATTGTTCTCGCCGTCTCCGTGATCCTGCTGGGTGTTGCCAATCATATTGACAATTACCAGCCGCCAGAGCCCGTTGCGGCAGTGCAGAAGAAATAAGCATCCGCAACCTTTTATTGCCCGGCAATTAACATTGGTAGTTGCAGGGTTTGCCGGTAAAAGATCGCTTTCTGTCAAAAAAAGCGAATTATGCCGCATCCCGCTCCGCTGCATATTGCCAGCGATCGCTAAGCGCGTTACCCTTGCCGAAGACGCGCATAGCGCCTGCTTTTTCACAGGTATGAACACTCTTCTTACATTTGCACGTAAATCCGCTTTTACCTGTGCACGTTGTTTATTTTTATATTTTCTACTCCGTTGGTATTATTTTATTAATATGGATCTGCATTTATGACTGTTCAGGATTACTTATTAAAATTCCGCAAAATCAGTTCACTCGAAAGTCTGGAAAAACTTTTCGACCATTTAAACTACACGCTCACCGACGATAGCGACATGATCAATATGTACCGTGCCGCAGACCATCGCCGTGCGGAGCTTATATCCGGAGGCCGTCTGTTTGATGTTGGTCAGGTACCTAAATCAGTCTGGCATTACGTGCAATAGAGAAGAAAGTAGCGCTCAACGTTAAAAGCTTTATAATAATCGCCCCAAAATGAATGGCATGATTGATTGCGCGCGTAAAACTGGAGAAGAGATGACTACCACACCGGCACAACGTATCGGAGGCTGGCTACTTGGGCCACTGGCCTGGCTGTTAGTCGCGTTGTTGAGCGCTTCGCTGGCGTTATTACTTTATGTCACTGCGCTGGCAACACCGCAAACCTTCAAAACGCTGGGTGAGCAAAGTACAGCAAATTTGCTGTTATGGGGCGTCTCCTTTGTTACCGCGATCGCCATGTGGTATTACACACTGTGGCTGACAATTGCGTTTTTCAAACGCAGAGCCTGTGTGCCCAAGCATTACATTCTGTGGCTGCTGATCTCCGTGTTGCTGGCGATTAAAGCGTTTGCGTTTTCACCTGTCCCAGACGCTTTTGCGGTGCGCCAACTGCTGTTCCCATTACTGGCCGCAGCACTGTTGGTGCCCTACTTCAAGCGATCGCAGCGCGTTAAATCGACGTTTGTGAACCCGTAATAACCCTACAGTTAACCTGTTGTCGCCTGTTGTAGATTGTCAGATAATAGGCGGCTTTTTTATTTCAGGCCGAAAAATGACTGATTACCTGCTGCTGTTTGTCGGAACTGTACTGGTCAATAACTTTGTACTGGTCAAGTTTCTGGGCCTCTGCCCGTTTATGGGCGTTTCCAAAAAACTGGAAACCGCAATGGGTATGGGCCTTGCCACGACGTTTGTCATGACACTGGCATCCATCTGCGCATGGCTGATTGATACCTGGATCCTAATCCCGCTCAATCTCATCTATCTGCGCACGCTGGCTTTTATTCTGGTTATCGCCGTCGTCGTGCAGTTTACCGAAATGGTTGTGCGCAAAACCAGCCCTGCGCTGTACCGCCTGCTGGGGATCTTCCTACCGCTGATTACGACTAACTGCGCAGTGTTAGGTGTGGCGCTGCTGAACATCAACCTCGGCCATAACTTTTTACAGTCGGCGCTATACGGTTTTTCCGCCGCCGTCGGCTTCTCGCTGGTGATGGTACTGTTCGCCGCGATCCGCGAACGCCTCGCTGTGGCGGACGTCCCGGCGCCGTTTCGCGGGAATGCGATTGCGCTGATTACCGCTGGTTTAATGTCATTGGCCTTTATGGGCTTTAGTGGTTTGGTGAAGTTGTAATGAATGCTATCTGGATTGCCGTTGCCGCAGTGAGTGTACTGGGTCTGGCGTTCGGCGCTATTTTGGGGTACGCCTCACGACGTTTTGCCGTTGAAGATGATCCGGTCGTGGAGAAAATTGATGAAATTCTCCCGCAAAGCCAGTGTGGGCAGTGCGGCTATCCGGGCTGTCATCCTTACGCTGAAGCGATCGGCTCTCAGGGTGAAAAAATTAACCGTTGCGCCCCCGGTGGCGAAGCGGTGATGTTAAAAATTGCCGCCCTGCTGAACGTCGATCCGCAGCCTATTGATGGTGATGAACAAGACGTTACGCCGGTGCGTATGCTGGCGGTCATTGATGAAAATAACTGTATCGGGTGCACTAAGTGTATTCAGGCCTGCCCGGTCGATGCGATCGTGGGCGCGACCCGCGCCATGCACACGGTAATGAGCGATCTCTGCACTGGGTGCAACCTGTGTGTTGACCCGTGCCCGACGCAATGCATTGAATTACGCCCGGTAGCCGAGACCCCCGATAGCTGGAAATGGGATTTAAACACCATCCCTGTGCGCATCATTCCCGTGGAACAACATGTTTAAGTTATTCTCTGCATTCAGAAAAAATAAAATCTGGGACTTTGATGGTGGCATTCATCCACCAGAAATGAAAACCCAGTCAAACGGAACACCGTTGCGACAGGTTCCGCTGGCACCGCGTTTCGTTATTCCGCTGAAACAACATATTGGTGCGGAGGGTGAACTGTGCGTAAACGTGGGTGACACCGTGCTGCGTGGTCAGGCATTAACCCGCGGGCGTGGCAAAATGCTTCCAGTCCATGCGCCAACATCAGGTACCGTGGTTGCCATTGCCCCGCACTCCACCGCACATCCTTCGGCACTGGCTGAGTTGAGCGTTATCATAGACGCCGATGGCGAAGACCGCTGGATTGAGCGAGACGGCTGGACCGATTACCGCTCCCACAGCCGGGAAGAGCTGATTGCGCGTATTCATCAGTTCGGCGTCGCCGGGCTGGGTGGCGCAGGTTTTCCCACCGGCGTTAAACTGCAGGGCGGCGGAGATAAAATTGAAACGCTGATCATTAACGCCGCTGAATGCGAGCCGTACATTACAGCAGATGACCGCCTGATGCAGGACTGTGCGGCGCAGGTCGTCGAAGGAATCCGCATCCTGGCGCACATTCTTCAGCCACGCGAGATCCTCCTCGGCATAGAAGATAACAAACCGCAGGCAATATCTATGCTGCGCGCGGTGCTGGCTGATTCACACGACATCAGTTTGCGCGTGATCCCCACCAAGTACCCTTCCGGCGGGGCTAAACAGTTAACACAAATCCTGACTGGCAAGCAGGTTCCCCACGGTGGACGCTCCTCAGATATCGGGGTATTGATGCAAAACGTCGGTACCGCCTATGCAATTAAACGTGCAGTAATTGACGGTGAGCCGATCACCGAACGTGTCGTGACGCTTACCGGTGAAGCCGTCAGCCGTCCGGGCAACGTCTGGGCGCGTTTGGGCACGCCGGTTCGTCATCTGCTCAACGACGCGGGCTTCTGCCCTTCCGCCGACCAGATGGTGATTATGGGCGGACCGCTGATGGGGTTTACGCTGCCATGGCTGGATGTCCCGGTGGTGAAGATTACCAACTGTCTTCTGGCCCCCTCTGCCAGTGAAATGGGTGAAACGCCGGAAGAGAAAGGCTGCATTCGCTGTAGCGCATGCGCCGATGCCTGTCCGGCGGATCTCCTGCCACAACAGCTTTATTGGTTCAGTAAAGGGCAACAGCACGACAAAGCAACGGCCCACAATATCGCCGACTGCATTGAATGCGGTGCCTGCGCCTGGGTATGCCCAAGCAATATTCCGCTGGTGCAGTATTTCCGCCAGGAAAAAGCCGAGATTTACGCCATTAGCCAGGAAGAAAAACGAGCCGCTGAAGCGAAAGCACGGTTTGAAGCCCGACAGGCGCGCCTTGAACGTGAAAAAGCAGCGCGTCTTGAACGCCATAAGAGCGCCGCTGCTCAACCGGCGGCCAAAGACCATGATGCCATTGCCGCCGCGCTGGCTCGCGTAAAAGAAAAACAGGCTCAGGCGCTGCAGCCGGTAGTAATTCAGGCAGGTGAAAAACCTGACAATAGCGCAGTGATTGCCGCACGCGAGGCGCGTAAGGCGCAAGCTCGTGCTTCCCATAAGGAAAATTCGCCGCAAAGTGAAGGCAGCAGCACGGGTACAGATCCGCGTAAAGCTGCCGTCGAAGCGGCAATTGCTCGCGCCAAAGCCCGCAAGCTCGAGCAGCAGGCGGTACCGGAAACATCCGAACCGGTTGATCCACGCAAAGCCGCCGTGGAAGCGGCCATCGCCCGCGCTAAGGCCCGCAAGCTCGAGCAGCAGGTGGTACCGGAAACAGCCGAATCGGTTGATCCGCGTAAAGCCGCCGTGGAAGCGGCCATCGCCCGCGCCAAGGCCCGCAAGCTCGAGCAGCAGGAGGTACCGGAAACAGCCGAATCGGTTGATCCGCGTAAAGCCGCCGTGGAAGCGGCCATCGCCCGCGCCAAGGCCCGCAAGCTCGAACAGCAGGCGGTACCGGAAACAGCCGAGCCGGTTGATCCACGCAAAGCCGCCGTCGCGGCCGCTATCGCACGCGCTCAGGCAAAGAAAGCCGCACAGCAGCAGGTTGTTAACGAGGAATAAATGGTATTCAGAATAGCAAGCTCCCCTTATACCCATAACCAGCGCCAGACATCACGTATCATGATGTTGGTGTTACTTGCGGCATTGCCGGGAATCGCCGCACAGCTGTGGTTCTTCGGCTGGGGTACGTTGTTCCAGATAATTCTGGCCGCCATCAGCGCTATCGCAGCCGAAGCGGGCGTGCTTAAACTGCGTAAACAACCCATTGTGCCGATTTTAAAAGACAACTCTGCGTTACTCACCGGGTTGCTGCTGGCCGTGAGTATTCCCCCGCTCGCCCCCTGGTGGATGGTGGTATTGGGCACGGTATTCGCGGTTATCATTGCGAAACAGCTGTATGGCGGTCTCGGTCAGAACCCGTTTAACCCTGCCATGATTGGTTACGTCGTGCTGCTAATCTCATTTCCAGTACAGATGACCAGTTGGCTGCCGCCGCACGAAATTGCGGCTACAGTGCCTGGGTTCTTTGACGCGCTGAACGTTATCCTTAGCGGCCATACCGTCAGCGGTGGGGATATGAATACACTGCGTATGGGCATTGATGGTATCAGCCAGGCAACGCCTCTCGATACCTTTAAGACATCACTGCATGCCGGGCATACCGTTGAACAGGTGATGCAATACCCGATTTACAGCGGTGTGCTGGCAGGCGCGGGCTGGCAGTGGGTTAATCTTGCCTGGTTGGCGGGTGGTATCGTTCTGTTATGGCAGGGGGCAATTCGCTGGCATATCCCGGTTAGCTTCCTGCTGTCGCTCGCCGTTTGCGCCACTCTGGGATGGTTGTTCTCACCTGAGTCACTCGCGTCTCCTCAGTTACACCTGCTTTCCGGCGCAACCATGCTGGGTGCATTTTTTATTCTTACCGACCCCGTTACGGCCTCGACAACTAACCGCGGCCGCCTGATTTTTGGCGCACTTGCGGGGTTGTTAGTATGGTTGATTCGCAGTTTTGGCGGTTATCCTGACGGTGTAGCCTTTGCTGTATTACTGGCAAATATCACGGTTCCCCTGATTGATTATTACACCCGCCCTCGCGTGTACGGACATCGCTAAGGACTCCCAATGCTGAAAACGATTCGTAAACACGGTATTACGCTGGCACTGTTTGCTGCTGGTTCAACGGGATTAACCGCGGCAATCAATCAATTAACCAAGTCCACCATTGATGAACAGGCCGCGCTGCAGCAAAAAGCACTGTTCGATCAGGTGCTACCTGGCGATCGCTACAATAATAACTTGTCTGAGAGCTGTTATCTGGTCAATGCGCAGGCATTGGGCAAAGGTACTCACCGCGTGTATATTGCCCGCCAGGACGACCGTCCCGTTGCAGCAATTCTTGAAGCTACGGCGCCAGATGGGTATTCCGGGGCGATTCAACTGCTGGTCGGTGTCGATTTTACGGGTACCGTGTTGGGTACGCGGGTAACCGAACATCATGAAACCCCGGGACTGGGCGATAAAATCGAACTGCGACTGTCCGACTGGATCACCCACTTTAGCGGCAAAACGATCGCTACGGGTAACGATGCCCACTGGGCTGTGAAAAAAGACGGCGGCGACTTTGACCAGTTTACTGGTGCAACCATTACGCCGCGGGCGGTAGTGAACGCAGTAAAACGCGCCGGTTTGTATGCGCAGACGCTACCCGCGCAGCTTCCTCAACTTAGCGCCTGTGGAGAATAAACCATGAGCGAAATTAAAGACGTTATAGTCCAGGGGTTATGGAAAAATAACTCCGCGCTTGTGCAGCTACTCGGGATGTGTCCGCTGTTGGCTGTTACCTCTACCGCCACTAACGCGCTGGGACTGGGGCTCGCGACGACGCTCGTTCTGACGCTGACCAACCTTACGATTTCGGCCCTTCGTCGCTGGACTCCGCCTGAAATCCGTATTCCAATTTATGTCATGATCATCGCCTCCGTGGTGAGTGCGGTGCAGATGCTGATCAATGCCTATGCCTTTGGCCTGTATCAGTCTCTGGGCATCTTTATCCCGCTGATTGTGACCAACTGTATTGTTGTTGGCCGCGCAGAAGCCTTCGCCGCCAAAAAAGGCCCTGCATTATCCGCACTCGATGGTTTTTCCATCGGTATGGGGGCGACCGGCGCCATGTTTGTTCTGGGCTCGCTGCGTGAAATAATTGGTAACGGTACACTGTTTGATGGCGCAGACGGTTTGTTGGGTAACTGGGCCAAAGTATTGCGCGTTGAGATCTTCCATACTGATACGCCGTTTCTGCTGGCCATGCTGCCACCAGGCGCGTTTATTGGTCTGGGCTTGATGCTGGCAGTTAAGTACCTGATTGATGAGAGAATGAAGAAACGTCGTGCCGAAGCGGCTGTTGCGGACAGTCCAGCTGGTGAAACAGGGAATGTCTCATGAACAAAGCAAAACGTCTGGAAATACTGACTCGCCTGCGGGATAACAACCCGCATCCGACAACCGAGCTTAATTTTACATCGCCGTTTGAACTGCTGATTTCGGTCTTGCTATCCGCTCAGGCCACCGATGTCAGCGTCAATAAAGCGACGGCTAAACTATACCCCGTCGCCAATACGCCTGCTGCGATGCTGGAGCTCGGAGTTGAAGGTGTTAAGTCCTACATCAAGACAATCGGTTTGTTTAACAGCAAAGCGGAAAACGTAATTAAAACCTGCCGCATTCTGCTGGAACAACATAATGGTGAAGTGCCTGAAGACCGTGCTGCGTTAGAAGCTCTCCCCGGCGTTGGGCGCAAGACGGCTAATGTGGTGTTAAATACCGCCTTTGGCTGGCCCACTATTGCCGTAGATACCCACATTTTCCGGGTATGTAACCGGACACAATTCGCCCCAGGTAAAAACGTCGAGCAGGTAGAAGAAAAGCTACTGAAAGTCGTACCCAGTGAATTTAAAGTCGATTGCCACCACTGGTTAATTCTTCATGGCCGCTACACCTGTATAGCCAGAAAGCCACGTTGTGGTTCCTGTATCATCGAAGATCTCTGCGAATTCAAAGAGAAAGTCGATATCTAATGCTGCCGGGGCATCCTCTTTGCCCCATACATACATAACGTTTAGTTATGCACCCCCCAAAGTTTCTTTTCCCGACAATGATGCCATTCAATTGCTCAAATCTAATGCAATATTCTTGTTAATTAACACCTGAGCAGGTTAATCGTTTTTTTAGCAAAAGAAATTTCTATCTATACGTGATCCAGATCATCCAGCTAACACAATGTTAATAAGTTTTTATTTTTTAGTTAAGGTGACAATTAGATGACCTAACTGCACAGTTTATAAACAAAACATTACACTGCCTATTTTTCAGATAATGGCCTATATCACTGGATTCAACCTTAAATAGCAGAACATATCGCCACATTCCGGTTTTAGCGGTGATTAAACAGTGTAAAAATCTGCCATTTTACAAATGAAGAAATTTAACGCTAGATAACATTTCGCAGCCCCGACGATTTCACCAGTCATGATATATGTAACAGATTATTACAAACCACTTGTCTGAATGGTCAAGATAGTGAACATTACTTGCCGTTTCCCCTCCCACTATAACAATCGGACGGATGAACTTGACTCATCACGTACCTGAACACCCCCGTTGATATGGGATGTAAAAAAAGAGGTAAAAGTGTCTACTGCAAACAATAAACCAACAGAAAGCGTAAGTTTAAACGCCTTCAAACAACCAAAAGCGTTCTATCTCATTTTCTCTATTGAGCTGTGGGAACGTTTTGGTTATTACGGCCTGCAAGGGATCATGGCCGTCTACCTGGTTAAACAACTGGGCATGTCAGAAGCGGATTCCATCACCCTTTTCTCGTCCTTTAGCGCCCTGGTATATGGCCTGGTTGCGATTGGCGGCTGGTTAGGTGATAAAGTTCTGGGTACAAAACGCGTCATTATGCTGGGTGCCGTTGTCCTGGCCATTGGTTATGCGCTGGTAGCATGGTCCGGTCACGATGCGGGTATCGTTTATATGGGCATGGCGGCTATCGCGGTCGGTAACGGCCTGTTTAAAGCAAACCCATCCTCCCTGCTCTCTACCTGCTATGCCAAAGATGACCCGCGTCTTGATGGTGCATTTACCATGTACTACATGTCCGTCAACATCGGTTCATTCTTCTCTATGCTGGCAACGCCATGGTTAGCTGCGCGTTACGGCTGGAGCACCGCGTTTGCGCTGAGCGTCGTGGGTATGCTGATTACCGTTGTTAACTTCGCATTCTGTCAGCGCTGGGTTAAACAATACGGTTCTAAACCTGACTTTGAACCAATCAACTTCCGTAACCTGCTGCTGACTATCGTTGGCGTTGTGGTTCTGATCGCGATTGCGACCTGGCTGCTGCACAACCAGCAGATCGCACGTATGGTTCTGGGTGTAATTGCTATCGGTATCGTGTTTATCTTCGGTAAAGAAGCCTTCACCATGAAAGGCGCTGCACGTCGTAAAATGATCGTCGCCTTCATTCTGATGCTGGAAGCGATTATCTTCTTCGTGCTGTACAGCCAGATGCCGACCTCACTGAACTTCTTTGCGATTCGTAACGTTGAGCACTCTATTCTTGGCATTGCTTTCGAACCTGAACAGTACCAGGCGCTGAACCCGTTCTGGATCATCATTGGTAGCCCAATCCTCGCCGCTATCTATAACAAGATGGGCGATACCCTGCCGATGCCGACCAAGTTTGCGATTGGTATGGTTCTGTGTTCCGGTGCATTCCTGATCCTGCCGCTGGGCGCGAAATTCGCTACCGATGCGGGCATCGTTTCCGTTAACTGGCTGATTATCTGCTATGGCCTGCAAAGTATCGGTGAGCTGATGATCTCCGGTCTGGGTCTGGCAATGGTGGCACAGCTGGTTCCGCAACGCCTGATGGGCTTCATCATGGGTAGCTGGTTCCTGACCACTGCCGGTGCAAACATCATCGGTGGCTACGTCGCTAACATGATGGCTGTACCAGAGAATGTGACTGACCCGCTGATGTCCCTTGAAGTCTACGGTCGTGTGTTCCTGCAGATTGGTGTTGCGACGGCTGTTATCGCTGTTCTGATGCTGCTGACGGCTCCGAAACTGAACCGTATGACTCAGGATGACGAAGCCGATGAGAAAGCCGCTAAGGCCGCGACAGCGTAATTCTCAGGGAAACTCATTTTCAGGCCGCTAACTGTTGTTAGCGGCTTTTTTTTTGCATGAGGTAGCACTACCATACGATATACCTCAGCCAAAAGGAGTTACCGATGAAACTGTTCTACAAACCGGGCGCTTGTTCTCTTGCTTCCCACATCACACTTCGTGAGAGCGGTAAAGATTTCACGCTGGATGGTGTTGATCTGATGAAGAAACGTCTGGAAAATGGCGATGATTTTTTCGCGGTAAACCCAAAAGGGCAAGTTCCCGCACTGCTGCTGGATGACGGTACGCTACTTACCGAGGGTGTCGCCATCATGCAATATCTGGCGGACAGCGTGCCAGACCGTCAGCTCCTTGCCCCTACCAGCAGCCTCTCCCGTTACAAAACCATCGAATGGCTTAACTACATTGCGACAGAACTGCATAAAGGCTTTACGCCACTGTTCCGTCCCGATACGCCGGAAGACTTCAAGCCAACCGTTCGCGCGCTGCTGGAGAAAAAAATGCAGTATGTGAACGACTCGCTAAAAGATAACCAATGGATCTGCGGCCCGCGCTTCAGCATCGCCGATGCCTACCTGTTTACCGTACTGCGTTGGGCCTATGCGGTTAAGCTGAATATGGCAGGATTAAGCCATATCGACGCGTATATGGCGCGTATGGCTGAACGCCCGGCGGTTGCCGCGGCGCTTAAAGCAGAAGGGTTAAATTAATTGTTGTTGCCGGGTGGTGCTTGCGCTTGCCCGGCCTACAGCTAAAAATATGCCCGATAAGCGTGAACGCCATCGGGCATTGATTACAGCTGCGTTGCGCTGAAGTAGTGTTCAGGCTTGGCGATGCGATCCTGCGCGGCCACCACCTGCAGCTCATACTCGTGCATCTCTTCAGTGGCGATCATCACTTCGTACACTGCCGCAGTCACATGCTCAAGCGCCTGCTGTAAAGACGCGCCCTGCAACAGTTTCACCAGCAACAAGCCACTGGTAACATCACCCACACCAACCGGTTGACGTGCGCCAAAATCGACCAGCGGGCGACTGATATGCCACGCCTGTTCAGCGGTGACCAGCAGCATCTCGAAACGGTCGGTGCTAATACCTGCGCGTGCCAGATGCTTCACCAGTACAATTTCAGGTCCCTGAGCGATCAGTTCACGCGCCGCCGCAACAGCCTCATCAACATTGTTCACCGCATGCTCGCACAGAATTTCGAGCTCAACCAAATTCGGGGCAATAATGTCACTAGCCGGAAGCGCATGACGTACATGAAATTCCGCCACACCCGGAGCTACGATACACCCCTTTTCAGGGTGTCCCATCACCGGATCGCAAAAGTATTTTGCCTGCGGGTTGGCCGCTTTTACTTTACGTACAATACCCAGAATATGCTCGCCCTGTTCAGCGGAGCCAAGATAGCCGCTCAGTACTGCGTCACAGGTCTGGAGTTTATCAATATCAGCAATGCCCTGGACAATTTCAGTCAGGTGGCTCGGCGGCATAACGCAACCGGTCCATTTGCCATACTGCGTGTGGTTTGAAAACTGGACGGTATTCAACGGCCAGACGTTTGCGCCAAGACGACGCATCGGGAATTCTGCTGCACTGTTGCCCGCATGGCCAAAAACAACGTGGGACTGGATGGCGAGGATATTCTTCATTTTACTTATCACAACCCTGAAAAAATAAAGGGGCGTAGTTTCCCACGCCCCTGCTAACTCAATCTTACTTCCAGCAAATCAGACAATAGTTCTTCTTGCCACGGCGCAGTAAGGTATAGCGCCCGAACAGGATATCACTCTCCTGGAAGAAATATTCCGGATCGGACTGCTTCTCACCGTTGATGGTCACTGCGTTAGACGCAATGGTCTTACGGGCCTGACCGCGAGAAGGTTGCAGCTCGGAGTCCACCAGCGCCTGCATCAAATCGGCACCTTTGTCCATCTCGATCATCGGCACGCCATCCTGCGCCAGCTGTTCGAAATCTGCTTCACTCAAATCGCTGAGATTGCCGTTGAACAAGCTTTCGGTAATGCGTTTTGCCGCGACCAGACCTTCTTCACCGTGAACCAGACGCGTAACCTGTTCGGCCAGAACATACTGGGCACGCGGCGCTTTACCGCTGTTTTTATCTTCTTCTTCCAGCGCATTGATCTCTTCAATGTCCATGAAAGTGAAGAATTTCAGGAAGCGATAAACGTCCGCATCTGCGGTGTTAATCCAGAACTGGTAGAATTTATACGGACTGGTTTTCTTCGGATCCAGCCACACTGCGCCGCCTTCCGTCTTACCGAACTTGGTGCCATCAGCTTTAGTAATCAGCGGAACGGTCAGACCAAACACCTGATTCTGGTGCAGACGACGGGTCAAATCGATACCCGAAGTAATGTTACCCCACTGGTCAGAACCACCAATCTGCAGTGCCACGCCGTGCAGCTTATTCAGGCAGGCAAAGTCATAACCTTGCAGCAGGTTGTAAGAAAACTCGGTAAAGGAGATCCCCTGATCGTCACGGTTCAGACGCTGCTTAACCGCTTCTTTGTTGATCATCTGGTTGACGGAGAAGTGTTTGCCGATATCACGCAGGAAAGTCAGTACGTTCATACTGCCAAACCAGTCGTAGTTGTTCGCAGCAATCGCCGAGTTGTCGCCACAGTCGAAATCGAGGAACGGTGCAACCTGTTTGCGGATTTTATCCACCCACTCCTGCACAGTGTCTTCGGTATTCAGTTTACGCTCGGCGGCTTTAAAGCTCGGGTCACCAATCAGACCGGTTGCGCCACCTACCAGTGCGACAGGCTTATGGCCTGCCTGCTGGAAGCGTTTCAGGCATAACAATGGAACCAGATGCCCCAAATGCAAGCTGTCAGCGGTAGGATCGAAGCCGCAATAGAGCGCGATCGGGCCTTGCGCCAGTCGCTCTGCTAACGCTTCCTCGTCCGTCACCTGGGCCACCAGCCCCCGCTCTTGCAATTGTTTAATCAAGTTACTGCTTGCCATCAAAATCTCCATGTATAAAACGACTGCACCTTTGCCGGTACACGACTTTTCGCCTGATGCGAAAGAAACATAGAATAAAGCGCCGGATTGATCAGCACCAGCGCTTAAAACAAGAAATTTGCATCTTTAGGGGGCCAGGCGATCAATTTTCCACGCGTTATCTTCGCGTTGGTATAAAAAACGATCGTGTAAACGGTTTTCACCACCTTGCCAGAACTCCATTTGCTCAATACTCACGCGAAAGCCGCCCCAGAAACTGGGCAGTGGAACTTCTCCTTGTTGAAACTTCTGCTTCAGTTCGAGAAATTTACTTTCGAGAATACCACGAGCTGAGATCCTGCTGGATTGCTTAGAGACCCAGGCGCCAATCTGGCTGTCGCGTGGGCGACTGTGGAAGTATTTCACTACTTCTAACGTGGAGAGACGCTCAGCCTTGCCGATCACCATCACCTGCCGTTCCAGCGTATGCCAGGGAAATAAAAGGCTGATGCGTGGATTTTTCTCGATCTGATGCGCCTTACGGCTGCCAAGGTTGGTATAGAACACCAGCCCTTTGTCATCAAAATGTTTGAGTAACACGATACGCTGATACGGCTGGCCATTTTCATCGACGGTCGCAACGACCATCGCGGTGGGATCGGCCAGTTTGGCGTCACAGGCTTGCCCCAGCCAGCGCTCAAACAGCGCAAGGGGTTCGGCGGGAAGATCGCGGCGGCGAAGACCGCCTTTCGTGTATTCACGGCGCAGATGCGCGATTTGCTGCAATTCGTCGTTATCAGACATGATGTTGGGCTACGGATTGTCAGTGGGTGACGCTATTGTGCGCCGCCCAGGTGAAAATCTCAACGCTTCGGGTTCTGTAACTGACAGTTATTTAGCACAATTCTGTCTCGTTTATAGACCGTTGCCTCGTCGCCTTTAGACCAGAAAACGTAGATCCCATCGGTATAGCGCGCACCTGATGCCGACATGCCCTGTTTGAGGTTCAATAGCTGATTATCATAAACAAAGCTTGCCGTCTGGCGGGTATTGTTCAGCTTGACGGTAAGTGGTTTTTCGTCGCAGCGGTATTCGAGCGTATCCGTTTGCATACGCTCAACAAATTGGTTGTACACGCTACACCCGCTAAGCAGTACCGGCAGACACACTAACAATAGTTTTTTCATAGCCATATCCTGAAGACTTTCCTGGTCCCGGAGGGTAATGGCACCCTCCCTAATATCCCTAGTTTACCGGCATACGGTGCTGAATAATTTCAGTTAACTCTGAGTTCGTGGGTTAGCAGGATAAATCGCCCCTAAAACGCTCGGCTCTGATGCGCCAGTCACAGAAGGCAGATTTCCAGGTAATCCAGCCAGTGTCCGCCACGCAAGCCAGGCAAAGGCTAACGCTTCCATATCATCGCCGCTGATCCCGGCTTCATCAGTTGAGGTGACCTCTGTTCCCGGCAATAGTGCCGCCAGACGCATCATCAGCAGCGGATTACGGCTTCCTCCACCGCAGACCATGAGCCGTTCACAACCGCCGCTTAGCAAGACCTGCTCTGAAATGGTCACCGCGGTCAGTTCGGCAAGCGTCGCCTGCACATCCCGCGGACTAATCCCCGGGAACTGCACCAGATGACGTTCTATCCAGCCATAATTAAAATACTCACGACCAGTGCTTTTCGGCGCAGGCGCGGAGAAATAAGGGTCGTTAAGCATATTTTGCAGTAACGGCAGGATAACCATTCCCGAAATGGCCCACTGCGCATCTTTGTCGTAAGGTTGACCGCATTGCCGCCAGATCCAGGCATCCATCAGCATATTGCCCGGCCCGGTGTCGTATCCGCGAACGGGTTGTTGCGGAATAAGCAGAGAGAGATTGGCAATCCCGCCGATGTTTAACACCATCCGCCGTTCCGTTGGATGTGCCAGCAGTGCCTGATGAAACGCGGGAACGAGCGGTGCACCCTGCCCGCCAAGGGCAATATCACGTCGACGAAAATCGCCGACTACGGTTATCCCTGTACGCGCAACAATCTGGTTGTTATCGCCAATTTGCAGCGTGTGTGGCGCAGCACCGTTCGGTTCATGCCACACGGTTTGCCCATGGCAACCAATCGCAACGATATCCTGCGGTTTCAATTTTTCTTGCGCCAATAACGCATTCACTGCCTCAGCAAATAAATAACCGAGCTGTGCGTCCAACTGACCAAACTGAGAAAGTGTAAGCTGCTGCCCCTGGCAGATATCCAGAATCGCTTGTTTAACATGAATGGGGATGGGCCAGGTCAGACTCGCCTGCTGCGCAACCATCGTTTCATCTATTGTCGCCAGCACAACATCGACGCCATCAAGGCTGGTTCCAGACATTACACCGATAAAACGGCCCGATTTCATAGGTCATCCTTTTAAGCAAATTAGCCTTGACACTCAACCATAAAGTGTCGACTAATGCCATGCTTCCTTAATGATTTTTGGTGGCTAATCATTACAATGATCGTTTAATTACATCAATTACATGAATGATTCGTTTATACTCGGTTGATCCGATTTCGGTTAAGATTTTCATATTGTTCCAGTAGAACATGTGATCTTAGGCTCACAAATGCCATATAATTTAACCATGAAGGGTGCTTTATTAGCGTTTCGTGGTGACAAAGGAGATTTGTAAATGATTAAACGTGTGCTGATTGTTTCATTAATGGGCGTATCTTTAGCGGGTTGCGTTAACAATGATAGCCTTTCAGGTGACGTGTATACCGCATCCGAAGCGAAACAAGTTCAGAACGTTACCTACGGTACGATTGTTCATGTTCGTCCGGTGCAAATCCAGGGTGGCGATGACGCAAACGTGATTGGTGCTATTGGTGGTGCGGTACTCGGCGGGTTCCTCGGTAACACCGTCGGCGGCGGTACGGGTCGTTCATTAGCGACGGCTGCAGGCGCAGTTGCCGGTGGCGTAGCGGGTCAAGGCGTACAAGGTGCGATGAATAAAACCCAGGGTGTGGAACTGGAAATCCGTAAGGATGATGGTAATACCATCATGGTGGTTCAGAAACAGGGTGCGACCAAGTTTTCAGCCGGCCAGCGCGTTGTTATGGCTAACAACGGCAGCCAGGTTACCGTGTCTCCACGCTAATCAAATTCACGTGTGGTCAGACTCTGGCCACACGTCATTTTTTTGCTTCAGCCCTGTGACTGCAGCTCAATAATATTGTGTTCCAGCCTGGCGACCAGTTTAATCAGCAGATCAATTTCCTCAGCTGAAATCCCTTCCAAAATTTCTCCACGCGTCTTGTTGATAACCGCTTCCATATCAGCGATCAGCGGCTCTGCTTTTTCTGTCAGTTTAATTCTCTTTGCCCGACGATCGCTGGCGCAAGTCTGTCGTGAAATGAGTCCCTTTTCCTCTAACTGGTCAAGCGTACGTACCAACGAAGGTTGCTCGATGCCAATCGCTTTAGCCAACTGAATCTGCGATTGATCCGGCGGCAACTGATGAATGTTGTGCAGCGTAACCCAATGCGTCTGCGTCAACTCCAGAGGTTTCAGGCGATGGTCAATCAGAGCACGCCAAATGCGCACCAACCGTGCCAGATCAGAACCTAATGGCGATTCCAATTTCATCTCCTTATAATTAGCTTGCTAAGTTATTGTGCTGATTTTAGAATAGTGTGCAGCATTTGTATTCCCAAAACAAATGTATTGCCAAATTTGCTTACCGGCTGACATTTTTTCAGACATCATGCGTTACGGAGACTCATTGTCTCTTTTTTGCTAAACCTATAGCAATGCTCTCTTCCGCCAAGGATTTTGCCCGTGAAGTTTATGTTTAATGCAACAGGATTGCCCCTACAAGATTTAATGATCGGCGCATCTGTCTACTTCCCTCCTGTTTTCAAGGCGATTGTAGCAGGCTTTATTCTCTGGTTGGTTGTTCATCGCCTACTGCGCGACTGGATTTACTCTGGCGAAATCTGGCATCCCTTGTTAATGGATCTGTCACTCTTTACGCTTTGCGTATGTCTGGCCTTTGTTATGCTGATAGCGTGGTGATTATGTCGCTTAAAACCGTTAAATACTTCTCCACTATTATAGTCGCTGCAATCGCAGTTTTCGCCGGATGGTGGATGTGGAATTACTATATGCAATCGCCCTGGACACGTGATGGCAAAGTGCGAGCTGAGCAGGTCAGCATTACGCCACAGGTGTCAGGTAGCATTAGCGAACTCTATATAAAAGATAACCAGTTTGTGAATAAAGGCGATGTCCTTTTTATTATCGACAAGACACCATTTCACATTGCTGAACTGAATGCGCAAGCGCAACTTGCAAAAGCGCAGTCTGACCTGGCGAAAGCCAATAACGAAGCCAACCGCCGCCGTCATTTATCGCAAAATTACATCTCAGCCGAGGATCTGGATACCGCAAATCTCAACGTGAAAGCCATGCAGGCGAGTGTTGAAGCAGCAGAGGCCAGTCTGCGTCAGGCACAGTGGCAATTGACGCAAACGGTGGTCAAAGCCCCCGTAGCGGGCTGGGTCACCAATCTTTCAACCCGTCCCGGAGACTACGCTTCAACCGGGAAACCTCTGTTTGCTCTCGTCGACAGTCACTCTTTTTATGTAATGGGGTATTTTGAAGAAACTAAGTTGCGCCACATTCGCGAAGGTGCACCTGCCCTCATCACGCTCTACAGCGGTGATATAAAGTTACAGGGTCACGTTTCCAGTATTGGTCGTGCTATCTACGATCAAAGTGTGGAAAGTGATTCCGGCCTGATTCCAGATATCAAGCCCAACGTGCCGTGGGTGCGTCTGGCGCAGCGTATCCCGGTACGCATCGAATTCGACGCCCTGCCGCGGGATGTCACGCTGGTATCAGGTACAACCTGCAGCGTATCCATCGGCCAGCGTAAATGAAACTACCCCGCCTGACACCTGGCAATTTGCCGTGGTTTAAAGCCACGGCGGCACAGTGGCGTTATGCGCTGCGTAACACCATTGCGATGTGTCTGGCGTTAACTTTTGCTTATTATCTGAATCTGGACGAACCCTATTGGGCGATGACCTCTGCGGCGGTGGTCAGTTTTCCCACCGTTGGCGGGGTTATCAGCAAAAGTCTGGGTCGCGTGGCGGGGAGCTTACTGGGTGCCACCGCCGCATTGATTATTGCCGGTCATACCCTTAATGAGCCGTGGTTGTTCTTGCTGAGCATGTCGGTGTGGATCGGCTTTTGTACCTGGGCCTGTGCGCATTTCACCAATAACGTTGCCTACGCCTTTCAACTGGCGGGTTATACGGCGGCGATCATTGCGTTTCCCATGGTCAATACCGTGGAAATTACGCAGTTATGGGATATCGCGCAGGCACGCGTGTGTGAAGTCATCGTCGGTATCTTGTGTGGCGGTGTGATGATGATGATCCTGCCCAGCACCTCCGATGGCATCACGTTACTGACTGCTTTGAAAAACATGCATTCACGTTTACTGGAACATGCCAGCCTACTCTGGCAACCAGAAACCACGGACGCCATTCGCACAGCCCATGAAGGTGTTATCGGTCAGATTCTTACCATGAACCTGCTGCGTATTCAGGCGTTCTGGAGCCACTACCGTTTTCGCCGACAAAATGCTTTGCTCAATTCGCTGTTGCATCAACAGTTAAGGATGACCAGCGTGATTTCCAGTCTGCGCAGGATGCTGTTGAACTGGCCTAATCCCCCTTCCAATACCCGGGAAATTATCGAGCAGTTGCTCAGCGAACTGATAAAATCCAATGCTAATAGCTACACCGTTGCACGTATTATTGCCCCACTGCGACCCGTCGATGCACGCGACTATCGACACGTCGCCTTCTGGCAACGACTGCGTTATTTTTGTCGGCTCTACCTGCGCAGCAGTCATTATCTGCATTTACTGGAAAATGGCGTTACCGCCGAGCGTATTAATATCGTCCGCACGCCGGGGCTTGCCCGTCATACCGATAATGCGGAAGCTATCTGGAGCGGGTTACGTACGTTCTGCACTTTGATGCTTATCGGCGCATGGAGCATTGGCGCACAATGGGAATCAGGCTCTGGCGCCCTCACGCTCGCCGCCATCAGCAGCGTGCTGTATTCCGCCGTTGCCACGCCGTTCAAGTCGCTTTCTTTGCTGATGCGCACACTGGTTCTGCTGTCGCTGTTTAGCTTTGTGGTTAAGTTTGGCCTGATGGTGCAAATTTCCGACCTCTGGCAATTCATTCTTTTTCTCTTCCCGCTACTCGCCACCATGCAACTGTTAAAGCTGCAAATGCCAGCCCTGGCAGGTCTTTGGGGGCAACTGATTGTATTTATGGGTTCGTTTATCGCGGTGACCAATCCGCCGGTATATGATTTTGCTGATTTCCTGAATGACAATATGGCGAAAATAACTGGTGTGGCGCTGTCATGGCTGGCCTTCGCCATTCTGCGGCCCGGATCGGATGCACGGAAAAGTCGCCGCCATATTCGCGCCCTGCGCCGGGATTTTGTCGATCAGCTCAGCCGACACCCATCACTCAGTGAAAACGAATTTGAATCGCTGACCTATCATCACGTCAGCCAACTCAGCAGCAGTCAGGATGCGCTGGCTCGACGCTGGTTATTACGTTGGGGGGTCGTATTGCTGAACTGCTCGCACGTGGTGTGGCAACTGCGCACCTGGGAGGCGCGTTCGGATCCGCTGGCTCGCGTCAGGGACGTGTGTATCTCTCTGCTGCGCGATGTAATGAGCGAACGTGGCGTCCAGCAACGACCACTGAATGCCACGCTGAGTGAGCTACAACGCATCTGCGATACGCTTGCCCACCATCATCAACCTGCTGCACAGGAGTTATCGGCATTGGTCTGGCGGCTACACTGCTCGCTTTCACAACTCGAACAGGCGCCACCGCCGGGCACTCTCAGTAGTTGATTATTTGATAACACCACAGGCGTAGCGCGCTCCGCCACCGCCAAGCGGTTTCGGTTGATCGGACATATTATCGCCGCCCACATGGATCATCAGCGCTTTGCCTTTAACCTCATCGAGGGTTTTGAGGCGCGGCGCAATGACCGGTGTTGTGGCGTTTCCGTCGTTATTCACCACCAGCAGCGGCAGGTCACCCATATGACCTGCGCCTTCCGGGCCTTCGTGTTTGCCGGTTTGGTGCGGATCATAATGGCCTCCAGCCGATTCCGCGGCTGAGGCTTTCCCTTCTTTAATCGCCGGTTGGCAGCTGCCGTTCATATGCACATGGAAGCCATGTTCTCCCGGCGGCAACGCTTTCAGATCGGGCGAAAACTCCAGCCCCATTGCGGTTTCAGCAATAGTGACCGTACCAATCGCCTGGCCAACGCCTTGCGACGTGACCAGATTCATCGTCACTTTTTCTTCAATGGCAGCCTGCGCACCTGCACAGGCGAGTAGAGTGATGATGGCCAAACTCAAACGCTTCATAAGACCTCCGTCCAAAAGGTGTCTGATTGTTAAGTGTAAACCAGTGACGCAATTTTGAACGGAGATGCACCAAAAACACGATTAAGGTACGTCGTAACCCAGTGCAGCTTTACGAATGCGGAACCATTGCTGGCGAGACATGTTCAGCGTCTCAGACTCAATGGCGGCGCGTACGCGCTCTATTTTTCCTGAGCCAATAATCGGCAGCGGCTGAGACGGCAAACGTAAAATCCAGGCGTACACCACCTGCTCAATAGACTGCGCGTTTAACTCTTCTGCGATCGCGGCAAGTTCATTTCGTAATGGCTGGAACGCATCGTCATTAAACAAGCGACCGCCGCCGAGGCAGGACCAGGCCATTGGACGAATACGCAACTGTTGCAGTTGATCTAAAGTGCCATCCAGCAGGAGCGGCTGATGTACCGGAGAGATTTCAACCTGGTTGGTCGCCAGCGTAAACGGCAGACGCGATTGCAACAATGAGAACTGTGCCGGGGTGAAATTAGAGACACCAAAGTGACGCACTTTGCCACTGTGGTGCAATTTTTTGAAAGCGTCGGCGACGTCGTCAGCATCCATAAGCGGATCGGGACGGTGGATGAGCAACAGATCAATATGATCGGTCGCCAGCAGCTTCAGCGATTCTTCCGCACTGGCAATAATATGCGCGCTGTCGGTGATGTAATGGCCCAGCGCATTTTCCGCGCGCGCCGTCGTCGCGATCCCGCATTTGGTCACAATCTGCATTTTTTCACGCAAATGCGGAGCCAGTTTTATTGCCTCACCAAACGCCGCTTCACACTGGTATCCACCGTAGATATCGGCGTGATCGACGGTGGTCACGCCCAGATCCAGATGCTCTTCAATAAAGCTGACTAGCTGGCGCGCGGACATATTCCAGTCCATCAGGCGCCAGTACCCCATCACAAAGCGAGAAAATTCCGGGCCTTGCGGCGCAATAGTAATACGCTGAACCATAGCAGCTTCCTTTTAAGTGAATGTGCCTCGAGTATACGCAATTACGCTTTTAAAAGAGTGAAGGTTGTTGCGGTTCTTCCGAAGGGTTGGCTTTGTTCGCTCGTAATTTACGCATCAGGCGCTGACGACAAAGCCGTAGCACTTCCTGCTTTTGGGCATCACTCATCTTTTGCCAGTTAAAACGTTCATCCCGACTGCGAAAACAGCCACGGCAAAATCCGCGTTCGTCAGACTGACATATTCCACGGCATGGGCTCTGGACGGGGAAAAACTCCAGCTGTTCGGCCACATCCCCTCCTTTAGTAAGATTGATATACTTATTGAAGACGTTAACTGAATTTCTCGCAAGCGCTATTGCATTAGACCGACTGGTCTATTACACTCCTGTTCATGAACAAAATCACTGAACACGATACACGCGAACATCTACTGGCGACTGGCGAACTGCTGTGTATGCAGCGCGGCTTCACCGGCATGGGTTTAAGCGAACTACTGAAAACCGCTGAAGTGCCCAAAGGTTCGTTTTATCATTATTTTCGCTCTAAAGAAGCGTTCGGTGTCGCGATGCTGGAACGCCACTATGCGGCCTATCATCAGCGACTGGCTACGCACTTTGATACGGGTGCGGGAAACTACCGCGACCGCATTCTGGCCTACTATCAGGAAACCCTGAACCAGTTTAGCCAGCACGGCATTATTAGCGGCTGTTTAACTGTAAAACTGTCTGCCGAAGTGTGCGATCTGTCAGAAGATATGCGCACAGCGATGGATAAAGGCGCGCGGCACATTATTGTGCTGTTAGCGCAGGCACTGGAGAAAGGTCAGGCCAGCCATTGTCTGTCCTTTGTTGGCGAGCCGTTACAGCAGGCGCAAGTACTGTATGCGCTGTGGCTTGGCGCCAACCTACAGGCCAAGATTTCTCGTAGCGCTACTCCGCTGGAAAATGCGCTGGCGCACGTTAAAAACATCATCACAACGCCTGCCGTTTAACAGGCGTTTTTATTTCTTTTATCACTAGACGACCGGTCTATTCAGGAGTGCCACATGTCATCTGAAAAACTGTTTTCCCCACTGAAAGTGGGTGCCATTACGGCAGCAAACCGCGTATTCATGGCGCCACTGACGCGTCTGCGCAGTATTGAGCCTGGCGACATCCCTACTCCGCTGATGGCCGAGTATTACCGTCAACGCGCCAGCGCGGGTCTTATTATCAGCGAAGCGACGCAGATTTCCGCACAGGCGAAAGGCTATGCCGGAGCACCCGGCTTACACAGCGAAGCGCAAATTGCCGCATGGAAGAAAATCACCGCTGCCGTACACGCTGAGCAAGGTCATATTGCTGTCCAGTTGTGGCACACCGGACGCATCTCTCACGCGAGTCTGCAACCAAATGGTCAAGCTCCAGTTGCACCTTCCGCGATTAGTGCTGGAACCCGCACCTCGCTGCGCGATGAAAATGGTCTGGCAACGCGTGCCGATACCTCAATGCCACGTGCGCTGGAAACCGAAGAGATTCCGGGCATCGTTAATGACTTCCGTCAGGCGATAGCCAACGCGCGCGAAGCGGGTTTCGACATGGTTGAACTGCACTCTGCCCACGGCTACCTGCTGCACCAGTTCCTGTCGCCAACCTCTAATCAGCGTACCGATCAGTACGGCGGTAGCGTCGAAAATCGTGCGCGTCTTGTGCTGGAAGTGGTTGATGCCGGTATTAAAGAATGGGGTGCCGATCGTATTGGTATTCGCGTCTCCCCGATTGGCTCATTCCAGAACGTTGACAACGGTCCGAACGAAGAAGCCGATGCGCTGTATCTGATTGAACAATTGGGCAAGCGTGGAATCGCTTACCTGCACATGTCTGAGCCGGACTGGGCCGGTGGCGAGCCGTATTCCGATGCGTTCCGCGAAAAAGTTCGCGCGCGCTTCCACGGTCCTATCATTGGTGCTGGTGCCTACACCCCTGAAAAGGCAGAAGCGTTGATCGAGAAAGGTCTGATCGACGCCGTTGCTTTTGGTCGTGCCTATATTGCTAACCCGGATCTGGTGGCGCGTCTGCAACGCAAAGCGGAGCTGAATCCACAACGTGCTGAGAGCTTCTACGGTGGCGGCGCGGAAGGTTACACCGACTATCCTACCCTCTAACGTCACAATCTCCGTTCTGCCATTGATAGCGGCGTAACAACGCCGCTATACTAAAACAACATTTTGAATGTATTAGCCATTTTCGAAGGGGAAAAAGATGCGTTTACTCCATACCATGCTGCGCGTGGGTGACCTGCAGCGTTCCATCGAGTTTTATACCAACGTGCTGGGCATGAAGCTGCTGCGTACCAGCGAAAACCCTGAATACAAGTACTCTCTGGCTTTTGTCGGCTACGGTCCTGAAACCAGTGAAGCCGTAATCGAACTGACCTATAACTGGGGTGTCGACAAGTATGAGCTGGGTACTGCCTATGGCCATATCGCCCTGAGCGTAGACAACGCGGCTGAAGCCTGTGAACGTATTCGCCAGAATGGCGGTAACGTAACGCGTGAAGCGGGTCCGGTAAAAGGCGGCACTACAGTGATTGCGTTCGTTGAAGATCCGGACGGCTATAAAATTGAGCTGATCGAAGAGAAAGACGCCGGGCGCGGCCTGGGCGACTAACCTCCCCTCGGGCGCAGATCGTCTGTGCCCGTAGTTTTATACTCAT
Organism: Citrobacter freundii ATCC 8090 = MTCC 1658 = NBRC 12681; assembly: GCF_011064845.1. Lineage (NCBI taxonomy): Bacteria > Pseudomonadati > Pseudomonadota > Gammaproteobacteria > Enterobacterales > Enterobacteriaceae > Citrobacter > Citrobacter freundii. The sequence goes on along the minus strand of NZ_CP049015.1, from coordinate 2,292,115 downwards.
CATTTTGCCATAATACGCGCTGCAATTTTCCCGTATTAAGAGACCCAGATGTCCGATAACGCTCAACTTTCCGGTCTGTGTGACCGTTTTCGTGGTTTTTATCCTGTCGTCATTGATGTCGAAACCGCAGGGTTCAATGCCAAAACCGATGCGCTGCTTGAGATTGCAGCCATCACACTGAAAATGGATGAACAAGGCTGGCTGATGCCGGACACGACGTTACATTTCCACGTAGAGCCGTTTGAAGGCGCGAATCTGCAGCCGGAGGCCCTCGCCTTTAACGGTATTGATCCGAACAATCCGCTACGCGGCGCGGTCAGCGAATATGACGCTCTGCATGCCATCTTCAAAATGGTGCGTAAAGGCATTAAAGACAGCGGCTGCAATCGGGCAATCATGGTGGCGCATAACGCTACGTTCGACCACAGTTTCATGATGGCAGCAGCAGAACGCGCCTCGCTGAAACGGAATCCGTTTCATCCATTTGTAACCTTTGATACAGCGGCATTAAGCGGTCTGTCATTGGGGCAAACGGTGTTGTCAAAAGCGTGCCTGGCGGCGGGAATGGAGTTTGACGGGAATCAGGCACACTCGGCACTGTATGACACCGAACGTACGGCCGTGCTGTTTTGCGAAATCGTTAACCGCTGGAAACGTCTCGGTGGTTGGCCTCTTCCCGTGCCTGAAGAAGCATAACGGCGACATAAAAAAAGCGACCATTTCAGGTCGCTTTTTTACTTCTGCTGATATTACTCAGCGTCCGGCTCTTCGGTTTTGTATTTCGCAGCTGTTTCTTTAATCAGCTGCTGCAACTCACCGCGCTGGTACATTTCTATCAAAATGTCACAACCACCAACCAGCTCACCATCAACCCACAGTTGTGGGAAAGTTGGCCAGTTTGCGTATTTCGGCAGTTCGGCGCGAATATCCGGGTTCTGCAGAATATCAACGTAAGCAAAGCGTTCACCACAGGCTGACAGCGCCTGCACAGCCTGAGCGGAGAAACCGCAGCTTGGCAGTTTAGGAGAACCTTTCATGTACAGGAGAATCGGGTTTTCAGCGATCTGGCGCTGGATTTTTTCGATAGTGGTGCTCATTATCTTGCTTCCTTAAACTTCTTTTACGGCAGTAGTCTGACATTGTAACGGGTCAGACAGGCAACGGAAAATAACATTTTCATTACGCGTTATTATTTTATCCCCTGACGCTAAAAGTTGCATTCATAATCTCATTTATCCCCTTCAAACATGTGGATTTGATTATCTGTTCACCAACTCCAACGTTAATTGATGTTTTTTTTTGCGGTCGGTTACGAAACATAGTTTTAAACAAAAAAAGCTATTAACTTTCCCTCTTTCTATAGATTAGAATCGTCAAGTTTTGAAAATCACACGCAGGCACGATAGACCTGCCTTACCAGAGGACTGCTCAGTGGCGCGGATAAACCGAATCTCGATCACGCTCTGTGCTTTACTTTTTACTACATTGCCCTTTACGCCTATGGCTCATGCTTCCAAGCAGGCCAGGACGACACCTACCAATTCTCACACCATCAAAACGGTAGATAAAAAGAAAAGCGCAACAACCAGCCAAAAAACAACAAAGACCAGCAAGAAAACGGCGACAAAAACCACCAATAAAACCAGCACCAAAACCGCTTCCTCTTCTAAAAAACGCACTGCCACTCCGGCAAAGTCGACTAAAACTGCAAATCGTCGTGGTAAAACTGCCGTAGCACAAACCGCAGCCGTTACCTGGACTGAAAAATGCACACCGCGCAAAGGTCATAAACCACGCTGCGTGAAGGTGAAAACCACTGCACCAACTACGCTTGCTGACGCCCATAAAGTGAAAGTGCAGAAAGCGACTAAAACCGCTATGTCCACCTTGATGAACCAAATCGGTAAACCTTATCGTTGGGGCGGCTCCTCGCCAAGAACCGGGTTTGACTGCAGCGGTCTGGTTTATTACGCCTATAAAGATCTGGTGAAGTTCCGCATTCCGCGTACCGCGAACGAAATGTATCATCTGCGTGATGCCGCACCGATTGAACGTGGCGAACTGAAAAATGGCGATCTGGTCTTCTTTCGTACCCAGGGTCGCGGAACAGCCGATCACGTCGGCGTCTACGTCGGAAACGGTAAGTTTATTCAGTCACCGCGTAGCGGGCAGGAAATTCAAATCACCTCTCTGAGCGAAGATTACTGGCAGCGCCACTATGTGGGCGCTCGTCGGGTAATGACGCCAAAAACAATTCGCTAAAAACTTACCCTACAGAACATGCTGTAGGGTAAGTTCTTCTTTTGCATAACCTTTCAATTTGCTACCCTATCCTTACTCACAATGAGGCTATTGTGTGTACTCAATATAAATAATAAGGAGAGAAGCAATGTCGTTTGAATTACCTGCATTACCGTATGCCAAAGATGCTCTGGCACCGCACATTTCTGCCGAAACGCTGGAATATCACTATGGCAAACACCATCAAACCTACGTGACCAATCTGAACAATCTGATTAAAGGCACGGCGTTTGAAGGCAAATCACTGGAAGAGATCGTTCGTAGCTCTGAAGGCGGTGTTTTCAATAACGCAGCACAAGTATGGAACCACACGTTCTACTGGAACTGCCTGGCACCAAACGCAGGTGGCGAACCAACCGGTAAACTGGCCGATGCAATTGCCGCCTCCTTTGGCAGCTTTGCAGATTTCAAAGCGCAGTTCACCGATGCCGCTATCAAAAACTTCGGTTCTGGCTGGACCTGGCTGGTTAAAGGAACTGATGGCAAACTGGCTATCGTCTCCACCTCCAACGCAGGTACTCCGCTGACTACCGACGCGACGCCGCTGATGACCGTTGACGTATGGGAACACGCCTACTACATCGACTATCGCAATGCCCGTCCTGGCTACCTGGAACATTTCTGGGCGCTGGTGAACTGGGAATTTGTTGCGAAGAACTTCGCAGCATAAAAAAGATAACGCAGAAGGGCTTCCTTCTGCGTTTTTGCATTAATTCGCGGTCGTGAAAGCCTCTTCTGGCTGTCTTCTTGCGGAAATAAACACCAGCAGCAGCGCAAGACCCGCCACAATCGCCCCCATCACTGGCACAAAACTGTAGCCTAGGCCGCCTGATATCACCGCCCCACCGGCCGCTGCACCCAGAGCGTTCCCCAGATTAAACGCGCCAATATTGACTGACGATGATATTCCAGGCGCTTCACTGGCAACGCGCATCACACGCATCTGCAACGGTGGAACGACCGCGAACGTCGCCGCGCCCCAGACCACCATACTGATCGCCGCACCCAGCTCATTACGCGCAAGGAAAGGAATGGCCAGCATAATAACCATCAGCAGCAGTAAAAAGCCTTTCAACGTACCGTTGACTGAACGGTCAGCAAACTTGCCACCAAAGTAGTTACCGATCGAGAAACCAATGCCTATCAACACCAGCATCCCGGTAACAAATGCCGGAGTGGCATGAGTGATAGTATGCAGAACTGGCGAGATGTAGGTATAAAGCGTGAACATCGCCCCAGCACCCAGTACAGTAGTCAGTAACGCCGACAACACCTGTGGGCGCATAAGTACCGCCAGTTCGCTGCGAACATCCGGGCGCTCTCCGGCTCCACCCTTGGGTAAGGAGAAGAACAGGCTGACCATAGCAATGACGCCCAGACCCGCAGTGGCCATAAATGACATGCGCCAACCGATGGTTTCACCAAGCCATGTCGCCGCCGGAACGCCACCAATATTGGCGATGGTTAACCCCATAAACATCGTTGCTACGGCGCTGGCCTGCTTATGTTTGGGTACAACACTGGCAGCAACCACTGAACCGAGACCAAAAAAGGCCCCATGGTTAAGACTGGTCAAAATACGCGATAGCATTAGCGTGGTGTAATCCGGCGAGATAGCCGAAAGCACATTACCCAGCGTGAAAATCGCCATCAGGAATATCAAAGCATTACGTCGCGCGCGATGAGACAGCAGCAATGTCATCAGCGGTGCACCTACCATCACACCTACCGCATAGGCGCTGATCAGCATGCCGGCCGCCGGAATCGAGACATCCACACCTTTGGCTATGACGGGCAATAATCCCATTGGCGAAAATTCGGTGGTGCCTATGCCAAACGCTCCGATCGCCAGCGCCAGTAAAGGATAATTGAGTTTCATATTGCGACTCCGTAACGTCGAGCCGTGGCGCGACATAAAATAAGAGTCAAAAGCATGACATTGATCGCAAAATTAATAAAGTTAACAAAATTGCAAAAGACTTTTGCTTATTCGCAAACAATAGAAGAGATAGACGAGCGGAAAGAGTGAGGGAGAGCTAACTCCCTCGGGGAAATCAATGCAGCGCTGCGGTCAGGCCACCCGCGACGATCAAACCCAGAACAATAATGGTAGTCACTAACGAAAATTTCAGATCGGTGCTCATCAAGTTTTCTCCTTTTTATTCCCACACAAAAAGTGATATTGCGCATTTTTACACACTTGAAAGCAAAAATCTCTCACGATTTATATTGATAACTGCTTTTAACTCTTCCCCTTTTCGTTAAGATCAGACAAAATTCCACGCTTACTTGATTAGCGTACCGGCCATTGACCCCTTCCTGACGTTCCGTGTCGTTTTCCCGGCGTGCCGCAACCCTTACGTTGCGCTAAGGGTGTGTAAAGGCAAACGTTTACCTGGAGTATTCTCAGGAGCTTAGGATATGGTCTGGAGTGAGATGTAATGGCAACAATTAAAGATGTAGCGAAGCGAGCAAACGTTTCCACTACAACCGTATCACACGTAATTAACAAGACGCGCTTTGTCGCGGAAGAAACGCGTAATGCTGTCTGGGCAGCGATCAAAGAACTGCACTATTCTCCGAGCGCAGTTGCCCGCAGCCTGAAGGTGAATCACACCAAGTCTATTGGCTTGCTGGCGACCAGCAGCGAAGCGGCCTATTTCGCAGAAATTATCGAAGCCGTGGAGAAAAACTGTTTCCAGAAAGGCTATACGCTGATTCTGGGTAACGCATGGAACAGTCTCGAAAAGCAGCAGGCCTATCTGTCGATGATGGCGCAAAAGCGCGTTGATGGTCTGCTGGTGATGTGTTCTGAGTATCCGGAGTCGCTGCTTTCGATGCTCGAAGAGTATCGCCATATTCCGATGGTCGTCATGGACTGGGGCGAAGCTAAAGCCGACTTTACCGATACGGTCATTGATAACGCCTTCGAAGGCGGTTACATGGCGGGTCGGTATCTGGTAGAACGCGGTCATCGTGAAATTGGCGTGATCCCAGGTCCAATGGAACGTAACACCGGGGCCGGGCGTCTGGCGGGCTTTATGAAAGCGATGGAAGAAGCGCTGATTAAAGTGCCTGATAACTGGATTGTCCAGGGCGATTTCGAGCCTGAGTCCGGCTATCGCGCCATGCAGCAAATTCTGTCGCAGTCGCATCGTCCGACCGCTGTCTTCTGCGGTGGCGATATTATGGCGATGGGTGCGCTGTGCGCCGCTGACGAAATGGGTCTGCGCGTGCCACAGGATGTCTCACTCATCGGCTACGACAACGTGCGCAACGCCCGCTTCTTCACGCCGGCCTTAACGACTATTCACCAGCCGAAGGATTCACTAGGTGAAACGGCCTTCAACATGCTGTTAGACCGTATCGTGAATAAACGTGAAGAGTCACAGTCTATCGAGGTGCATCCACGTCTGGTTGAGCGTCGCTCCGTTGCCGACGGTCCGTTCCGCGATTACCGCCGTTAAGCCTGTTGTGCGGGAGTCTCATCTGGCTCCCGCAGCCATTCCTTGTTCAACGTTTCACTATCCCCTAAATAGTCCAGCAGCCACCTCAATGCCGGTGACGTATCGTTCTGCTGCCATGTCAGACAGCATGCAGCATCAGGAAAGGGGTTCTCCAGTTGCAGCGCAACCCACTTGCCGCTATCGATCCACGGCTTGGCAAAATGCGTCGGTACCATGCCCACGCATAATCCCGCGGACAAACAGGTCGCAGAAGATTCCCAGTCGGGCACGACGACGCGTTTTTGGTTATCCAGCAGCCAGGTAATACGCTTTGGCAGCGTACGGGAGGTATCTTCGCGTACCAGTGACGGCCAGTTGCGCAACGTATCATCACTTAGCGGTCCGGGCATTGACGCCAGTGGATGATGGCTGGCTACCACGCAGCTCCAGCTCAGCATTCCCATATCGCGGAAGGTATAGCGTCCCCCTACCGGAATCGCCTGTGTGGCGCCGATGGCCAGCTCCACGCGTCCATCGGACAGCGCGTCCCATACGCCGTTAAACACTTCCTGAAAAACTAACAACTCCACATCATCAAAGTGACGGTAGAAATCCACGATCATCTGTCGGGTACGATCCGGGCGGACAATGTTATCGACTGCGATCGCCAGCTGCCCGCGCCAGCCGTTGGCAATTTGCTGGCATTGCTGGCGCGTGATCTGCATTTTTTTGATAACAGAGCGACCTTCTTTTAAAAACCATGCCCCGGCAGGCGTTAATTCCACATCCCGATGGCGTCGCTCAAAAAGTGGTACCGCCAGCCACTCTTCCAGTTGGCGCACAGTGTAGCTTACCGCCGAAGGTACACGGTGTAGCTCCTGTGCGGCTGAACTAAAGCTACCGTTACGCGCAACCGCATCAACCACTTCAAGTGAATATTCCGACCACATATTCTGCCTGCAAAAATTTTGAAATCAGTAAGCAAATATTAGCGTTTCACAGCGAGAATTACACTCACTACACTCAGCGGCATTGTTCTATTGCTAAAAAAAGAGAAATAATGATGCAACCTGGGAAAGGGTTTTTAGTCTGGCTAGCGGGCCTTAGCGTGCTCGGCTTTCTGGCAACAGATATGTATCTGCCCGCCTTCGCCGCAATTCAGTCCGATCTGCAAACGCCTGCATCTGCCGTCAGCGCTAGCCTGAGCTTGTTCTTAGCCGGTTTTGCCGTCGCACAACTGCTGTGGGGACCGCTCTCTGACCACTATGGTCGCAAGCCTATTTTGCTGCTGGGTTTATCTATTTTCGCACTGGGCAGTCTGGGCATGCTGTGGGTTGAAAACGCCACAGGCCTGCTGGTACTGCGATTTGTTCAGGCCGTTGGCGTCTGTGCAGCATCGGTTATCTGGCAAGCGCTGGTTACCGACTATTATCCTTCACAAAAAGTAAACCGCATCTTTGCCACCATTATGCCGCTGGTCGGGTTATCACCTGCCCTCGCCCCGTTATTAGGTAGTTGGATCCTGGTACATTTTTCCTGGCAGGCCATTTTTGCCACCCTATTCGCCATTACTCTGATTCTGATGCTTCCGGCGCTGCGTTTAAAGCCTACAGCTAAAGCACGCGATGACAGCCAGGATAAACTGACTTTCACCACCTTGCTGCGCTCGAAAACTTACCGTGGAAACGTGCTGATTTATGCCGCCTGTTCCGCGAGCTTTTTTGCATGGCTGACGGGTTCCCCGTTCATCCTTAGCGAAATGGGTTATAGCCCAGCGGTAATTGGTCTGAGCTATGTTCCGCAAACTATCGCCTTTTTAATCGGTGGTTACGGCTGTCGTGCTGCGCTGCAAAAATGGCAGGGTCGTCAGCTGCTGCCCTGGTTACTCATTCTGTATGCCTTCAGCGTTGTAGGCACCTGGGCGACCGGCTTTATTCATCATGTCGCATTGGCTGAAATCCTGATCCCATTCTGCGTTATGGCGATTGCGAACGGCGCAATCTACCCTATCGTTGTCGCGCAGGCATTACGCCCTTTCCCACAGGCCACTGGACGCGCTGCCGCATTGCAGAATACGCTGCAACTGGGTTTATGCTTCCTGGCAAGCCTTGTCGTTTCCTGGTTGATTGCTACCCCGCTGCTCACCACTACCAGCGTTATGCTGACCACGGTATTGCTGGCTGCTGTAGGTTACAAAATGCAATCGCAGAAAACTGACGCCCCGCAAACAGATGACCGCGCGCAAATTGCCCATGGAGAGTCTCACTAATAATTGTCGCGGGCAATTAATTAGCCCGCTAAGAATTATCGGTTGAATCGTCAAAAGTTCAGGCCTATACTGATTTCCGGATGTTAAAAAAACGATAATTTTTATGTGTTAGCGGGAACAAGAATGTTCCCGTATTCCCACGGATGGTCTTTTCGGCAAGGGTTCCTCCCTTCCTCTGTTCTACGTCGGATTATAGATTCACGGATTAATTCCGTGAGATTTCTCACAAAGCCCAAAAAAGCGTCTACGCTGTTTTAAGGTTCTGATCACCGACCAGTGATGGAGAAGCTATGAGTTCATCGTGTATAGAAGACGTCAGAGTACCGGATGATGACTGGTACCGCATCACCAATGAATTATTGAGCCGTGCAGGCATTACCATTAATGGCCCGGCACCGGCGGATATTCGCGTAAAGAACCCCGATTTTTTCAAACGAGTATTGCAGGAAGGATCGTTAGGGTTAGGTGAAAGTTATATGGATGGCTGGTGGGAATGCGACCGGCTGGATATGTTTTTTAGTAAAGTCCTACGCGCCGGTCTTGAAAACCAACTCCCCCGCCACTTCAAAGATACGTTACGAATTGCCGCTGCTCGCTTGTTCAATTTGCAGACCAAAAAGCGTGCATGGGTTGTCGGCAAAGAACATTACGATTTAGGCAACGATCTCTTTACTCGCATGCTGGACCCCTATATGCAGTATTCCTGCGCCTACTGGAAAGATGCCGATACCCTGGAATCTGCCCAGCAGGCGAAGCTAAAAATGATTGCTGAAAAGCTGCAGTTGAAGCCAGGGATGCGGGTGCTCGATATAGGCTGCGGCTGGGGCGGCTTATCCCAGTTTATGGCATCAGAATATGGCGTCAGCGTGGTGGGTGTAACCATTTCGGCAGAACAGCAGAAAATGGCGCAGTCACGGTGTGCGGGGCTTGATGTCACAATTTTGCTGCAGGATTATCGTGACCTGAATGACAAATTCGATCGTATTGTTTCCGTCGGCATGTTTGAGCATGTAGGGCCGAAAAACTACGCCACCTATTTTGACGTGGTCGATCGCAATTTAAAACCGGATGGTCTCTTTTTACTGCATAGCATCGGCTCCAAAAAGACCGACAATAACGTTGATCCGTGGATCAATAAATATATCTTCCCGAACGGCTGTTTACCATCAGTTCGCCAGATTGCCAACGCCAGCGAGCCACATTTTGTAATGGAAGACTGGCATAATTTTGGCGCGGATTACGACACGACGCTGATGGCCTGGCACGAACGTTTCATTAACTCCTGGCCTGAAATCGCCGATAACTATACCGAACGTTTCAAACGGATGTTCAGCTATTATCTGAACGCCTGTGCCGGAGCGTTTCGAGCTCGCGATATTCAGTTATGGCAGGTGGTATTTTCTCGCGGCGTTGAACACGGCCTGCGCGTTCCCCGTTAATCGTTATCGCCCCCGTATCAACGAGGGCTTAACTCTCAGGCTTAGGCTCCCGCTTCTCCCGTTATGTTGCTGATGGCGCTTTCACGCGCCGCCAGCACACGCTCAACAGTATCAACCACCGCCTGCGTTTGGGGATCGATTTCGATATTAACCCTTGCGCCCAGCTTTTTCTTGCCAAGCGTCGTACGCTCCAGCGTTTCCGGGATCAAGTGTACACAGAAACGCGTCGGCGTCACTTCACCGACCGTCAGACTGATACCGTCAATACCAATAAATCCTTTGTACAGGATATATTTCATCAGCGACGGGTCCTGGACTTTAAACCATACCTGGCGGTTATTCTCCGAGGTCAGAATTTTCGACACTTCGGCAGTGGTCATAATATGGCCCGACATTAAATGTCCGCCAATCTCATCACTGAATTTTGCCGCACGCTCAACGTTAACCAAATCACCGACCTTCAGTTCGCCCAGATTGGTGATACGCAGCGTTTCTTTCATCAGGTCAAAGCTTATCTGGTTCCCGTTAATTTCGGTGACCGTCAGGCAGCACCCATTGTGGGCAACCGATGCGCCGGTCTCCAGCGCATCCAGCATATATTCAGGCAACTCCACAACATGCGTACGAAAATTTGGTTTTTCATCAATGGACACCAATTTTGCGGTGCCCTGCACAATACCCGTAAACATACTCCCTACTCCTGAACTCAATTAAGACATCTCTGCACAGCACAATAGCAGGTGGAAATTCAGGTTGCCAGCAATGCGCCGCGCCTGCCTGTTTTTTCACTGGAGAATTACGTATTCCTCGCTACAATAGACTGAAATTTCCCCTGCTTTTTCTCCTTGCTGCCATATAAGGCGGCTTTTTTAGTCTCTCAAATAACAACAATATAGTGGTGTACACGTGCAAAAGTATGTAAGTGAAGCGCGTCAGTTATTAGCTCTGGCAATACCGGTGATTCTTGCGCAAATCGCTCAAACCGCAATGGGATTCGTTGATACCGTCATGGCGGGCGGATACAGCGCTACTGATATGGCGGCAGTCGCCATTGGTACCTCCATCTGGTTACCTGCCATTCTGTTTGGTCATGGACTACTGCTGGCTTTGACGCCTGTCATTGCGCAACTCAATGGTTCCGGACGCCGCGACCGTATCGCCCATCAAATACGTCAGGGATTCTGGCTGGCGGGCAGCGTCTCCGTGCTGATTATGGTTGTGCTATGGAACGCAGGGTACATTATTCGCTCCATGCATAACATTGACCCGGCGCTGGCGGATAAAGCCGTTGGCTACCTGCGTGCCTTGCTGTGGGGCGCTCCGGGGTATTTGTTCTTCCAGGTAGCCCGTAACCAGTGCGAAGGATTAGCCAAAACTAAACCAGCGATGGTGATGGGCTTTCTCGGCCTGCTGGTGAACATTCCGGTGAACTACGTATTCATTTATGGACATTTAGGCATGCCGGAACTGGGCGGCGTAGGCTGCGGCGTGGCTACGGCGGCTGTTTACTGGGTGATGTTTATCGCCATGCTCTCTTACATCAAACGTGCGCGCTCAATGCGCGATATCCGTAATGAGCGTGGTTTCCAGAAACCTGACACCGCAGTAATGAAGCGTCTGGTGCAACTGGGTTTACCTATCGCGCTGGCGTTATTTTTCGAGGTAACGCTGTTTGCGGTGGTCGCTCTGCTGGTTTCCCCGCTGGGGATTGTCGACGTGGCCGGACACCAGATCGCACTGAACTTCAGTTCGTTAATGTTCGTCCTGCCGATGTCTCTGGCTGCTGCCGTCACCATTCGTGTCGGTTATCGTCTGGGCCAGGGCTCCACGCTGGATGCACAAACTGCAGCCAGAACGGGTCTGGGTGTCGGTGTCTGCATGGCGGTCGTAACGGCGATTTTCACCGTGACATTCCGCGAGCATATTGCCCTGCTCTACAACAATAATCCGGAAGTCGTCGCCCTGGCCGCGCAGCTCATGTTACTGGCCGCGGTGTATCAAATATCGGACTCTATCCAGGTTATTGGCAGCGGGATCCTGCGTGGTTATAAAGATACGCGTTCCATTTTCTTTATAACCTTTACAGCCTACTGGGTGCTGGGTCTGCCGAGCGGCTATATTCTGGCGCTGACCGATCTGGTGGTTGACCGAATGGGGCCAGCAGGATTCTGGATGGGCTTTATTATCGGCCTGACCTCTGCGGCGGTGCTGATGATGCTGCGGATGCGCTTTCTGCAACGCCAGCCGTCAGCGGTTATATTGCAACGAGCTGCACGATAATGCCCAAATAGCCGCCGTCTGGCGGCTTTTTTTACATCCTCAGAACGGGCTGGCGTTTTGGGCGTTCATCCACGCTTCACTAATGGGATGCCTGAAATGCAGTTCACTGGCATGCAGCATCAGTCGCGGCACCCTTTCAGTGCCAGGCAGCAGACGCCCGCCATACAAATCACAGCCTAAAATCGGATGTCCCAACAGCTGACAGTGGATCCGCAGTTGGTGGGTCCGCCCGGTTTCAGGCATCAGTTGTACCCGCGTCAAGGGGAGCAACGCCCCCTTTTCCTGACGATGATAAAAGCGCTCGACAACCTGATAGCGCGAACGTGCGGGTTTGCCGTTGAGTGCACAAATTGACATTAATGGAAACAGCGACGGGTCTTTGGCAATCGCTGCATCGATAACTCCTTCGTCGTTTTCCAGATGCCCGCATAACAGCGCGCTGTACACCTTAGTGACCGTACGCTGGCTGAACTGCTGGCAAAGCGCAGCGTTGATAGCCTTGTTACGGGCGACCACCATCAGTCCAGAAGTGCCGAAATCAAGCCGATGTACCAGCGTGCAGCCAGGGTAAATCTGTACCAGCCGATGATGTACCGAATCGAGATTCTGCGGATTTTTGCCCGACAAGCTAAGTAACCCGCTGGGTTTATTGATTAGCACCAGATGCTCGTCCCGATAGAGGATCTCTATCTCGTCATGACAAGGCGGGGCAATAAAGGTATCGAGGATCGTAGACATCAGGCGGCCAGAATGAGGTGTGGGGACGGATGATAACGAATTTTCACCGCAGTGGCGAATCGGAGCGCTGACCCAATGGCTGGCATGGTAGAGTGTGATTTATCCTGAGTGCGATGAGAGGGTTATTCTGTGCAACAAATCGATTTTTACATGGTGGATGCTTTTACCACCACGACGTTTGGCGGTAATGCCGCAGCAGTCTGTCCGCTCACGGACTGGTTGCCCGATGAAACATTATTAAAGATGGCGCAGCAGCATAACCAGTCAGAAACCGCTTTTTTTGTCGCCAATGAAAATGGTTTTGAGCTGCGTTGGTTTACCACTCAGGGTGAAATCAATCTGTGTGGGCATGCCACGCTTGCCGCCGCGCATGTCATCTTTGAACATCTGGATTACCCGGATACAAAAATCCATTTTGCTACCCGCTTTGTGGGACCGCTGACGGTCACGCGCAGCGGTGCATGGCTGACGCTCGATTTTCCAGCCTGGCAAAGCGAATCTGCCATGCCGCCCACTTTACTGCTGGAAACATTAGGCATCACCGAATACAAGGAGATGCGCGTGGCACGCGATTACATGGTGGTGTTGGAAAATCAACAGCAGGTTGAGGCTGTTCGCCCAAACATCCACGCCATGCTTCCGCTGGGGAAAATGGTATGCATCACCGCGCCGGGTGACGGGGAATACGATTTTGTCAGCCGTTTCTTCTGCCCGGGTGAAGCCGTCGCGGAAGACCCGGTCACAGGCTCGGCACATAGCATGCTGATCCCTTACTGGGCTGCAAAACTGAATAAAACACAGATGCTGGCGCGCCAGGTCTCTGAGCGCGGCGGGGATTTACGCTGTCAGTTAGCAGGAACGCGTGTTTATATCAGTGGACAGGCAATAACTTATCTGACCGGTAAAGTGCTGCTGCGCTAGCAGCCTTACCCGAAATAACCAATCCATGGAGGATTTATGTCGAACAAACTCGTGCAGATACACTTTGATTTTCATGGTCCGTTTGGGGCTGAGATGTCGAGTCAGCTCGTTGAACTGGCCGAATCAATCAACCAGGAGCCGGGGTTCATCTGGAAAATCTGGACCGAGAACGAAGCAAATCACGAAGCGGGTGGCATCTACCTGTTCCGGGACGAAGACACCGCTCAGGCCTATATCAAAAAGCATACCGCCCGTCTGAAGCATCTGGGTGTGGAAGACGTGACGTTCAAAATCTTCGATATCAATGAACCGTTAACTAAAATTAACCACGGTCACATCGGCTAGTATTTTGCCTTAGACGCCCCGCCCGGGGCGTTTCTTCACTCTCCTGCCTTCCCCTCTTCGTTCCTACCCAGGTTAGCTATTTACGTTAGCCACATTTGCAATAGTTCACAAAATCATCACCCGCGAAAATTATCTCTAGCCGAATGTGGCATAAAGGCGTATAAAATAATACAAATCGTATTATTTTATACAAAATGAATCATCAGCTACTGGAGGTTTATTATGTCCGCGGACATTACACTGAACTCATCTGCTGGAAGCTTCCCGCCAGCAGGTCATTACTCGCACAGTACAACGGCTGGCGGTTTCGTCTTCATTTCCGGGCAATTGCCGGTCACTTTCGACGGTGAGAAAAAAGCGGATGCCTCTTTTGAAGATCAAACCCGGCTGGTGCTACAGAATATTGATGCTTGTCTGGCAGGTGCTGGAGTTTCCCGCCAGCATCTGGTGTCAGTTCGCGTATATGTGACGGATATGAATCAGTGGCCGACGTTTAACAAAATCTATGGGGAGTGGATCGGTGATTTCCGTCCATCCCGTGCAGTAGCCGGTGTTGCGGAACTTCATTATGGTTTTGCGCTGGAAGTTGAAGCTATGGCGCTGGCCCCGCAAGCGTGACATTTAACAACATACAGGTGAACAACAATGACTGAAATGACACTGCCTGATTATAACGATGTTGCCGCTGCGGCAGAGCGCATCGCAGATTATGCTAACAAAACGCCGGTGATGACATCCCGAACGGTTAATGAAGAATTTGGCGCGGAAGTCTTCTTTAAGTGCGAAAACTTCCAGAGAATGGGTGCCTTCAAATTTCGCGGCGCTATGAATGCGCTACGCCAGTTCACACCACAACAACGTGCTGCGGGTGTCGTGACGTTTTCTTCCGGTAACCATGCGCAGGCCATTGCACTGTCGGCAAAATTATTGGGGATTCCAGCAACAATTATCATGCCGCATGATGCTCCGGTAGCTAAAGTTGCAGCAACAAAAGGCTATGGCGGAAAAGTGGTAACTTACGATCGCTATACTGAAGATCGTGAAAAAATTGGTCGGGACCTGGCAGAGAAACAGGGGTTAACGCTGATCCCCCCTTACGACCATCCGCACGTGATTGCAGGCCAGGGCACCGCCACAAAAGAGCTGATTGAAGAAGTGGGTCAGTTAGACGCCCTTTTCGTTTGTCTGGGCGGTGGCGGCCTGCTCTCAGGATCCGCTCTGGCGGCCAGACATCTGTCTCCTGACTGCATCGTCTATGGTGTTGAACCTGAGGCGGGTAACGATGGTCAACAGTCGTTTCGTAGCGGAAAAATTGTTCATATCGATACGCCCAAAACCATTGCTGACGGTGCTCAGACCCAACATCTCGGGAACTATACGTTTCAGATTATCCAGCAAAACGTGAACGATATTCTGACGGTTTCAGACGCTGAATTAATCACCTCAATGAAATTTATCGCTGAACGCATGAAAATCGTCGTAGAACCGACCGGGTGTTTGGGTTTTGCTGCCGCCAGAGCGCGCAAAGCTGAACTTCGCGGCAAAAAAGTCGGCATTATCATCAGCGGCGGAAACGTGGATATCAGCCGCTACAGTGAATTTCTGGCCGGATGATAAACAGGGTATCTGTCATGCAGATACCCTAATGTTACTGTCTGTACATTGCCGTCTGGAAAAACGATCCCAGGTCACTGTAAACTGCTCGCAATCATGGCAACAGGCATCACCGCAGGAGACTGGCATGCCAAAAACCGACAATAACTCGCTTCTCAGCCAAATTGATACTATCGCCAGGGGATTGAGTGAGACCTTCTCTCCGTTTTGCGAAGTGGTGGTTCATGACCTCAAAAATCCTGAACATGCCATTTTATCCATCCATAATAATCTGTCCGGACGTCAACCCGGCCAGCCAGCAACCGAGCTTGGCCTGGCGAGAATCGCATCGCCTGACTTTCCCAGCATCATTGCGAACTACAGTAATCAGTTTGCCGATGGTCGCCCGGTGAAAAGTACCTCAATTGGCATCAAGGACGAAGAAGGCAGATACGTAGCAGCTCTCTGTCTGAATGTAGATATGACACTGTTTCGTGGTATGCAGAGTGCTCTTGCGCGTTTTACTGAAACCGAAAACTCCCCCATTAAGGAACATATCGATCCCGGCAGTAACGAAGTCATCCGCCAGCGTATTGATGACTTTGCCGCTAAACGCGCTACGACGGCCCGAGCCCTTAAACCTCAAGACCGTAAGCTGCTGATTCAACAATTACGCCAGGACGGTTTGCTCAACGTACGCAAATCTATGGATACGGTGGCGCAGCATCTGGGCGTATCGAGGGCCACCGCCTACCTGTATGCCCGCCAGTCAGTTCAGGCGGGTGAATAAACGGGTTCTGTTGAACCGCACCAGCCGCAGTATAAAAAGTCTGTTCTTGATTACCGACACGAAGCGCTCCCGCTATACTTTGGCCCGCTTCGTATCCGATATAGCCATCAACCAGTAAACAACGCCCGCCGCAGGGAAAAAAATAAACCTTTATTTTCGTAGGTATTTATTGGCACTGGGTCAATAAATGATTTATTTTTGTACATACATAGTGAGATTACGTTTTCCTCAAATAACACCATCAGCATTGATTAAACATCATAATAAAACAAACAAAATCTAACCCATTGATTTAGAGGAATAAAAATAAAGTTGATTTTATTGCGTCAATAATACCTATGCAATATATATAAATAGAGTGATATCTAAATTATAATTCTTTTACATCCGGCTGATTGGTGAGGTAAGAATGCGGTTAATCGTCATGTTAGTAAGCTTTGTGCTCACCACCCAGCTCTGGGCGGGTGAACTTCCCCAGCCTTCCGGTACAGTTCTTTTGACGCTGTCCGGTAATATTGAAAATACAAATGCAGACGGGAAAGCCGTTTTTGATACCGCCAGCCTTGAGAAGCTGGGCATGGTCAGTTTCCAGACCACCTCCCCCTGGTATAATGGACGCACTACCTTTACGGGTATTCCACTACAAAAGCTCATGGATTACGTCGGCGCGAGCGGCTCGGTTGTAAAGGTCACTGCGCTCAATGACTACACCACCGTAATCCCTCTCAGTGATTTCAAAAAATACAATGCCATCCTTGCGTTAAAAATCAACGGAAAATATATGCGCATCCGTGATAAAGGTCCTTTATTCATTGTGTACCCCTATGACAGCATGCCGGAACTGAATAATCAGATTTATTATTCAAGGTCTGCATGGCAGGTCAGTAGTATGGATATTGAGTAAACGTTCAGAGGAACATCATGAACAGAATACTGGCTGGCATCATCTTTTTTCTTTTTATATCTACCGGATATATCTCTTTCCTCGTGCATGAACGGCAACAAGAGTTACAGAAACTGACTCACTACACCGATTCCTGGTCTGCTGCTCAGCTGGTATCACAATATTACCGATTCGAGTCATTGCTGGGTCTTTACACTATCGATGACACGATGAATCTAGATGATGTACGCATGCGCCTCGACATTATGCTCAGCCAGAGTGATTTAATAAAAGAAGGTGACCTGGGGCGCTACATAGAAAGCAATATAGCCCACCGTGAGCTGGCGGTAAAACTTGAAAACACCCTTAGTTTTCTGGATGTTAATCTAGAGAAAATGAACCGTTCAGCACTCCAGGCTTATCTGAAAAAAATGCATACTCTGGATGCGCCACTGGGTCGTCTTTCATCTGGCGCGTTAAACAAAGATGTTAACTCGATCAATAACGCCAACCAAAAAATTCAAACGCTGTACTATATTTACTCAGCAACCTCGGTGCTGCTGATAATACTGAGTGCGATTCTGGGAGTGCTCATTTTCTATCAAAACAGAAATATTCTGCGGGCGCACCTGCAGGTCAAGAGTCTTGCCGAAGAACTGCAGAAATCTAAAGAAAAGCTGCAAATCCAGAATGCTAAACTGGAATATGACGTCTACCATGACTCTCTTACCGAGATGAATAATCGTCAACTATTCTGGAGCGATTTAAATAAAACAATTGAGATAGCAGAAAAAAATCACGATTCTGTGACTGTGATGTTGTTTGATTTAGATCGATTCAAAGAGGTAAATGATACGTATGGTCATGATGCCGGTGATATGTTGCTACGCCAGATATCAGACCGACTGGTTTCAATGAGTCTTACTTCGGATACGCTGTATCGCCTGGGTGGAGATGAATTTGCGTTTCTCTCAAGTGGCCTGACAGAAAGCCACGCCGTTTCGCGGGCCCAGAAAATATGTGAATTTATCAGCCAGCCCTACACTATTTATAACACGATTATCAACATAACCACCTGTGTTGGCATTGTTATCTCAGACACTGAACGTCGTTCCGACTATCTTTATAAATTTGCCGATCTGGCCCTTTATGAAGCCAAAGGTGAAGGCTCAGGTAAGATAAAAGTCTTCCGACAACGAATGTTAGAAAAGCTACAAGAAAGCAGAACGCTTGAGCATGATATGGCATTGGCAATAGTGAACAAAGAATTCGTGGTTTATTACCAGCCCATTGTTGACTCCTTCAGCCAGGAAATTTATAGCTATGAAGCCCTAATTCGTTGGCTCCATCCTCTGAAGGGCCTCCTGTCGCCGGATAACTTTATTCCTGTTGCTGAAAAAACCGGAATGATTAATGAGATGGGGAAAGCAGTGCTTGAAATTGCCTGCAGGGAAGCGGCTTGTTGGGCGGTTCCTGCTAAAATTTCAGTAAATGTCTCTCCTGTCCAGCTAAGCAGCAAAGCCTTTGTCGGTATCGTACTGTCTATTCTGAAAGAAACTGGACTCCCAGCCGATCGTCTTGAACTGGAAGTAACAGAGTCCTCTCTCTTCACTGAGAGTACGACACCGATGAATACGCTTAATAAACTCAGAGCCCTGGGCGTAAAAATCTCCATCGATGATTTTGGTACCGGATATTCTTCTCTTTCGCGCCTGAGCAAGCTTGCCTTCGATAAAATTAAAATAGACAAATCTTTTGTGCATTCAATATCCACACATGAAGATGCGCTTAATATCATCAAACTGATCACGGGCATGGCGAAATCACTCAATATGAAGGCTGTTGCTGAAGGTGTTGAAACTCAGGAGCAACTAAAAAGCCTTCAGGCGCTGGGCTGCGATTTCGCCCAAGGATATCTGTTTGGTAAACCTCAACCTTGTGTCAATGAGGAAATCAGAAATGGTCAAGTTGTGCCAATAAACAACAGAAAAACGATGCCATGAAGATTTTCTATCAGGCTTCAACTGCCCGTAACGCGCTGAGTGGCAATGTCGACGCTAAACTCACCCTGACCTGAGGCTTAAAAAATGAACATTTTTCATCAACTTACCGCCACCAGCCTGAATGGTCAGCTTATTTCAATGGCCGACTATGCAGGCAAACTGGTACTGGTGGTTAATACCGCCAGCCATTGTGGCTTTACGCCACAATATGCGGGCCTTGAAGCACTGTATAAGAAATACGACACACAGGGCCTGGTGGTGCTTGGTTTCCCCTGCAACCAGTTTGGTAAGCAGGAACCCGGTGGGGCCGACGAAATCGCGCAGACCTGCTACGTCAACTACGGCGTGAGTTTTCCAATGTTTGAGAAAGTGGAGGTTAACGGTGCCGCTACACACCCGGTATTTCGTTACCTGAAAGATGAATTACCCGGCATACTGGGTGGGAGGATCAAGTGGAACTTCACTAAATTTCTGGTCGGACGCGACGGAAAACCGCTTAAGCGTTTTGCCCCCTTCACCACTCCAGAAAAAATAGAAACCGTCATCTTTGATGCACTAAAAATCTAATGGTTGCTGTCATTCAAATATCACATTAACACTGTGGATATTCATTGGTTTTTATCTTCAGTAAGTCACCGTATTAGCCAAAATAAGCGGCAATCTTCAGCTAAAGTTGGTAAATCCTCTGAACGGTTCTATAGTCGGGACTGCTTTTCATTACAGGGTTTACTAATGCGATTTAACGGACTGACTAAAGGTTTCTTCATTTTCATACTTGCCCTCGTGACCTGGGCATTCTTCGATGTGCTGTCCCCCTACTTTTCCGCCATTTTGTGGGCCGCGATATTAACGACTATCTTTAACCCGGTAAAAAACAGACTGCGCAGCGCGCTTGGCGAACGCAACGGACTGGCATCGTTGATTACCATCGTCATTATCTGTCTGATTGTCTTTATCCCGCTGATGGTAATCCTGTCATCGCTGGCCATTGAACTGAACGTGGTGTACACCAAACTGCAACAGAATGACACGCAGTTCCCGGAGGTCGTCGCTTCTGTTCTTTCGTATCTTCCTGACTGGGCCAGAGGTTTTCTGGCAGAACACAATCTGGATGATGTCGCGCAGATCCAGAAAAAACTGTCCGATGTCGTGCTGCAGGGTGGACAGTACCTCGCCGGCAGCGCGTTCCTGATTGGTAAAGGAACATTCGGCTTTGCTATTAGCTTCGGCATCATGCTGTATCTACTGTTCTTCTTACTGAAGGACGGACCGTACCTGGTGCGCCAGATTCTGGACTCATTACCGCTTTCTGATTTTGCCAAACAGCACCTGTTTGCAAAATTCGTCGGCGTGACGCGGGCAACAGTCAAGGGCACGGCGGTCGTCGCTTTGGTTCAGGGTATTCTTGGCGGCATCGCGTTTGCGATTGTAGATATCGACGGTAGCGTTCTGTGGGGCGCGTTGATGGCGTTTCTCTCCCTCGTGCCCGCCGTCGGTTCAGCGATCGTCTGGGTACCAGCAGCAATATTTCTGTTCGCCACCCATCAGCTATGGCAAGGGCTGTTTATCGTTGGCTTCTTTGTGATTATCGTTGGGCTTGTGGACAATATCCTGCGCCCGCTGCTGGTAGGTAAAGACACCAAAATGCCTGATTACCTGATCCTGATAAGCACCCTCGGTGGAATGGAGATCTACGGTATCAACGGCTTTGTGATTGGCCCACTGATTGCCGCGCTATTCATTACCTGCTGGAACCTGTTTTCCGGGCGTGACCATGAAGGTAACGTGGAAGGAATTGACGAAGCCTTTATGGAAGAAGGAAAAAATCCTCCAGATCTGTGATGGCCGGACGATAACAAAAGGCGGTCTTCGGACCGCCTTTTTTATTTTCACGCAAAATCATACGTTTTCTATAATTTCAATCATGCGTATTCATTAATCGTCGCAGAAGGAACTAATTAGTGCGAATTGCCACAATCACCAACTGGGCCTATAGCGCGACGGTATGTCTGACCATCGCCTCCGGTATTGTCATGCTGATGGCATCCAGCGCCGATAACACCGAACGCCAGGTGGTAGAGCAGCGTTATCAATTCGATCAACTTACCGAAGAAGTCGAACTCGATGCCTGGTCGCTGTCCGACTTGGCGCGCGACTATGTTATTGCAAAAGATCCTGAGGTGCTCAACGCCTACCGTCAGAAAGAAGCGTCGATGAAAGCCGTTGAGCATCGTCTGTCGAAGCTCAAAGACCTTGGTGCAACGGATGAAGAGCTGGCGCTATTGCACGAAGGGCTGCAGATTGTGGATGCTCTGCAGGATGAGCAGGCCGAGGCGCTTGCCAGCGTCGCGCGTGGAGAAGAGTCGCAGGCCATCACCCTGCTGTACGGGAAAGCCTATGAACAGGAACTGGAGCGAGCCCAGGACCGTATAGATCATTTCCGCCAGTTACTCGATAGCCGCGTACGCAACACGATTGAAGATGCAACCCAGTCATCCCGCATGCTGCGGACGGCTTCCGAAGTGATGGTCGGTCTGACGGCGCTGCTGTTTTTATTCGTTCTCGGTTTCATTTTAAAGCGTCGTGTCCTGCGCCCCGTCGTGCGTTTGAGCGATGTCGTAAACCGTCTCGCATCGCAGGATTATGCCGTTGAGACGCCCAGCTTTAACCAGATAGACGAAATAGGCGACATGGCACAGGCGATCCGGATCTTCCGCGAGAACGGTCTGGCTCGTCAGAGACTGGAGAAGGAGCGAGATGCCGACTGGGCAATCCGCGATCTGCTGGCACGTATGACGCAGCGCCTGCAGGGCTGCGAGAATTTTGCCGATGTCATCAATGTGGCGGAACTGTTTGCACCGAATATTGCCCCAGGTATTGCCGGGCGGCTTTACATACTGGACCGGGAACCCTGGCAAATGCGCTGCGTTGCACAATGGCTCTCACCGCAGGGTAAAGCGGATGCGTTCCACCCGGACGAATGCTGGGCTGTGCGCCGCGGCCAGAGCCACCCTCCGGTACAAGGTGAACCCGATATCGCCTGCTACCATCTGCCGGATTCATGCCAGCAACATACCCTGTGCGTTCCGCTGATTGCCCAAGGAGAAGCCATCGGTCTGCTCTCATTCCAGAACCTTAGCGATGATTCCACCCCTTCTCGTGCGTATCTGGAGCTAATGGCAGAAGCACTCGGCCTCGCATTAGCCAACCAGCGTCTGCGTGACGCCCTGCTGGAGAAAGCGCTCTACGATCCGCTAACTGGTCTGCGTAACCGTCATCATCTGGAAGATACCTTACGCACTCAGATGAGCCAGGCCGTACGCAACAAGGAGCCGATCAGTTGCCTGATGATCGATATTGACCATTTTAAAAATATTAATGATCGCTTTGGTCACGAGGCGGGAGACAGCGTGATAAAAAGTATCGCCGCCACCATTCAGCGCGTGGTTCACGACAGCGGCATGGCCTTCCGCTATGGCGGTGAGGAGTTTCTGGTGCTGCTGGCCAATACGGATGAACAGGCCGCCAACCGCCTTGCGACGGATATTTATAACGGCGTACGCGAACTGTCGCTGCGCTTTGGCGTCTCTGAAATTGGTCACGTCGATGTCTCTATTGGCGTAGCCAGCTATCCGCAGCACGCCCAGAGCGACAACCTGCTGCGTGCTGCAGACGTGGCGCTGTATCGCGCTAAAGAGCTGGGACGTTCGCGCATCGTGAGCTTTGGCATGCTGGAGGCCAGTTGAACATGGCTTTACCTCAACGCCAGGCGGTGATATGTTAATTCAATGAACACAAAACACGATATCACCGCTTTTAATTACAACCTGTGGTGGCTGCCTTCTTAAAGGCGGTCAGAATGTGTTTTTCCCATTTTTAGATAACCGCCGAAAGGCGGTTATTTGCATTTAGAGACCCCTTTCGGTTTTATGACTAAGGAGTCTTACATGAACAATAAAACCATCATCCTCACTGGCGATCGTCCCACCGGCCCGCTGCATCTTGGCCATTATGTGGGGTCATTGCGCCAGCGCGCCGCGCTGCAACATGATTATCGGCAGTTTATATTGGTGGCTGACCTGCAAGGACTAACCGATAACGGCAGCACACCGCAAAAGATCCGCGACAATATTCCCGAGGTACTTGCCGACTATCTTGCCGCAGGAATAGATCTTTCACTGACCACTATTTGTTTGCAATCGGCCCTGCCTGCCCTTGCGGAATTGACCGCACTTTATATGAATATCGTCACCGTGGCTCGCGTAGAGCGTAATCCTACGGTTAAAAACGAAATTGCGCAGAAAGGGTTTGCCCGCTCGTTACCGGTTGGTTTTCTGGTTTATCCCATCAGTCAGGCGGCAGATATTACGGCCTTCAAAGCCGAAGTGGTTCCCGTCGGCGACGATCAGTTGCCAATGATTGAACAGACTAATGAAATCGTGCACAAGATGAATAGCCTGTTATCGGCCCCCGTCTTATCGCACTGCAAAGCGCTGCTGAGTGAAACCAGCCGCCTACCAGGGATCGACGGGAATGCCAAAATGTCAAAATCGCTTGGTAACACATTGCTCCTGTCAGCCAGCGAAGAAACCATTCATCACGCGGTCAGCGCAATGTACACCGACCCCAATCATCTGAAAGTATCCGACCCGGGGCAAATCGACGGCAATATGGTATTCACTTACCTCGACGCTTTTCATCCGGATAAAGCAAAAGTGGCGGAGATGAAAGCGCATTACCAACGGGGTGGACTGGGTGACCGGACATGCAAAAACGAGCTGGAGGTGTGCTTGCAGGAACTCATCGCCCCAATGCGCGAGCTGCGGGCCACCTACATTCAGGATAAAGGCATGCTGATGGCGATGCTCAAAAAAGGCAGCGAACAGGCGCACGAGATCACGCAGCAGACATTAAGAGAAGTGAAGCAAGGGCTGGGTTTGCCGGTGTTCTGAACTCGACCTATTACAGTCGGCCCAATAAATAAAGACAGCTCCCAACGAGTTACCTTCGCCGGGAGCTTTCAGAATCTTCCCCACGTTTTATCAGCAAAATGCACTAATGTTTTATTTCGAAATCAAAACCTCATTTCAGGCGATGGCCCCTCTGAGAAAAGGCATGGATTGTCGCCGAAGAGACTATGCTACTCAACGAGTGGCAAAAGGAAGCATTTCATCTGTATCTACAGACAAAGATGCCCGTTTTTCAATGTGAGTTAAACCAATGGAAAGTCGATCATTTATTCTCATATTAGTTCAAACTGGAGATGCTGTTATCATTACCCCTATAATAGGAGCATTAAATATATTATAACGCTCCTATTGAACCTACCGCTTTGGTTAGGTAATGCTTATAGTTTAAAACGTTAGAGAAATTTACTCGGCTAAATATCCACCATCAATTGGATAAACTCCTCCGGTACAGAATGCGGATTTGTCTGATAGCAAAAACAAGATGAAGTCTGCTATTTCTTGCATTTTTGCCATCCTTTTCATAGGGTGGCTATTGGCGAAGCTATGTACGATATTTTCAGGAAGTGCACTCATTCGCGGGGTCTGGACATAACCAGGAGCGACTGCATTTACTCGAATTCCTTGACATGCAAATTCTAGCGCTGCGGTTTGGGTTAAACCAATTATACCATGCTTAGCCACGGTGTAAGGCGCTAATCCAGGAATGCCAACCAGGCCATTTACGGCAGATAAATTCACTATTGAGCCACCAAACTTCATCATCTGAGGTATTTCATATTTTAGGCAGTAAAAAACTCCGCTCAATGAGGTGGCAATAACCTTATCCCAGTTCTCAACTGTTTGCTCTGTTATGTTTTTACCATGATCACCTGTTAAGCCTGCATTATTTACAGCATAATCAAGTCTGCCGAAGCGTTCGATAACCTCATCGATCATTTGTCGTACTTGTTCGGGCTGTGATACATCACATCCGATCCCCATCGCTTGTTGACCCTGTGAAGATAATTGTTTCGCTTTTTGTTTAGCCTGCTCTGACGAACGGGCGACAATAATGACCTTAGCACCATGTATGTGTAATTGCTTTGCGACGGCCTCACCTATTCCTGTAGTGCTTCCTGTTATCACAGCAATTTTATTTTGGAAATTCATACTCCCCCCAAAGATGTAGAATTGAACCTTTCATCTGGGTTAGTATACAAATGAGCTGTGACAGTTTTTGTCAGTACTCTTTCTCCTCGCTAATCCCTTCTTTTACTCTCCATTTTTTCAATAAAACCGCCCTGCTTTCACTATAAAAGGAATCCAGTTGCTCAATTTCCTTAATTTTGTCAGTCCTAAAGTGGCGAAAATCGTTTCTCATCTCACACCATGCAACCAAAAGCCAACATGACTCCATGTATACCAACCCAATGGGCCATATGACTCGAGAAGAGTAAGAGTCTTTCTTATCACAATACTTTATTTTGATTCTCTTTCGCTTTTTAATAGCATTGCGAATATCTTCAAAAAACATCTCATTTTTTTCTGAAGGACCAATCAGATAGGATTGACTTTCAATAAGATTTTTCAACTCACCGGAAATGACGGTATGTATTTTGGCAAGTGCATTCTTAGCGATAATTTTGAAATCATGGTCCGTATTATGAGAGACCCAATTCAATCCAAGCGTAATAGCATTGACTTCTTCATGAGACAGGTTTAAGGGTGGCAAATGAAAATCAGATTTAACGATATAACCAATTCCAGCACCACCTTCAATGCATACCCCTTGATGCTGTAGCGTTTTTATATCTCTGTAAAGGGAACGCACACTTATCCCTAATCTTTCTGAGAGTGTGGATGCAGTGATCGGATATCTTTGTGCCCTTAATATCTGTAGTAATTCGAGAAGCCTTTCTGTTCTAGTCATAGTGATAAATCCATCATGATCCTGAGACGATTTCTTAAAGCATCTATTAGATAAGCATCTTAGTACAAAGCAAGTGTAGATGGCTAAGTTGAACTGCCCCAAGGTCTGATACCGCGCTAAGTTCGTAATGCGTTCATCAGTGCGTCTGTTTTGAGGACACATTTCATCTCATTGCAGGTGGGTTGTAGCCATTCATCGCTTTTGTCGCCGGCAATACTGTGTCGGAAAGGCCACGGACTCCGACCAACTGCGGGGGATCTGTGGGGGATGAAATCAACGACACGATCCGGAAAGAAGCGGAAAAGCCGCCCGTCCTATGTCCACTCAGGCGCGGTACACTGGAGCCAACTATGGATATCCTTACGCATCGCGCGATGTGGACATGGAACCGCAAAGCATCATTACAAAACATCCGTAAAGCTGTTCGGATAGTATATCGTGCTGTGGGTGTGAGTGAATTCAGGCAACGGGCAGATATCACCGCAATTTTTACTCTGAACTATAAATTATGAGTCCCCTTTAATCATCAATATTATTGTTGAGACCTGACAATGGTCATTTCAGGCTTTATTTCTAATTTTCAGCACCAGATACCCGCTGATATTTATAGAACACATCTGTAATTTACTCCTTATTGGTGTAACGTGTAACTATATATTTCACGGAGTAACCAAATAATAGCAATTATGATTGCGCGTGAAACTATTAGTGTATTCATGACTGTGAGATAAGTAGATCGTTATCATATATTATCTTTATATTTCATGAATATACAACCAAACCTCAAATTCATTTAATTTATTGAAACAATCGTTTAACCTGTTTTGATAGCTTTATTCTATTGATGATTTACTGACCGATCGATATTAACTTGTTTTAAGAGTAAAGGATGTTTGCAATACTTTTATGGCCGAAATATATGTCAACAAATAAATCAACATAAACAAATAGTAAACGGAGTCGCTAATGCACTTGAAATACAATATATCTAACGTTAACGCCAGAATCGGTCGATTCGTTCGTAGCAACCGACAAAAAATGAATATGAGCGCAGAAGAGTTAGCTGTTGAGTTAAATATATGTCAGCAGCATGTATCACGGTTTGAACGGGGGCAGTGCGCTTTTACGTTAGAGTTTATTCTGCGAATTCTGAACGTTTTTAACATAAGACTGAGTCATCTTGTCAGTGAAGTTTTCTATGAGGATTCACAGGTATTTAGCAAGGCCAGAAACATTATCCAAAACAATTCAATGACTAAGACCATTAATTAACGAGCTTGATTTTTTAAAAACAGCATTTACTGGACAATATTCTTCAAGAGAAACTAAATACAACATATTGCTTTTGTATTTCTCTAATTTTTACCAGGTGTGAATATCTAAAACCTGCTACGTGAAGAAAGTCATGCTCCGCATCGCCATGTTTACTTGAATAAAGTGAACATGGCGATGCACAGGCGTTGTATTTTTAAATCCATAATTAGGAATATTACTTAAATGAAATTAAATAAACTACTGGTTGCTTTATCACTTACTTTTATTTCCGGCTCAGTCCTTGCGGCAGGTGGAGACACGGCCACGCTTAAAGTCACAGGAAAATTAGTGCCGGGCGCATGCGCCGTCAATCTGGATAACGCCGGTATTGTTGACTACGGAACAATGTTAATGACGAACCTGTCTGCAACTGAAGACAATCAACTGCCGGAAAAACGTATTAATATGGGTATTAAATGCAATTCCGAACGACTTGTTGCGTATACCCTTCATGATGAACGTAGAGATTCTCTTTATAATGGTGTGATTAAAAATGCCACCGTTGATGGCAGCGATATACCCGCAAGCAGCAATCAATTTGGTCTGGGGCTTACGAACGACGGTGAAGCAAGACTGGGGGCATATACTGTTATTAACTGGTTCCCTGATATGACTTATTCGGGTAGCGCTGACAATCTGGTGTTTATCGGAAGTAAAGGTAACAGCGACGACTGGTCACGCACGACTTCTGGCAGCACCGTAAACGGCGTGGATGTTGCGGCCAGATTACACACCTTAGGAAATCCTGATACATTAACCCCGGCAGCTTTCTCTGAATTGAAAATTCCATTATCTATTAAAGGAGTTCTTCGCAAAGGGGAAGACCTTAAGATTACGGATGAAACGAATCTCGACGGTGAGGCAACGATTTCTCTGGTTTATCTCTGATAATCTCCCGTAAATTAATACGAAAAAATTAATTTTATCGACTCTGTTTATTACCGGGCCATGTTCTAATGGTCCGGTAAATATACTGGAATAACTACAATGCGTCAGCCATTTTTCTTCTGGAAAGTTCTTTTCATTCTTTCACTTTTCCTGATTTGCATCCCACAGGTCAGTATGGCCACCGGAATGCAGCCTGACAGTTCCCTTTTACTGATCCAGGAAAAGGAAAGTGGAGGCAGCATGAATGTCACCAATACAGACAATATCCCTTCCCTGCTTTACACACAGGTCATTAATGTTGACGGTGAGGATGACACGATTAAACTCCTGCCGACTCAGCCGGTAGTCCGGGTTGAAGGAGGTAAGACTCAGCAAGTTCGATTTATTCTTAAAACGAAAAAGCCGCTAATTACTGAGCATCTTAAACGTGTCATTTTCGAAGGTATCCCCCCAAAAATCCCCGGTAGTAACAAAATTGGTATTACGATACGTCAGAATTTACCCGTACTTATTCATCCAGAAGGATTACCGGAACGAAAAGATCCCTGGACGTTACTTACATGGCATAAAGAAGGCAATCAGCTGAAAGTTACTAATCCAGGCCCCTATGTCGTCCGCCTGGCCCAGCAGTTTGTCACACTACCGTCGAAGACACAATTTGACCTCGGGAGAACGTATTTACTGCCGGGCCAGCATATAACCTTATCATCAGCATCCTCGCTTACGGCTGATAACGAAGTACGTTTTGTTCCAGTCAGCCGTTACGGTGTTCAGGTGTCGGAGTTTATTGCTTCGCTAAATTGAAAGAAACTTTAGCGCCAGACCGGATGTCAGGTTTCAACGCTGAATATTTATTATAAAAACCTATTTCGCATCAGAACGATTTATATCCGAGCTCCTGCAAGGATAGCTATAAGGTTAATAAATGCCCTTTAATTTAATCAGAACATTGCCTGTTCACAGGTATGCATATTATTTATTTCTCGGTCTACTTGGTAGTTACAGTATGATGTTATCCGCCGAACCTTTACTATTTGATGACGGAAGATTAAAAAACCGTGGACTGGATGCTGGTCTGAGTCATTATTTTTCTCACGCCGCACGTTTTTCACCAGGCGAATATCCTGTTAGTTGGGTGATTAACGGGCGCAATAAACGTCAGCTTATGACGCGATTTAATGCGCAGGGCGAACCCTGTATAACCCCTGAAACATCCCGAAATCTCGGACTTGCGTATGAGTTTAATCAAGGATGTCTGGATTATCAGACGCTTTATCCCACAGCACAGTTAACGGCAGACCCGTATAAAAATCAGATTAGTTTTACAGTTCCGACATCTGCGCTGACGCCAGAAAGCATCTTATTACGGAAGGATATTATTCAGGGAGGCACATCGGGGCTGCTTAATTATAATCTGCAGTCGTCAACCACAGTTCAGTCCGGAAAGCACGAAACTTATCAACTGGGACTATTTGAATCAGGACTGAATCTGAATGACTGGCTGCTTCGCAGTCGTCATACGGTATCGTACAGTGACGGAACACGTCGTTCTCAGCGACTATATACTTATGTCCAGAAGACGTTTCAGTCGCTACAACAGACCTTTCAGGCAGGAGAGATATACGCTCGTCAGACGCTACTCGCCATTCCTGGATTAACGGGACTTCAACTGTTTCCTGATAGTGCACTGCGTCCTGCTCGTAGCGGCGTTTCTGTTCAGGGAATAGCGCGTTCCGCGCAGGCTCGTGTTGAGGTTTATCAAAACGGACAGTTAATCGAGGCAACACAGGTTCCTGAAGGACCGTTTTCATTAGATAACATTTCCATGCTCAGCACGCAGTTTCCGCTGGATGTGAAAGTGACGGAACAGGATGGTCAGTTAACAACGTTTTCAGTACCTGTCACGGCCTTACAAACTCCGGCCGACGCTCCCCTTTATGGTTCTGTGGCACTCGGTAAAGTGCGCGAGACAGTTGCCAGCGATGAATCGGCCCCCTGGCTCATTACCGGAAGTCAGGGAATGCGGATTTCCCGACAGGCAACGCTAAGCGGTAGCGCTCTGGCCTCAGCACAGTATCAATCCGCGGCGGCATCCCTGAGTTTTATTCCGATACCGGCATGGTCACTGTCGCTGCAAACCACGATGGCACAGGAACAGTACACGCATCATGCGGGCAGCAAGGAAAGCCTCAGTCTCCGCTACCAGCTTAACCCTTCCGCCAGTATTCAGGCGGCCTGGACCACAACATCTGCGGGATTTCGTGAGCTCAGCGACGCTGTAAATCATACGACTTCCACCGCGAACAGTTACTACAATGTGGGAGGTAACTGGGCTCATGAACATTTAGGTCTGTTTTCGCTGAGTTACTCGACCTCCTCCGCGCGTGACCATGCCGCCACACCGAAATCATGGTATGCCTCATGGTCAAAAAACTGGCGCTGGGCTGGACATGGTCAGATTAACCTTTCGGCCACATGGCAACGTGTTTCTGGCTCCCGGACGAGTACGCAACGTGACGATGATGTTTTTTATATCCGACTTGGGCTGCCTCTGGGACACGAGCGCGTAAATCTGTCCCTTCGTCGACAGGGCTCCCGGACTTATAACGATGTTCAGACCAGCGGACAATGGGACGATATGTCATATTCGCTATCGGCAGGACGGGACTGGCAAAATGCCCAAAATACCATCAGCGGCAGTTTTGGGCAGAATTTGCATTATGCCCAGATGAGTGGGTATGCCAGCCAGACCGCCAATTATTGGGGGTATGGCGGTTCGCTAAGCGGTGGGATTTCCGTTAATCAGGAAGGGATACTTTTTTCACCTTATGCGATTCAGGAATCATACGGCACGCTTTCATTAAATTCTCCGCTTTCCGGGATCAAAGTATCTACCCCGCAGGGCCCCGTCTGGACTGATTATCGCGGCAAAGCGCTGGTTCCCGGCTTAACACCGTGGCAGCCCTCTCGTCTCAATATTGATGTTAAAACGTTGCCCAGACATGTCGACTTAACCAATGGTGCCGCGGAGCTTACCGTTTCGCGAGGAGCCGTCGCATTCACACAATTCAGGGTATCAGACACCCGCAGGGTACTCATGACAGTCAGACGTATTGACGGAAAGCTTCTGTCTAAAGGAAAAGGGATCGTAGACAGCGATGGGCAGTACGTGACGAATTCTCTGGAAAAAGGCCTGGTTTTCTTTAGCAACCTGCAGCCCGGTGAGTCGTTCTTTGTGGGGGATGACAACGGTAGCCCCATGTGTCAGCTACAGTATTCCCTGCCCCCAACACCACCTCAGGATGGTTTATATGAAGAGTTAACGGGAGTATGCGAATGATTCGTTTAATATCATTGTGTTGCGGCATCTTTTTTATTGTCAGTCCGGTCGTTCAAGCGCAGTGCAATATTATTGCCAGCCAGTTGCGCCACGAATACGGCAAAGTCCGGTTTCAGGATACTGAGCCCACCGGGCAGGTACAATGGCAGCAGTTGCCCGCCCGCCAGGTACAGGTACAGGTGCGGTGTGATGTTCCTCAACCCATACATATCCGGTTTGATGACAATGACCGTCGAGGACTCGACTTCAGTTTCGGTGAGGAGGGACGGGCAACGGTGATGTTCAGTGAAGCGTTTGTCGATAATAAGAGCAGCCAGTTCGTTGTTCACCACGAGCTTAATAAATCGTCTGAATCACAGTCGCAGACCCCTATTGCTGTTCTCAACGGAGACACAGTTGAGCTCCAGCAGCATCATCAGCCCGTGAACGGGATGTCGGCCACTTTCCTGCTTACGGTTATTCCCCGTGTACAGGCCCGCAGCTTTCAGGTTTCAGATCAGCAGGCGTCAACATTGTCATTACGTATGACCGTACCAGAGAGAGAATAACTCGATGATTTCATTTTGGTTCAAGGAAATTTTTCAGCGTGTTATATACCACCAGTCAAGTGTTACAGGAAAGATGCGCCTGATTTCGCTTATTAAAAGCCGGATACATCGGTGGCTTTGTTGTGCCGGGGGGATATTTTGCCTGTTGATTACGAAGGCGTATGCGGAAAATACGGTGGATGTGAGCTTTTCAGCTGAAATGATCCCGGCGGCATGCCGGGTATCGCTGGATAATGGCGGCACTGTGGATTACGGTACGCTGAGTCTCTCATCGATCCGTTCTTCATCTCCCTATCTGTTGACGCCACGTGTTATCGGCTTGCATATACAGTGCGAGAGCCTGCGACAGGTGGCATGGATGGTCAATGATGAAAAAGCGGAAACCCGGGTCCGTAACCTGATAATTGACTCTCACGATGATAAGACATCTGGTCGGCATTCATCTGACACCCTCTTTGGACTGGGTGTTACCTCAGGTCAAAAACCGATTGGTGGTTACCTGATAACCGCATTAGCCGGGGAGAGCGCCGTGGAAGGCGATATCGCGTCATGGGGGTATCAGACGGGGGAACAAGAACGGAGCATGTGGCAATCAGCCGGGACAGCACTAACACTGATTTCAGGCATCATGAGACTGACTCCGGTGGATGCGAAAAATAATCCCGTGGCAATTCGTCAGTTGACAATCCCCCTCAGGATCTCTGCCGCCATTGCCTCCGATGGCCTGAGCTTACAGGATGAGACTGAGTTACAGGGCGAGGCCACAATCAGCCTGATTTATTTGTAATATTGGGACAAGAATAGTATCCCGCAACACATGTCTGTTGACTTATTTTGTAAAAAGACTACTTTTCAGGACATGAAGAAGATACTCATCATTGTTCCCGATGGCGGCATGCTGTTTGAATCCGCCGGTATTGCCGACATCATGATGCAGGCCAACCGCCTGCATCCCAAAAGCGCTACGGAAACCTGTTATCAGGTTCAGTTAGCCACAACGCAACCACATCAGGTGATCCATGGTCAGTCCGGCCTGAACCTACTGGCAGATCATCGCCTGCATGAGATAGATCCTCGCGAACCTCTCGATACCATCATTATCACCGGCAGAGGTCAAAATCCGCAGGAAGGAATTGCTGTGGTTGACTGGCTGCGCCTTGCCGCTCCCCATGCCCGCCGCATTGCATCCATTTGCGGCGGTGCGATGCTGCTGGCACAAACCGGGCTGCTGGACGGCAGACGAGCCACCACCCACTGGAAACTACTTGAAACCATGCAGGCAGAATTCCCTCAGGTGCGCGTCGAAAGCGGTCCGCTTTATATTCAGGACGAACACATCTGGACATCGGGTGGCGTGAGCTCCGGCTTTGATCTAACGCTAGCGCTGGTTGAAGAGGATTATGGTTTCAGTCTGGCGCGCGACGTCGCTCAAGACTTCGTCATGTACCTGCGCCGTCCTGGGGGCCAGCTGCAGTTTAGCCGCTACAACCTTCAGCATACCAGTACTCTGGGCTCGATTAACGATCTGCTGGTCTGGCTGCTTGAGAACCTCACCGCCGACCTCAGCGTGGATAAACTGGCGGAAAAAGTCGCCATGAGTCCACGTAACTTCACCCGCGTGTTTACCCGGGAAACAGGAGCTTCACCGGCGCGCTATGTAGCTGAAGCTCGTCTGGCCGCCGCCCGGCAGCGTCTGGAGCAGACCAACGAGACGCTGGAGCGTATTGCCGAACAAACGGGATTCGGCAGCAGCATCAACCTGCGACGACTATTCGAAAAACAGCTTCACCTGACCCCGGGCGAATATCGCCAGCGTTTTCATTGTCGTAAAATGGCCTAAAGTGATCCTTTTTTGTCGTTTACGCCAAGCAGTGATCGGCCTAAATTTATGCCAGAGACAACAGATAAGGAGTTGATCATGGTAAAGGTCGGTATTAACGGTTTTGGCCGTATCGGACGTAACGTACTGCGTGCTGCACTGGGTAACTCGGATATTCAGATTGTGGCAATCAACGATCTGACCGACAGTAAAACATTGGCGCACCTGCTGAAATACGATTCGCTGCTGGGTAAACTCGATGCCGACGTCGCCGCCAGTGAGGGGCAACTGGTCGTTAACGGTAATTCCATTACTGTTTTTAGCGAACGCGACCCAGCCAAAATCCCCTGGCGTCAACGTGAAGTCGATATTGTCATTGAAGCAACCGGCTTCTTCACTGAACGAGACAAGGCGGCAGTACATATCCACAGCGGTGGCGCAAAGCGCGTAATTATCTCTGCTCCAGGTAAAAACGATGATTTAACCATCGTGATGGGCGTTAACGATCATCTCTACTCGGCGGATAAACACTTTGTCGTCAGCAACGGTAGCTGCACCACCAACGGTCTGGCACCTGCCGCGCAGGTTTTGCACCAACATTTCGGTATTAAGCATGGTCTGATGAACACCACCCATGCCTACACCAACAGCCAGGCGCTGCACGACCAACCGGAAAAAGATCTTCGTGGCGCCCGCGCCGCTGCATTGTCGATAGTGCCCTACTCAAGCGGTGCTGCAAAGGCGCTTGGCAAAGTCATCCCTGAGCTGGATGGTCGCTTAACCGGTTATTCGCTGCGCGTACCAGTTCCGGTAGTGTCAATTGTCGACCTGACCGTCACGCTTGAGCGGGATGTAACGGAAGAAGAAGTCAATAATGCATTTCGTAACGCCGCCGCGACGGGGCCGCTGAAAGGGATCCTGGGCTATAGCGATGAACCGCTCGTTTCAAGCGACTACCAGGGTGACCCGCGTTCATCCATTATCGACGGCCTGTCAACGTTGCTAATTGGTGGCAATATGGTCAAAATTCTCGCCTGGTACGATAACGAATGGGGATTCTCCAATCGGCTCGTCGACCTGGCGCTGTTAATGGCAAAAAACGAGCGCTAACTCCTGCTTCCCACGCCCTCTTAAAATCCACGCCTGGCGTGGATTTTTTAACTCTGCCACGGCAGATTAAATGTGAGTTTGATGGCGGAGCAATTCCTCTCAACTTAGTCATTTTATTAATCTTACGGTTGCTACCATAATAAAAAGTCACTAAGCGAAGCCTATAACCCGCAGGCAATATGAGTAATGTGAACTTAATTGAGGATTCCGGTATGACCACCTTTCATCAACTTACTGCCACCAGTCTCAATGGCCAACCCATCTCGATGGCCGATTACGCTGGAAAACTGGTGCTGGTGGTTAATACCGCCAGTCATTGTGGATTCACGCCACAATAGCAGGCCTCAAAGTGCTCTATAAGAAGTACGCCGCACAGGGTCTGGCGGTGCTGGGTTTCCCCTGCAACCAGTTCGGTAAACAGGAACCTGGTGGAGCCGATGAAATCGCACAAACCTGTCACATCGACTACGGTGTGAGCTTCCCGATGTTTGAGAAAGTGGACGTCAACGGCGCTGGGACGCATCCGGTGTTTCGTTTCCTGAAAGATGAATTACCCGGCGTGCTGGGTGGATCAAGTGGAACTTCACTAAATTCCTGATCGGGCGCGACGGTAAGCCGCTTAAGCGTTTTGCCCCCTACACGACTCAAGAGAAAATAGAAGCCACGATCCTTGCAACGCTAAAAGACTGAGTGCTCATGTCATTCAAACCGTTCCCATTATGCCCCTGCCTGCTGCATGAATAAAAAACACGCTGCAAAATCAACAAAATATAGTCAACTTGCTTAATTACTCTGCAATCGCGTGAGATCAGGAAGAAAAATGCCATTTCCCTCTTGCCTCATTCGGTCTGTGCCGCTAATATTCGTCCCCGTTGTCACCTACAACGTTGCGTTCATAGCTCAGTTGGTTAGAGCACCACCTTGACATGGTGGGGGTCGTTGGTTCGAGTCCAATTGAACGCACCATCTTGCGTCCGTAGCTCAGTTGGTTAGAGCACCACCTTGACATGGTGGGGGTCGGTGGTTCGAGTCCACTCGGACGCACCAAATCATCTCTTCGATTTGGTGCTATTTCACTTCAAAACTATCGTTTTATCTTCGGTTTTATCATTTCCTACGTTGCTACAATAGCAATGCGTTAAATCATTCTAAATTCCATGCTCAACGCGTATCATTCATATTCTTCGTATAATGTCTTTCGTCAGAGCCCGGATACCATGCCCTCTTCCATCCTCCTGTTCGCCGCGGGCAGTTTACGCCCAGCATTTACCCCGCTGATAAGCCAGTTCACGCGCATGAGTGGAATAGACGTCAAGGTTGAATATGGTCCGGCCGGTTTACTGCGCGAGCGTATTGAAGCGGGTGAACCGTGTGCGCTCTTTGCCTCCGCCAACCGGGAACATCCGCAAAACCTGCTGGTACGTAATAAAGCCGTCTCAACGCACACCTTTTGCTGGAACAAACTGAGCCTTGTCAGCAACCGAATCGGAACCTGGCTGGATTTACTCCGCGACCCAACGCTGCGACCAGGTACATCAACGCCCGGCTGCGACCCTTCCGGAGACTATACCTGGGCATTTTTCGACAATATGGATGTACTGGAACCAGGACTCGGGCGGCAACTTCGGGCGCGCGCTATCCCACTGGTTGGTGGCCGTGATACGATAAAAATCCCGCAAGGAGAACTGGCGAGCGCCTGGATCCTGCGCCAGGGGCTGGCCGATCTGTTTATCGGTTACGCGCATTACGCACACGCGCTGCACGCGATGACCGACGTACATTACGTGGCTATTCCGGACGAGCACAATATTCGCTGCGAATACCAACTGGCGGTGCTTGAAGCCTCCAAAGAAGTCATGGCGCTGGTTGAATTCATACTTTCCCGCAGCGGTCAGGCGTTCCTTACCGCCGCAGGATTCTTACCGCTTAACGACGAATAGAAAACAACGGTGCGATAAATGGCGTAGGGTGATTCTCCACGCTAAGTTTTCGCAGCGGTAAGCCATAGGCCAGAAACAGATTCTCTTCGGTCACAATGCTGTCCGTTGGCCCTGCCCGCCATTTACCTTCAGGGAGTAGCAGCAAAGTATGGGAAGCAACCTGTAACGCATGAAGCGGATCGTGGGTCGAAAAGAGAATGCTGCATCCCTGTTGATGGGCCAAATCGCTGATGAGCTGGAGCACCACCTGCTGATTGGCGAGATCCAGCGCGGAACACGGTTCATCAAGTAACAACGTTTGACACTCAGTCACCAGAGCCCGGGCAATCATCACTAACTGTTGCTGCCCGCCAGAAAGTGAGCCAAATGAGCTGGAGGCAAGATGCGCAATACTCAACTGCTCTAATGCCTGCATTGCTCTTTGTTGATCCTGCTGGCTGGGTTGCGCAAAAAGCTTCACGTGCTGTGCCCGCCCCATCAATACCACGTCGCTGACCGTATAAGGAAACGGTAGATGGCTATGCTGTGCCACAATTCCTATCCCACCGTTATTTTCAATACTCCCGCCTAAAGCAGGCAGCGTGCCGGTTAGCGTATCAAGCAGCGTACTTTTACCCAGACCGTTACGTCCAAGCACGGCCCAGATATCACCTTTCTGGCAACAGAACGTTAGCGGCTCAAATAGCGGCGCGCGATACCCATAAGAAAGCTGATTTACGCGCAGTGCGGCAGGTATCATGATTTCTCCCGACGGCTGGTACGAATGAGCAAGAAAGCAAACAACGGCGCACCGAACAATGCGGTGATGATCCCCAGCGGTATCTCCGCGTGCATCAGGGTGCGGGCAATATCATCCACGACAATCATAAAACCGCCCCCCAACCAGAAGGCACACGGCAGTAGACGACGATGATCAACGCCCACCAGCAAACGCGCCAGATGCGGAATAACCAACCCAACCCAGGCAATACTGCCGCTGACCGCCACCTGAGCGGCGACCAAAAATGCGCAGCACACCAAAACGCTGCGTCGCAGAGGAACCACCGCCACACCCAGTGCTCTGGCATCTTTGTCATTGAGCGATAACAGGTTT
This sequence comes from Citrobacter freundii ATCC 8090 = MTCC 1658 = NBRC 12681, assembly GCF_011064845.1. Lineage (NCBI taxonomy): Bacteria > Pseudomonadati > Pseudomonadota > Gammaproteobacteria > Enterobacterales > Enterobacteriaceae > Citrobacter > Citrobacter freundii. The sequence continues at coordinate 2,254,176 of NZ_CP049015.1, read as the reverse complement.
ATCCGCCAGCGTAGCTGGAACAAAACCGTCGCGGCGATACCGACCGGAACCGCCAATAGCAGTACTTTATTCCAGTTGGCCGTCGCGAAGCTGCCCAGCAGCCAGAACACAATATTAGGTAACGTCTCTTCGGTATCAGCCTGATATTGGATCAGGCTCACCAGCGCGGCAAAAAAGCCGCTCAAAATGATACCTGACAGGATCAACACCAGCGTATTCTCCAGCCCCTGTAACGCAGCAATGACATACACCAGGATCAATGCCGTCAGACCGAAGAAAAACGTTGACCCCATCATCAGCAAGGGTGAAAGACCGAGCAGGATGGCCAGCGTTCCTCCAAAGGCCGCCCCCGACGTCACACCGATAATATGCGGGTCGACCAGCGGATTATGAAATACTCCTTGCAACGTCGCCCCGCATAACCCCAGCGCGCCCCCCGCCAGCAGCGCCATCAGAATACGCGGTAATCTGACCGTCCAGATCACCTGGCTGGCTATTCCCCCAGCGTCGCTATAGTGCGTCAGGTGGTAAAATACCTCACTTAACGACAGCGGATATTGTCCGAGGCATAGCGAACTGACGCCCAGCAACAGGACCACAACGATTAAGAGCGGTTGCTGGGACAAAAAACGGTTACTTAGCTGCATCAGACTGCCAGTTCACACGATAAAAACGCTGATAGTAATCTTGCGCCTGCGCATCAACGTCCACATCTTTATAGGCATCCGGATACAGTTTTTTGGCCATCCACAGTTCACCGATCGCCAACGCCTCCGGCATCGGATAGCCCCAGGCTTTGGCGTATTCAGGCATCAACCAGACACGATGATTTTTCACCGCATCAATCCCCTGCCAGTTCGGATCGTTTTGGATCTGAGTTACCACCTGCGGATAGCGATCCTGGACAAAAATCACCTGCGGGTTCCACGCTAATACCTGCTCCAGCGCAACCTGACGGGCCCCTTTCACACTGGCAGCCGCCACGTTTAATCCCCCCGCGTGCTGCATCATCAGTCCTGTGTACTTCCCGGAGCCGTAAGTCATCAGGTCGGGGTTAGCCATATAAATACGGACTTTTTGCGCATCCGGGATGTTTGCGACTGGCGCATTGAATTTTGCTCGTGCCGCAAAAACGTAGTCGATTAACGTTTCAGCCTGCGGTTTACGCCCCACGACATCCGCAATCAGGCGAATACCCTGCTTCAACCCTTCGTTGTAGACCTGCTCTTCATTGGCCATAGTCGGGTTCATTTTATTCTGTTGCCCGTCGGCATCTTTGCGCAATGAGATAGCCACGACCGGAATACCGGCGTTCTGAATCTGCTGGATCATCTCCGCGGGCGCATAGTTGGCGACAAACACCACCTGTGGATGAATTGCCAGCAGGCTTTCGATGTTCACGCTGGTGAGATCACCCGGCGTCGGCAATGTAGTAATCGTCGGCATAAAGCGCGCAAATTCAGGCCCGAGCTGTTTTTTCCAGCTCGACATAACGCCAACAATGTCCTGCTGGGCATTGAGCTGGACCAGAATATTCAACGTCTGGTGTTGCAGCACGACGACTTTGTCCACATGGTCAGGAATCGTGACCTGTCGACCAAGCTGATCGGTGATCGTTCGGTCAGCCTGAGCAGAAAACGCAAACAACATGCTGGCGCATACCAGCACAAAAGAGCGGAAAGTTAACATGGGATACCATCTGAATAGAGGAGTAAAAACGATATGCATTAAATTATATAACGCAATAACTGGCAACCCATTCGCGATAAATACCGCACTACACACGAGGAAGATCAATTTATGCCGGCAATAATAAAGCCGACGGTGATGACAACCGTCGGCTTTATGTCTTTTCTGCGGTATACGGGACTATTTCGTCGCCGCTTTGATGACCTGAAGCGCTTTGGCGAACTGATCCTGCGGAATCGTAAGCGGGTAAAGGAAACGAATAACGTTGCCATACTGACCGCAGGTCAGCAGCAGCAGCCCTTGCTCAAGGGCTTTCTTCTGCACGCGTTGTGCGGCGGAAGCGTTGGGTTCCCCTGTCACTGGATCACAGAATTCAGCAGCAATCATAGAACCTAAACCACGCACTTCGGCCAGTTCAGGACACCCTGCTTGCGCATCTGTCAGAGCGGCGCGCAGCTGTTCGCCGAGGGCCGCCGCACGCTGGCACAGCTGTTCATCATGAATAATGTCCAGTACTGCATGGGCCGCCGCGATCGACAGCGGGTTCCCGGCGTAAGTTCCACCCAGACCACCAGGCGCAGGTGCATCCATGATTTCGGCTTTGCCCACGACGCCAGACAGCGGCATACCGCCCGCGAGGCTTTTCGCCATGGTCATCAGGTCCGCTTTATCGGCGTAATGATCCATCGCAAACAGCTGGCCCGTACGGGCAAACCCGCTTTGTACTTCATCGGCGATCATCACGATGCCATGCTCGTCGCAAATACGGCGGATGGCAGCCACAAATTCCGGCGGTGCCACCACGAAGCCCCCTTCGCCCTGGACGGGTTCGAAGATAATCGCCGCAACCTGGGTTGGATCGATATCGGCTTTAAACAGACGCTCAATCGCTTTTAGGGAATCCTCCGTGGAAATACCCTGCAATTCAGAAGGATACGGAGCATGGTAAACAGAGCCAGGGAACGGACCGAAACCTTTTTTATAGGGTGCCACCTTGCCGGTTAACGCCATCGTCATGTAAGTACGACCATGAAAACCACCGCCAAATGCGATAACGCCAGGACGCCCGGTATGTGCGCGTGCAATTTTCACCGCGTTTTCTACCGCTTCAGCCCCGGTGGTGAAGAATGTGGTTTTACGCTTGCCATCGATTGGCGCGACGGCGTTGATTTTCTCAGCCAAAGACACATAGCTTTCGTACGGGACAATCTGATAAGCCGTATGGGTAAAAGCCTGAAGTTGCGCTTCGACTGCCTGCACCAGGCGAGGATGGCGGTGTCCGGTGTTCAGCACGGCAATCCCGGCGGCAAAATCAATGTACTGATTGCCTTCGATATCGGTAATCGTGCTGTTTTCTGCCGACTGGGCATAAAAATCACACATCACACCCACGCCACGCGGGGTGGCATCCAGACGACGTTGTTGCAGGTTTTTATTGTTCATTCTCTACACCTTGTCCATTAATACATTTCGGTTGAATTACCCTTTAAATTTAGACGCCGTCTGGTACTTTAATCGAGAGCCAAATCGTTTTATTTTAAGGATCCAAATGCGTTCACTTGCCGGAGATGTGATCAAGCATGCATTTAGTCAGCAGACTGACGAAAAACTACATCGCCGCCTGTATGCCGCCATTTGTAGTTGCATCCTCGAAGGTAGCCTGAAACCGGCTACCCGAATGCCTCCGTCGCGTGACCTGGCAGGAGAGCTGATGCTATCGCGCAATACCGTCCTGCGGGTTTACGAGCAGTTGCAGGCCGAAGGTTATATTTCTGCGCGTACCAGTAGCGGCACATTTGTCACTGACAGCGTGCTGGACAATCTCAACCTGCGTCCCAATAAAGAACCTGTTGCTGCCGCTCTGGAGGATCACACCCGCTTATCTGCCCGCTGCCTTGAGCTGTTAGGTAATGCCAGCGCCAGTCCCTGTCAGTGGGGCGCGTTTATTCCAGGCGTACCTGATGTAGAGCATTTTCCGCACCGGGTGCTCAAAAAAATTCAGGACAGGCTGGCAAGACGATTGCGCCCGGAGTTTCTCACTTACGATGCCGCAGGCGGTGTGAATGAGCTGAAAGAAGCGCTGGCAGACTATCTGCGCACCGCTCGCGGCGTGCGGTGTTCGCCGGAGCAAATTCTGATTACCGAAGGTATTCACCAGGCGCTGGATCTGGTGACCCGAACGTTATGCAACCCGGGCGATCACGCCTGGATTGAGGAGCCGGGCTACTGGGGAATCAAAAATATTCTGCGTATCAATGCGGTGAATTTTTCGGCTATTCCTGTTGATGAACAAGGTATGGTCCCGCCGGAGGCAGGCGAAACACCGCCAAAACTTATTTTTGTGACACCGTCACATCAATACCCTCTCGGTTCGGTGATGAGCCTCAATCGCCGCCGGCAACTTATCTTTCGCGCACGTGAAACGCGAAGTTGGATAGTGGAAGATGATTACGACAGTGAGTTCCGCTTTTCCGGCCAGCCGATCCCCTCTTTGCAGGGGCTGGAAGAAGAGACACCGGTCATCTACATCGGGACATTCAGTAAGACACTCTATCCCGCACTTCGACTCGGGTATGTCGTGCTACCTAAATCGTTAGCCGCTCCGCTGAAAAAGGTTCATAACGACCTCTACCGTGGTGGACATCTGTTGATTCAGACCGCGCTGGCGGAGTTTATTCGCGAGGGTTATTACGCAGCGCACATTCGGAAAATGCGCCAACTATACAGTCGTCGTCGCCAGATGCTGGTAGAGCTTATCAGCCGCCAGCTTGGTGAACATTATCTTGGTTCCTTCAGCAGCAACGCCGGGCTGCATATGATCTTACAGTTACCCGCAGGGAGCGATGACGCGGTCATTGCCCAACAAGCGAATGCGCAAGGGTTGTTGGTGCGCCCGTTATCACGCTATTACGTGAATGAAGAGAAACGCAGCGGCCTGTTGCTGGGGTTTGCAAGTATTGAAGAGCATGAAATGCCGGCGGCGTTTACCCGACTCGCGGATATTATCAGGGTAAACACCGTGTAAGCACTGCCGGATGGTGGTGCAAGCACCTTATCCGGCATACTGTTTAATGTGACGCTTTTTTAATCCCAGCCAGATCTTCATGGCTTACTTCGCCATTCCCTTCACCCCAGGTCTTACGCACGTAATTAATCACGTCGCGCATTTCGTTGTCACTTAACATGCCTCCGTAGGCGGGCATCTTGAAGGAGACGCTGCCGCGCGTTGTCGGTGTTTCTGCGCCGTGGGCAATCACTCTGAACAGCGGCGCCGGGTCATCAACCATGACCAGCGGATTGTTGACCAAAGAAGGTGCGTTATCATCCGTACCTTTCCCTTCCAGACCGTGACAAGTTGAACAGTAACGGTTATAGGTCACTTTGCCCGCCTCAGGTGAATTCGACCAGGATGCTGTAGTCGCAGCAGCACGCACCGTTTCAGGCTTCGCGCTTTTCAGACTCAGCAGATATTGGGCGATCGCCGTGGCATCTTCGTCGGTCAGATACTGTGTACTCTGCGTGACGACTTCAGCCATCGAACCTGAAACCGCAGCATGCTTGCTCTTACCGGTCAGCAACAGCGATTTTAACGCCTGCTCAGACATTCCGCTGCCCCGCAGCGAAGGTGCATACCAGCCGTCAATCATCGCGCCACTCAGGTACTCGGCATCAGCATGGGTATAAGCTTTTTCATTCATCGCCATACCTCTCGGTGTATGGCATGAACCGCAGTGTCCGGGACCTTCCACCAGATAAGCGCCCCGTTTTATCAGAGCTGTGTTGTCATCTGGTTTCGCGCTATCTACTGTCGTCGCTGGCGCGTCGGTAAACAGCCAGTTCCAGATATGCAGTGGCCAGCGGGCGGAGAGTAGCCACGGAATGGCATTCTCTTTATTGGGTTGCGCAGACGGTGTGACATCATGCATAAAATAGCGATACAGCGCCTGAACATCCTCGTCAGAAAGTTTTGCATAAGAGGGATAAGGCATGGCCGGATAGAGCGGGTGACCGTCTTTGGCAATTCCCTGGCGTACCGCCTTTTCAAAATCCTCGTATGAGTAATTACCAATACCCTGTGCCTTGTCCGGGGTAATGTTGGTCGAATAAATATCCCCCACCGGAGTAGGAAACTTTTTGCCCCCCGCCATCGCCGCACCACCTTCAGCGGTATGACAGGCGACGCAGTCTGAAATTCGCGCGATGTATTCACCGTTAGATTCAGCAGCGCTTACCGAAGCGGTAAATAAACAGGCGGCGAGAATGGTTACGTTACGCATAGATCACCCCATATCCTTGAGTTCATTAACCGCACGCCATGCCTGATCGATTGCCGTGTGGGCATAAGCACTCCAGTCAGAATCGGAGTTAGCGATGGCAATGCGACCGACTGGCTGACGCGCCCGCTCGATAATTTCTGGCATTTTATCCATATCATCGAACAGTGAATTGGCGTAGTACGCATAGCCATGCGCCCAGCGGTTAACGGTAATGGCGGAGATATCGCGTTGATTATCAAAGCCTGTTGAGCCAAACATCTCCTGCAACTGGGAGCGAATCATCTCCTCATGCGCCGCAAAAGTGGTCCCCAGCAAATAGGCTCGTCCCAGGCGGAACTGCTCTCTGGCCGATAGGTTACTGCCCGGGTAGGTCGGCACATAGACCATGTGAATGACCATCGGATCGTCCGGGGAGGCCGGATGCTGATACCCACCAATACTGACCGGATAGTCGAGCTTAACCCGGCTGTAAGGTGCCGCTGGAGAATAAATTTCATGTACGCCAAGCTGTTTGAACGCCTGCCAGTTTTTTACCACCACGTTGGTGTACACCAGCGGAGCCTTGACGTTCAGTTTGAGATCCGCCTGCTGCTGTTCCGGCATCTCAGGCACCAGATACGGGATCATCATGTTATAGCCTGCCATGATGGTGTTCTTACCGCGCACACGGTGCATTTTACCGTCACGCAGGTAGGTCACCACAACGCCATCCTGCACGTTGGCCGCATTAATCACTGTGCTGTTCAGGCGCAGGCGCGTGGTGTTTTCTGGTAGATCCAGCTTTTCATAATGTAATCTGGCGAGAACAGAGTCTTCCATCGTGTTACCCGGTAGCGCATCCGGCAGCATATACCTGACTAACAGTCGGGCCAGACCGGCGTTACCGTCCGGGAAATGGTAAACATACGGCTCTTCGAGGTCGGCCAGCGACTCTCCGTCCAACGGCGGTAACCCCATCCCTTCCATGCCGGGTAAGGCGCACGCCCTGGCATCGCTGCAGGAGATGCCTTCAATGCCGATGGCAAAGAAGTCATTGGAACGCTGCTGAAAATAGAGCAGCGCCATTTTGCTCAAACCCACTTTTGTTGCTAAAAATTCACTGTAGCTGTGGGTATCCAGCCATTCCATTTTCTCATCGACCGTCATCCCCGGAAGGTAATCGCCAGGGCGTACATGCAGGTCGATCAGCGCTTTTCTGTCGTTCTCACCTAGCGGAAAATCATTGATAAAGTCTTCAATTTTACGGCCATTGAGCCTGTCCGGCGGAATATCATCAGATACCGCGCGGCCCGGATCGCCGCTGACGATTTTTGTTACGCCAAAATTCTTCTTGTCGAAAAAAACCCCGCGACTGAGCTGCCAGTCGGGGTAGAAGTTTACGTCAAAACTCTCTTTTAACCGCGTGACGCTGACGCCCACGGTTTCCATCAGTTTTTGTACTTCAGGGCTGAAATTATGCGCGGGTGACTGGAATGCTTCGCTGCCGCCATAACCGAGTAATTTCTTGCCCGAGCTGGTAAATTCATTACGTTTGGCGTGTCCGCCAAAATCGTCATGGTTATCGAGGATCAGGATCCGGCTATTTTGCCCGGCAACTTGACGCCAAAAACAACCGGCAGCTAACCCGCTAATCCCGCCCCCAACAATCACCAGATCGTACTCTTCCTCAACGGGCAGAGCGTTTAAATCAAAATGCTTCTGCTCGCGGCCTAGCGCATGCGCCATTTCAAATGATCCAGGATGATTACCCCGCAGCCCTGTCAGCGCAGGAGGATAATAATTTCCATCTATAAATGCGTTTCCCTTTCCTGTCGCCCTGACCCACTCCAGCGGGGTAAGTCCCGCCGCAATAGTCACCGCGACGCCGTTGAGAAAATCACGTCTGGTAATTGCCATTAACTTTTTTCCTTATTGCTACACACTGCCTTTAATACGACACAAATAAGAGAAATACCCCCTTCTTATTTATAAAGGGGTACAACCGACTACTTCACTGGCTTTAACTCTTCATCCAGTTTTTTAGAATCATAATAATCACCCTGCCAGGTGATTTTTCCTGCTTTAACATGAATATAGCTTACGCCTTCAAATTTGATCGGATTATTTGTCGGCGGACTCCCTGCCCATTCACCACTATTTTTGCCTGAAAATTCCCAACGGAATGCCACGGTGTCTTCGTCGTAGACGGGTTTGCCAACCATTTTCCAGTTCAGATCTGGCACCGCCTTAATAAAAGCGCCGATAACCTCTTTTTCCGCTTTTTCTCTCCCGTTTACCGGTTCACCCGCGGCGGCATCATAATAAACCGCATCATCCGCAAGATATTGAGCGGCTCGTGAAACATCATGCGCATTCCACGCCGCCATATATTCTTTTACGGTATTCAGCGATGTACTTTCTGCAAGGCTATAGCCAGAGAGCATCACTAATGAAAGAACCGCAATTCTTAATGTTTTCATCGTAATCCTCTCTATTCAGAAATGTCACACATGATATGTTTCACCCGAGTGTATTCTTCGAGCGAATAGGATGAGAGATCTTTGCCATAACCCGATTTTTTGAACCCGCCGTGCGGCATTTCGGCGCACAGAGGAATGTGATTGTTAATCCACACCGTGCCAAAATCGAGGTCAATGCTGAAGCGCTGCGCGCGACCATGGTTACTGGTCCAGACGCTGGCGGCAAGACCATACTCCACATCATTCGCTTTGTGTAGTGCCTCTTCGTCAGTAGAAAACGACTGAATGGTCATTACCGGACCAAATACTTCATGCTGAATAGCTTCATCATTTTGATGCAATCCGGAGACAATCGTCGGCTCAAAATAGAAGCCCGGACCTGGCCCGGCGCGCCCACCGGTTTCAATTTTTGCATGTGCCGGTAAACGCTCAATAAAACCTTTCACCTGCTCCAGTTGATTCCGGCTATTCAATGCGCCGTACAGCGCATTCTGATCTTCTGGCGGCCCAAATTTGATACTTTTTGTTTTCTGGATCAGTTTTTCCAGAAACTCAGCATAGATGGATTGCTCTACCAGGATCCGCGTAGCCGCTGTGCAATCCTGCCCGGCATTGAAAAAGCCTGCCGTAGTGATTGTCGCAATCGCCTTGTCCATATCCGCATCGGCGAACACGACTGCAGGCGCTTTCCCGCCCAATTCCAGATGTGCTTTAGTCAGATTCGCCGCTGCTGATGCCGCAACCTGCAAGCCCGCGCGGACCGAACCGGTAATCGAAACCAGTGAAGCCTTCGGATTTGAAACCACCAGCGAACCGGTGCTGGCTTTGCCCAACACGACGTTAAACGCCCCTCTCGGGAACAATGGTGCTGCCAGTTCAGCCAACAGCAGCGTACTGACTGGTGTGGTGTCGCTTGGCTTTAACACGATCGTGTTGCCTGCCGCCAGCGCTGGTGCAATCTTCCACACCGCCATCATGAACGGGTAGTTCCACGGCGTAACTTGCCCAACGATACCCAGCGGTTCACGACGGATGGTCGATGTAAACCCGGCGGAATATTCTCCCGCCGCCTTCCCTTCAAGACAGCGCGCCGCGCCAGCAAAAAAGCGGATGGCATCGCAGGATGCCGCAATCTCCTCTTTCTCAATAAAATGGCGAAGCTGACCGGTTTCCTGACTCTGCGCGGTTACCAGTCGCTCAACGTTGCGTTCAATCTCGTCGGCCAGCAGCAATAACGCCTTTTGCCGCTGTGCTGGCGTCGATTTTCTCCAGATGCTAAACGCCGCCTCCGCTGCTGAGTAGGCTTGCTCTACCTCCACCTCGTTAGCGTTGGGAGAAATTGCGTATGTTTCACCGTCAACCGGACTCACCAGTTCGAAGCTATCTTCGCTGCTGCCTGCTACATAGTGCCCATTAATAAAATGCTTCAGGGTTTTCATGCTTGTCTCCTGTCAATTAATACATAAAGAATCTTATGTAATATATATATTGTAAAATTTTTTCAAATGCGCAACATTGACACTATGATAAGCCTCGCATTTTTAACTTAATTTTCACATTTGCAAGGTAAGGCTTTTCATTGCCAGCTGACGCGTTATGCTCAGCTCATCATGAGGTTATCGGGACACACATCCGCTTGTGCAGTGACGTTGCGCCCAGGCATGTAAAATAACTCGGCCATTCTTACCTTCCTTGCCCGACGGGCATGTGTTAAAAATGGTCGTTGTTTCAGGGAATTGAGTACAGAAAAGATTATGATTACTCACGCGGTCATATTTGCGCCTATCGGGCAGGTCAGTCGTTCAGACCAGATAGTCCAGCGCCTTTCAAATGCCATTATCACGGGGTTGCTGGAGCCAAAAGAACAGCTTCCCAACGAAACTGATTTGGCAAAAATGATGGGTGTCTCACATATCACTATCAGAGAAGCGCTAAACACGCTTCGGGCTAATAATCTTATCCATACGGTTCGCGGTCGTAATGGCGGGAGCTTCGTTTGCGAAAATATCGATGGCAAAAATAGCGCCCTGCACCCGTTCAAAGCGATCAGTACGGATTATCTGTCTGATCTGGGTGAAATGCATTGCGCCATTATTAGCCATAGCGCGAGGCTGGCTTCCCGACGGATGACCGGTGCGGATATCGCCAAATTTCGCGAGTTTGTCGAGGTTCTCAGAAAGGCAAACTCACCTGAGCTGATGACCCAGGCCGATATGCGTTGTCTGCTGGCGATTGCTGCCAGTTCGCATTCAGCGCGACTGGCCAATCAGGAGCTGCAAGTTCAGGCTGAATGGGCATCACTTGTGGCGATACTTTATCGCACAGACAGTATTCATGCGGAAATTATCGCGCTTTATTCAGCGCTGGCCGATGCACTGGCTGCTCACAACGAGGCAGAGTCAGTACAGTTTGCCACACGGATCATCGACACGTTTACCTACTACCTTATTGAAAAAAAGCTGAAATATAACTCGAACTGACAATCAGTGAAGGCAGGACAGACAATGAGCTCTTCGACATCCCTAAGCGCATTAATCCGTAAAATTGATGACATTACTGTTTCTACCGTAGATTCTACCGTTGCGCTAGCGAGGAGCATCCATGAGGCGATTTCAGGGGTACAAAAGGCCTCAGCCGAGGTCGTTCTCGACCCATCAGTAAGATCCACCGTTCAACAGCACATCAAGCGCACGCTCAGTGACAACCATTACTGTTCAGGGGCGGGATTCGCCAGCCATATTGAGAGCACCGCAAACACAAAAGAGTACTGGTTGCTGGAGTGGTGGTATAAGAAAGATAATGGTTTGAGCCAGGCGCATCTGGATTTGGATCAGGCCACACAACAACGACTGGATTTCAGAACCTTTGAGTGGTTTAAGCATTCTCCTCCGGCTGGCAAAGCCTATATCCACGGTCCCTACGTCGACTATATTTGCAATACCTCCTATACCCTAACGTCAGCCGTCCCGGTCTACTACAACGACCAGTTTCTCGGTGTTGCCGCGGTCGATTTGCTGGTCAGTCAGATAGAAGCCGAACTGCTCTCCTGCGCTCATCCTGATTATGTGATTCTGACCAATCTGGAAAACAGGATCATTTTCTCCAGTTGGCCACGTTTTCGCGTGGGTGAATTGCTGGCACCTGCAAATAGTACCGTGGTGTATCAGAGCGACTACTTTATCCTTTATCACTATCAAAACTAAGGGCCCGAAGGCCCTTAGTTTTTAGTTATCCTGCCTCATATTGAGCTTACTGGCGTACGCAATGGCGTCGTTTTCCGGCGCCGCTGAACGACCAAACGGACGGGTCAGGAACATATAAATAAGTCCCGAGCCAACGACAATCGCCAGGCCGAACAGGACCGTCCAACGGTCAATGAAGTCGCTGCTGTCTGCCGGTTGCGCCAGTAACCAGATCCCGCACAATCCGTAAGCTAACGCCAGCACATTCACGATTACGCCCCAACCGCCAATGGTCCACTCCCCCGCCGGTTTCCAGCCTTTCAGGCGCTGACGCAGCGCGGCCAGCACAACCATCTGGAACGAGATGTAAATCCCGATAACAGCAAACGCGGTGATACGCGACAGGTTATCTGGCTGGAAATAAACCCAAACACAGATGATCACTGGCAGTAGGCAACTGACGACCATGGCATTATCCGGAACACCATTTTTAGAGATTTTGGCCATCCATTCACTTCCCGGCAGCATTCTGTCGCGGGAGAAAGAAAAGATAAGACGGCTTAACGCAGCCTGGAGAGACAAAATGCACGACAACATGGCGATAATCGCGACGACGATAAAGACAGTCGCGCCGGTTTCACCCAGAGCTTCATTAAGGATTGCCGGGATCGGATCGGACGTTTTGCCATTCACGATGCTGACCAGATTCGGTGAAGCCAGCAGATAACCCATAACAGAAATAATGGCGGAAATCGCGCCGAATACGATGCTTAAAATCATCGCCACTGGGATCTTTTTACTGGGATTCTGCACCTCTTCCGCAACGTTACCGCAGGCCTCAAAGCCAAAGAACATAAACAGTCCCATCAGCGCAGCAGACATAAATGCGGTGGAATAGCTGCCGTCATGAGCCAGCACACCCATCGAGTCAAAAATTACAGAGAACGGCTGCGAACGGTGGAAAATCAGCAGATAAATCCCCAGCGCGATCACGCTAACAATTTCACACCAGAAACCAATTTTCGCCACCCGGGCCAGATTTTTAGTCCCGGACATATTAACCGCCATCATCAACAGCAGCAGCAGAACGGAAGTCACCAACATCGTGGCTGGAGTCTGACCATAATGGAAGAGTGATTCAACAAACGTTGATGTATATTCCGCGATCGACGTAATGGTGACCACCAGTGCCCACAGGTAGATCCAGGCGGCGATCCACGCATATTTCTTGCCCCACAACCTTCTGGCCCAAGGGTAAAGCCCGCCGGTTATCGGATACTGGGAAGCGACCTCACCAAACACCAGCGCCACCAAAAGTTGCCCACATGCGACGATTAAAATCCACCATACTGCAGGCGGCCCCGCCAGCGTTACGGCCAGCGCAAACAGCGAGTAGACGGCGGTAAGCGGCGACAGGTAGGTAAAACCCAACGCAAAGTTTGAAATTAAACCGATCGATCTATTGAACTGTTCTTTGCCATCTTTTTGAAAATTATTGTTTTTCTTATCAGGTGTCTGTTCCATATAGCTTTCTCTTTTGTGGAATAGTCGCAGGGTTGAACAATTAATGTATAAAAGATATTAAGTTATATGTATAGTGATTTTGTCGCAGATTTGTTAAAAATGATCGCGCATCACGTTAATGAAAAAGTGGGAATAAAACGGTAGAGAGAGCGAGAATTTTGCGGTATTTACAACCAACAATTCTTTAGCAATTGCGAACCGTGGGCCACTTTGGCGGATAAATACGCACAGCGGATTGCGTTCGATGCTAAGTAGCAAGAATCGCTGCTGTTAAGCAACATTTTTGCAATATAATAACGTGATGTTAAACGCTGAACCTGAGCAGGTGAATGATGGAAATTGATCTCGATAATCTGGTCTTTGATGGACTGGAAGAAGCGCAAGAGCGTAACGCTGAACGTCTGGAAGATGCAGACAAGAAAGCGCAAGAAATTATTGCTGATAATGATTGCGGTGACGCCTGCAAAATCTGATTTCCGAACCGGCGCAATGCCGGTTTTTTTTTACCTCCTGGCTATGCCCTCTCGCCTGGCTACATATCGCATTGCGTTTACCCATTGTTAACACCTTTTTCACTAATAACATTTTGTAAATAGATAAGAATTTTTTCTTATTTTGTCCTGAACCTGAGTTATGGGAGCGTAAAAAGCACAAACCAAAAAAAACGACAGGGACTTACAAAATGATGGTAACAAAAACTCACAGCGCGAAAAAAACACTGCTGGCACTCGGCATCCTGCTGGCATCAGGCATTAGCGTCTCACAGGCTCAGGCCGACCAACTGGCCGATATCAAAGCCGCAGGCGTAGTAAAAGTCGCAACATTTGACGCGAACCCGCCGTTTGGCTCCATCGATGCCAAAACGCATAAGATTGTCGGCTACGACGTCGATTTTGCCGAAGCGCTGGCTAAATCTCTTGGTGTAAAACTGGAACTGGTGGCGACCAATCCGGCAAACCGAATTCCGTTATTACAATCTGGTAAAGCCGATTTAATCGTTGCGGATATCACGATCACGCCTGAGCGGTCGCAGGTAATAGATTTCTCCGTCCCCTATTTTGTTACCGGCCAGCAGTTCCTTGTGCCAGCAAAATCTCCGGATAAGCTCGATCAATACAGCAAAGCACGCATCGGCGCGGTAAAAGGCACTACTGGTGAACAGGCACTGCATCAGCGCTTCCCGCAGTCGCGCGTACTGGCCTATGACGATATCCCGCTGGCGTTAACCGCACTGCGCAACGGCAATGTTCAGGCCATCACCCAGGACAGTACGATTCTGGCCGGTTTATTAGGCGGTGCGCCGGATAAAGCAGATTTCAAAATTCTACCGGACCTGTTGAGCAAAGAAGAGATTGGCGTGGGGGTGAAAAAAGGTGAGCCAGCGTTGTTAAAAGCCGTCAACGATGAACTTTTGAAGCTGGAATCTACCGGGCAGGCGGCCAAAATTTATGATGTCTGGTTTGGTCCTGAAACCAAAAATCCACAAGCCCGCGCCTTTAAAATAGAAGCCAAATAATATGCTCTCAGCCCTTTTTCATCGATCCGCAGCTTCGGCTGCGGATTTTACCCATTTGCGTCAGGCGAGCGTCGAACTACGCAATGTGGTTAAAGAGTATGGCGCTCAAACTGTACTTAACGGCGTCAACCTGGCAGTTGAGCCCGGTGAAGTGGTGACCATTCTGGGACCTTCCGGTTCTGGAAAGTCCACTCTTATACGTCTTATCAACCAGTTGGAGTCGCTCAGCGATGGCGAAATCTTCATTGATGGTAAACCGATTAGCCAGTTGCGCGGGGCGGCATTACGCCAGCTACGCAGCCGTATCGGTTTCGTATTTCAGCAATTCAATCTCTATTCGCATCTGACTGCACTGCAAAACATCGCGCTGGCGCTGGAATATGTTCACGGCTGGAATAAGACGGAAGCAGATCGTCGGGCACTTGAGTTGCTGGAAAAGGTGGGACTGGCGGAAAAAGCCAATGCCTATGCCGCACAGTTGTCCGGAGGACAGCAGCAGCGCGTGGCCATCGCCCGCGCGCTGGCTTCATCACCGCAAATTATTCTGTTTGATGAGCCCACCTCCGCGCTGGATCCTGAAATGATCGGCGAGGTATTGCAGGTGATGAAAAATCTCGCCCACAGCGGTATCACCATGATCGTCGTGACCCACGAAATGCATTTCGCCCGCGAGATTGCCGATCGTGTGGTTTTCATCGATGGTGGCGATATTCTTGAAGTGGCCCCGCCGGAGGATTTTTTCGTCCAACCACAGCACCCGAGAACCCAGCGTTTCCTGAAAAAAGTGCTCGACCCGTTACACCAGGAGTCATCATCATAATGCATGCAATGGACTGGCAGGGAGTGCTGAGCGGGCAACCCCTGCAATGGATAATTTCTGGTTTTCTTACCACGCTTTGGGTGACGCTGGCAGGTATCGTGCTCGCCACGCTCATTGCCATCTCACTGCTCAGCCTGCGACTGACGGGCAATCTTCTCGCTAAAACGATGGTCGGGGTGTGGATCTCGGTGTTTCGCAATACACCTTTACTGGTGCAACTGATGTTCTGGTATTTTGCCGCATGGAACTGGTTTCCCCGTGACGTCATTAGCTTCATCAATGCTGATCATCCATGGTCAATTCTGCCGGGTGATGTCTGGTGGTTAACGCCGGAGTTTATCTGTTCAGCATGGGGACTGGGCGTATTTACCTCAGCATTTTTGGTCGAAGAGATCGCCTCAGGTTTACAGGCAGTTTCTGCCGGACAACGCGAGGCTGCCGTGGCGCAGGGGTTTTCATCCTGGGCGATATTTCGTCACATTCTACTGCCTCAGGGACTGGCAAACGCCTGGCAACCCATTGTTGGGCAATATCTCAACCTGATGAAGCTTTCCTCGCTTGCCAGCGGTATTGGATTTGCTGAGCTCACCTACCAGGTACGGCAAATTGAGAGCTACAACGCGCACGCGCTGGAAGCCTTTGCCGTTGGCACCGCACTCTATCTGTTTACCGGCATCGTGCTGGGTATGTTGCTTACGCGTCTTGGCCCGCGGCCGGCGGCGGGTAAATCGTCAAAGGTAAGAATGCGCATCTTCAGCGTCAGGAGCATACTGCATGATCGCTAATATTTCGGTCATTACCGACAATCTTGACTATCTCCTGTGGGGACGTGTAGCTGAGGGGCAACCCGGCGGTGTACTGCTCACTTTGCTGATGGCTATCGGTGCGGCTTTGCTGGCGCTGCCTGGCGGGATCGTTCTTGCCTGCAGCGCCTGGCGATTTCCAGGCGCAGTTCGCAACGGGTTGTTTATCTGGGCGGAATTTATTCGCGGCATTCCGCTCATCTTTGTGATTTTCTGGATGTGGTATTTGCTACCCATGCTGACCGGAAGCGATCTGCCCGGTGCCGTTACCGTGACGCTGGCGCTGGCATGGTTCACCGCCGCTTCGGTGATGCACTCGGTGTATGCTGGAATTAGCGCACTGCCTGGTGGGCAATATGAAGCGGCAGTCGTTCAGGGGTTTCGCCCGGATCAGGCCCTGTGTCTTATCTTGCTGCCACAGGTGCTGCGTAACGTACTGCCGTCGTTGACGGGGATTTTCATTGGGCTACTGAAGGACACGTCACTGGCATTTATCGTTAACGTACCGGAACTCACGACGGTTGCCGGTCAGGTTAACAGCCGGGTGCAAATCTACCCGACAGCCATTTTTATCTTTACCGGACTGGTCTATTACCTGCTGTGCTTTAGCCTGGAGAAAATCACCCAGCGCCGCTTCGCACTAAAATGACCTCTCGGCTCAACATTCCACAAACTGATGGTCTTCGTTGAGCCGATATTTCACGCCCGCCCGAATGTTTTTTTCCCCTTCAACGGCAAGCGCAAAGCGCATTCTCTCGCCATCGTGATAAGCCAGCGCCGCACATCCGCCGGGACCGAGCGTTATCGAATCTACAGTACCGGTACTGGCAACAACGGCGTTCTCTCCGCTGGCAATAATGTGGATATTGTCCGCGCAGTTAGCGATTTTTGCCTCTGCGCCAAAACAGGCTACCTGGGTTAAATCACCGCTACTGGCAACCCGGTTTCGGTCGCCAAGCGAACTGATGCGTACGCGCATGCCGGTACTGGCGATACGCGTTCCGTCGCCCACACTGCTGATACGCGCCGAATTTCCCGCAATCGCTATTCGCCCACGATCGCCTGAACTGCCGATATGCGTGTTATAGCCTACACTGCCAATCCGTGCGCTGTAACCGGCACTGGCGATCTGTGCGGCATACCCGGCGCTGGCAATTTTAACGTTGTCACCCGCACTGCTAAATCGGGCATAATCTTCCGCACTCGCCAACGGACGACTGGTTTCCTCCGCGGCTTGCTCACAGGAAATATTCCCCATTGCGTCAATATCCTGCTGAGCAAAACTCGCCTCTTCCCGCCATTTCGACCAGCCGTATTCCACCAGGCTATTTGCCCAATCAGTATACCCTTCCCGCTGGAGCGCACGATGAACATCGGCATAGCTTCCTCCTGCGGGAAACGCGCGTAGAAACCAGCGATACATGACGGGCCCAACACGCCAGGCCCGTAAGTCACTTCGTGTAATCATCATCGCTTAATGCCGGTGGTAGCCATCCACCATACACTTGAAGGTTTCGCCCGGCGTGCGGCCCGTAGTGCAAAGATAAAGATGCCCAAAAATGAAAAACAGACTGACAATTGCCAGCGCAAAGTGCGCCTGAAGCAGCCAGTAACGCACACCAGGAAACAGATCTCCGACGACCGTCGGGTAAAGCGATAACAACCCAGAAATCAGCAGTAGTGGCAGCAACCCATACATCACGCCAACGTAGGCCGCCTGCTGTAGCGGATTGAATTTAGAACGCGGTGATGCCGGGAATGGGTGTGACTCGCCCTGCATAATGCCAAACAGGTAAAAACGTGTTTGTCTTTGCGCGCGAGCGATCCAGCCCTGACGTTGAATAATATAGTGATGTCCGTTGCCGCCAATCAGGTTGATCAGCACAAAACCAACCCAGCAGGCGAGTAGCAAAAAGCCGCAAACCTCATGAACGGTAAGCAGGCTTTTCATTACCGGTGCGCTGACGGCAGAGAAGTGATTGACCAGGCCACTGACCAGAAGTAGCAAAAACAGCAGCGCATTCGACCAGTGCCACAAACGAACAGCCTTCGAATATAAATAGACCTTCTCACCGTGCCCTGCCGACGTTTTATGTGCCGCCCGAAAGCGCAGCATGGCGTGAAGCGCCAGCACCAGCCACATTCCCACCAGCATTAACCCGGCAACGACTAACCACACGGGCCAGTAGTCCGGTGAAAACAGGGGAACATACTGCGCAAGCTGGGCGTGAAACTGTTCGGCATTTTGCGACGCGTTCATACATTTTCCTTTTTAATCAAATGTTGACCGAACCGACGATACAGATGGGGTTTCCCGGCGCCTGCAAGTTGATATTCGTAATACTTGTTTTCTCGCAACCAGGTCTGAATTTCCGGGCTATCTTCACGGCCAAAAATCAGCGCATGTTCCGGGCAAGCGTTAACACAGATCGGTGGAAAACCTTTCGCCAGGCGTGATTCAGCGCAAAAGTCGCATTTATCCGCCACTTTGGTATGCGGGTTGAGATAACGAACCTGATAAGGACACGCACCAATACAGTAACTGCAGCCGATACAGGAAGACGTATCTACTCGCACAATACCGTTCTCATCCCGCCAGGAGGCACCGGTCGGACACACCTCAATACAAGGCGCATCATCACAATGCTGGCAGGATTGACGGAAGTAGTGATACAGCGTTTCGTTGTCGTTGTCCGAGACTGGAATATGCGCTATCGACAAACGGCTGCCCTGGGCAGGAACATGGTTGGTTTTCCTGCAGGCCCGCGCGCAGATATTACATCCGTTACACAGTGATTCGTCGTGAATCATGACGTAACGAACGGCTTTAGGGCTCCTGGTACTCGCTAACAGATTTTGACCTGGGCCGGTGAAAAAAATCACCGTCCCCATGCCAATGACAAATTTTCGTCGGGTGAAGGACATCGGGTTATCCTCTAAACTGTGACAGTGGTCGTCCACACGTTCCATGACATCAACCTGAATAATTCAGGGGTTCTGATACTGCTCAACCTCAAGCCATTCACACAGGCCGTACGCTTTGCCATAACTCATAAAACGTTCGCTAAACAGATAAGGTTCCGCATTTGACGATTCCACAGTACGTATATCTGCGTAATCGGGATGCGTTTCCATAGCCGTTAGCGCCGCTGTAATCTGCTGAGATTCAAAGCTATACGGCGGTTGCGTCAACATGGCGACCTTATAGGGGCGAGGATACGTGCGGCCGTCGAAGCGTACCGCCTCGGCAATCGCACGGCAGATGTCGTTTTCCACCACCTGCACGCACATGTCGGCGTAGTTTGCCGTCATGGTTTGCGTTGAGTAGAAATAGACATCTTCCGCGCCCTGCACACGGGTGATATCCGCGTTAATTGCGTCCTGACACAGCACATCCAGCAGCACGGATAGATCGGTTTCAGGGACGGAATAAGGTGGCTGCAGAAACACGCTGCGCCCCACCAATTGCCCCGATGCCGAATGCTGGCGGATAAAATCTGCCACAATCGACTCCGGGCTGGCAGGATCCTGAACCTGCGGCGCAGTCACCTGCTCTACCGACGGGTGAAACGCCTGCAGCCAGTGTCTCTTTTGACTATCAACCTCGTCAGGAAGCGCCTCTACGGGTGCCAGAACGTTGCTCACGTTAGTCATCTCACGTTCCTTACGCTGGCAACAGATCTTGCGCCGCCAAATCAGCTGCCACGTCTTCAAGTCCGAGTCGGTTCAGGGTTTCACGCGTTGGGCAACCCAGCTCTGGATCCCAGCCCATTTCCTGATAGAACATCGTCAATGACTGACGCATATCCTCCCTGTCCATCTTGTCGGTTCCTTCAGTGAAGACCGGGATCTTCGGATCTTTATCGAATACCCAGGAGCAGATGAGATCGTGCTCATTGCGCATATCCTTGGTTTGCATCAGTTTGACCGTATAAGCGCGATGCAGGGTAAAGATGCGTTCAGCGGCCAGGTCCAGACTCGCCTGCGTGGTTTCATCACCGGTGACTGCCTGGAAGAACTTCGCCTCCAGATCCAAGTCTCCGCGATAGTTACGGCTCTTGAGTGGTGAAACCGTCATCGGCCAAACCCAGTTACACAACGTAACCGCGTTATGCAGACAGACTTTCAGCAGCGTCCATTTGGCATATTTGATCTTGGCAGCATTGATCGGGGTGTAGTTTTTGGTTTCATCGTAGGCATCCTGTGAACCAAACAGCTCGCCCGCTACTTCGCGCTGCAATTTCAACGGCAAACCGGAGCCGATGAAGTTGATATGGGTGTGCGCCATGCAGTCACGGTTAAACATACAGTTGGTGATCGCCCCCACCTGCGCTGAAGCCTCGTTCGCATGGTGAACAGGAAAACCGAACGGCGACCACAGTTTATTTTTGGCATAACCCCAGTACTCTTCGCCCAAATCCCAGCGTTCAGCAATGGCATACGAGCCGTCCGCAAGGTGACTGAGTTCCCCCACGCGATGCGCCAACCGATAGTAGAAGTCTTTAATAAAATTAGGATCACCCGCTTCCAACTGATCCCAGCGGATTTCCGCATACTCTTCAGCCGGCAGTACGCGCTTAAAGACGCCTTTCGAATAGCAATAAGTAAAATCACGGTGCAACTGGCCGTAGTTACACCAGATACCGTAATCGTCAAACAGGTTCAGACCAATCAGGTTTCCCACCACGCGCCCATCGTCTTTATCGTCAAAATCTTTCGGGCCATTGGGGAAAATGGTGGTGTGTACAAAGTTCGCCACACAAGTGTTGCCGCCGGTACTCGGCACGCCAAAATCTTTCACCCGCGGAACATTGAGCTGCGACATACAACGAATAGGGCATGAATGACAGCCGCTCATTTTGACCGTGTATTTTTCTGCGGCTGGCCCCAGATCGAACACCGATTTATAGGTACGGAAACCTACCGTATTTTGGTTGCCCGGCGGGATTTCCCCGGTTTCGATTGGTCCGCCTTCTGCTGCGCCCCAGAACAGCCCTTTACGCGCCGTCCAGCGCGAGTTTGGCGAAGAGTATTCTGCCCAGGCCTGCGGGGTGCTTGGCACAACGTGGTTGTTGTTAGCGCCGATGAGCTCGGTCATCATGTAGTCATTGAGCCGCTTCATCTCTTTGCGATCGGCAATATTGACGCCTTTGGTCCCTTCTACCGCAATAGCCTTCAGGTTTTTCGAGCCCATTACTGCGCCAGTACCAGCTCCGCCGCTGTGGTTGCGACTGTTGATCATGCAGGAGAGCGGCACCAGATTTTCCCCCGCCTGGCCAATCGCGGCGACGCAGGTTTCCGGGCTGGTGATGCGACAAATTTCTTCAGTTGTGGCTCGCGTCCCCTTACCCCACAGGAAATCGGCTTTTTCGATGCTAACCTTATCGTCTTTAATGTTGATCCAGACCGGCGATGCGGACTTGCCTTCAATAATAATGGCGTCGTAACCGGCGAATTTCATTTGTGCAGCAAAGAAACCGCCCATATGAGCATCCACGACTAAATTGCCTTTGGTAAAAGTCGATAAGGAGGTGATATTGACGCGGGAGCTACAGGGAGCGCCAGAACCCGTTAATGGTCCGGTGGCAAAAACCAACTTATTCCCTTCATCAAAAGGCATGGTGCCTGGCGGGACTTCGTCGTACATAATTTTATAACCAAAGCCCATCCCACCGACAAATTTTTTAAATTTACTGGAATCTTCAAGGGTGATATTACCCGTGGTGAGATTGACCCGTAAAATAGTACCTGTCCAACCATTAGCCATCATGTTTTCCTTTGCAAGAAGGTTTAATAGATATACCCGCCATTCTTCAGGCAGCTTTTTTATCCAAAACTGCGGTATTTTTGGCAATTAATGGCGCGAATCAGGTATGCCTGCTATCTATCAAACAGTAATATCTTTCCACTCGATAATTTTTAATGCCCCAGTCGGACAAGCATTGGCGCATTCCCCGCATAACACACATTTTGAGGACTTTTTCGTTTCGGTATTTACGGTCGCCATCATCCACGGGCAGGCTGTGGTACACGCGCTACAGCCAATACAGCGTTTGTGGTCCACCGCAATACAACCGTCTTCCTGCTTCCAGGTAATTGCACCTATCGGGCAGACCTTCATACACTGCGGATCTTTGCATTGCCGGCAGGTATCAGCGGTATAGTTTAAATCGCCATACAGCCCACCACCGGACCCGACACCATCATCGCCAAAGAAGAAATTGCGATGGATTTTTATCCGGGAAAAGAAGGTACCCACCGCACCATCGTTATAATTGGTACAGGAAATTTCGCAGCGGTGACAGCCCGTACAGCGAGCTCGCTGGGTCACCAAAACCCCTTTAGGCGTATTGATAAGCCCAACAGTCCCACTATCGACATCTTCCTGCTTACAACCAAAAAGGGATAACAGCGCGGGAGCAATCGTTAATCCCGCCAGTCCTTTTCCTGATATCCGCAGAAATTCTAGTCGCGTTAAACCACAATCTAAAAATGGACGATCAACCTGGTTCATTTATTTCGCATCCTCTTCGCAAATGCTGTGGTAGCAACACCTTCAGGCTAATTTAAACCAGCGCAGGTCAAGCCATATCGGGCGGTTAATGTTGCCAACAACACGTAAATTTTTGCCCTAACCTGATCGCATAAATGACGGTGGTTAAACTGAATGAATCTAATCCTTTAGGGTTAGGCACAGAAATAATGTGGTTATTCAGCATGCATAGTCTTGATCGTCATCAATTAAAAAACGGAAGGGATATAATTAATGCGGAGTGAGATTTATTATCATTAAGATAAATTGAAATAGCACTTCATATGTATTGCAAATATTTGTGACTCCACTCTCATATATATTTTTATATATTATCCGATATACAATTAAATATATAGCGAGTTTGATAGCATTAATTGCAACGCTAAATTATAATTATTGATAGATTAACGTAATGAGAATAAGAGGACGGCGAGAGAAACTACCGCCCTCTTTTTGCGGATTATCCGGCCAATGCTTTAATTACGGTCTCAATAGCCTGTTTTTCTAACTCACTGCGCTTCACACGCTGGTTCGCAAGGGTGGTTCTCAGTACTCCCGCAATGACGATATGCTTAGGCTCTTGTCCCAGATCGCGCATTTCCAGCACTACTTTACCGACTACTCTGCACATTTCACGGTACAACTCGTCGTCTTTCGTCTGATTTCCCATTTTTGCCCGCTCGTCATTAACTCAAACCAACAGCATATATCACTCTGAGTATTTAGACAAAATTCAATGAAAATCAAAGAAATGTCATCATTCTACTGAACTCTCTGAAGTCGATTTACAAGCTCAGCAAGACTTCCCGCCTGCATTTTTTCCATCACCCGCGCCCGGTGCACTTCAACCGTACGCACGGCAATATTCATGGCATCAGCAATTTCCCGATTCATTAATCCTTTTGCTACCAGATGCGCCAGTTCCCGTTCTTTTGGCGTAAGCTGTTGATAGCAGCAGATGATCTCTTGTCGCGAGAACGCCGCTGCCGAGACCTGCAAGGCATGTTCTAATGCTGCCTGAAGCGGCACGGCTGACACCGGTTTTTGCAAAAAATCGACCGCGCCACGTTTCATTTGCTCAACCGCCATCGGCACATCGCCATGCCCGGTGAGAAAGACCACCGCCAGGGTGCTTGCTTTCTGACGCATGATTTCATGCACCGCGTGCCCATCCAGTACCGGCATACGCATATCCAGCAGCAGTACACCCACCTGGTGCAGATTTGCCTCAGCGAGGAATTTCTCACCTTGCTCCCAGCAAGACACTTCATATCCCAGACTTTCCAATAAAAACGCGCAGGCCTGGGTGACGGCAATGTCGTCATCCAGCAGATGAATTATCGCCACTACGGCCTCCTTCCCGATTTGGTTTAAAATATAATGTCACTCTCGCCCCCGCTTTTCCGTCCGGGGCCTGCTGATTGTTGATCTCAATATCTCCGTTTGCGTAGCGCACCAGTCGCTGACAAATGACCAGTCCTAGTCCCATGCCTTCTTTACGCGTGGTCATAAACGGCTGAAACGCCTGATACAACTGCGTCTCGTCAATGCCTCCGGCATTATCCTGCACCTGAATACTCACACCACCATCCTTATGCAGGGCGCTAAACCAAACTGTGGTAGCCCCTGCCTGGGCGGCATTGAGTACCAGATTGGCCAGCACCTGCTCAAGAAGAACGCTTGGCAGCGTCAATGTTAACGCCTTGCTGACCTGTGTGTGCAGCGTTACCGCCGGGAATTGCTGGAGCATGCGCAGTAATTGCCAGACGTGATGGATAGCATCGTGAACGTTGATGGCTTGCCAGTCATCGGGAAGTACCGGATTGCCCTGTGCCTGGCTGACCCACTGCCGGAGATTGCGCAGCGTATCGGCCCCCCTTTGTGCCTGGGTGTCGATGTGCTCAAGCACGGGCAGCAACGGATGCTGCTCATCCTGACCGCGCAGGCGAATCAGACAGCCTTGGGCATAATGGCGGATAGCTGACAACGGCTGATTGAGCTCATGGGCAAAACCGGAGGTCATCTCCCCCAGCACGCTCATTTGTCGGGCAGTCTCCAGCGCCTGTTCCTGTTTGTGCAACAACACGTTGTTTCGTTCCAGTTGCCTGCCACGTCGGCGAACCAACAACATCACCCAGATGTAGTTGAGCGTCAGCAACAACAGCACGATGGCCGCCGCTCCCATCGCCAGCCGATGTTGAATAAACCAGCTTTTGACATCCAGCCACAGCTGACGCTGCTGCGGATGCTGGCGGACATCACGCAACAACGCTTCCACCTCGCGGGTCGAGGCGGGCGCTCCCCAGCGAAATGTCGCGTTTTGCGGTGCATTGAACAGCACCCGCGTGACGCGATCGGCCAGCTCGTCACTCACTGCAGGTAGTGCGGCAAATGACCAGTCAGGATAGAGCGGTGTACTGGTCAGACAGGGAATTGAGGTCGGATGGTTCAACACGGTCATAAAATCGGTTTTACGAATGAGGCCTTCTTCATCCATTTTTTCCAGCAGGCACACCGGCACGATCACCGCCTGCACGGCTTTTTCACGTAATAAATAGAGTAAGGCATCGGCGGGAAATCCGGTAAACGTCAGACGTAAATCGCGTTCAGGGCGCAGACCGGCATCACTGAGCGCTTTATATCCCAGCAAATAGCCGCCAAAAGCCTGAGCATCAATGGCGCCAACCGTTTTGCCGATCAGATCGTGTGGGGAGGTTATCCCGCTGTCGCGTCTGACGAGGATCGCGCTGCCGATCACGTTACTGGTGGCTTTCCCACCACGGGTGGAGCGTAGCGAAGCCAGCCAGCGCAGCGCAGAACGGCTGTTTAGCTGAACAAACTGCGCCGGATTAGTAACAACAAACTGCACCGTTCCACGATTCACCGCCTCCTGCATCTGGTGCAGATCCAGCGGTTGAATATGAAACTGTTCGCCGGGGATTTGCTGATTCAACAATGTTTCCAGCGGCTGCCAGTGATTACGTGTAGAAACCTCCCCGCGCATCGCCAAAACGCCAATGTTCCATGTCTGCGCCCTGACCGCGCCGCTTAGCATCCACAGCGACGCCAGCACTGTCAGACATCTTACTACGTTGCGTCCCACTCAATTGTCCCTGTCAATTATGTTGTTTTAGATCAACAACAAGCCGGGTATGTGGTTAACCACAATAGAGTATACCCCGTCACGATTTTTACACTGTAAATCATTGAGATTCTTTATTCATCACACGCAAATCAACGGCGTGACCAATGTTTCGTTGTTGCATCGTGACGGGAGAAAATATGGACAGCAGTAAACGGCAGTTTCTCCAGCAACTGGGCGTCCTGACCGCTGGCGCATCACTGGTTCCGCTGGCTCAGGCGAAATTTCCCTTTTCGCCTGAACGCCATGAAGGCTCACTTCAGCATCGCTACGCCATGCTGGTTGACCTGCGACGCTGTATTGGCTGCCAGGCCTGTACCGTCAGTTGCGCCATTGAAAACCAGACGCCACAGGGCGAATTTCGTACCCTCGTCAACCAGTATCAAGTACAGATTGAAGGTCAGCAAAGCGTCACCAACGTCCTGCTGCCGCGACTATGCAACCATTGTGATAATCCCCCTTGCGTGCCCGTTTGCCCGGTACAGGCCACTTTCCAACGCGAAGACGGCATCGTGGTGGTCGACAACACACGCTGCGTTGGCTGCGCCTATTGCGTGCAGGCCTGCCCTTATGATGCGCGATTCATCAACCATGAAACGCAAACCGCCGATAAATGTACCTTCTGCGTTCACCGCCTCGAAGCGGGGCTGCTTCCGGCCTGTGTAGAATCCTGCGTCGGCGGCGCGCGCATCATTGGTGATATTAAAGATCCACACAGCCGCATTTCACAAATGCTGCATGAACACCATGACACCATCAAAGTCCTGAAGCCGGAAAGCGGTACGTCTCCTCACGTGTTCTATCTGGGACTGGATGAGGCGTTTGTCACCCCATTGATTGGACGTGCTCAACCCGCTCTCTGGCAGGAGGTTTAAATGAACCATTCACTAATTATCGACGAGGTTCTGGCCCATCCCCAGGACGTAAGCTGGTTACCCTGGGCCGTACAATATTTCTTTTTCATCGGCATTGCCGCCTGCGCCGCACTGTTCGCCTGCGTTCTCCACTGGCGCAAAAAAGAAACGGCAGATCTGGAGAATCTGACGCTGTTAATCGCCCTGACCTGCGCGATTACCGCACCGCTGGCGCTGACCGCTGATCTACACCAAACCGCCCGCGTCTGGCATTTCTATGCGTATCCGACGCCGTGGTCCTGGATGCCGTGGGGCGCACTGTTCTTACCGCTGTTTACCGGTTTTTTAGGTCTGTGGTTTCTGGCGCAGCACGTTAAACGGCTAACGCTAAAAAGTTACAACGTCACAAAATGGTTAGCACTTGGTAGCGCACTGTCCGCCATCGGATTGCTGGTTTACACCGGCCGTGAAGTGTCGGTGGTGCAGGCGCGTCCCATCTGGTTCAGTTACGCATTTCCGGTTGCGATGTTCCTCAGCGCGCTGCAAACGTTTCTTGCCCTGCTTATTGCCACGACAAATAACAAGGACGTACTGCCGCGTAAGCTAGCGTGGGGGCAAATGGTCACGTTGATCGCACTGGCTATCGTGGTGTTGATCTGGGCGAGCGGTAATACGCTTTCCGGTTCGGCTATCCGCCAATGGCTGGATGTGGCTTCTTCAGCACAACACTACGCTATCGGTTGGGTTGCGTTATGGCTTGTTTCACTTGTTCTTTGCGGGTTGGTTGTACGTTACCCCTTGTCGCTACCGCTGCGCGTATTACTCGCTTTTAGCGCCATGGCGCTGTGCTGGCTAATGCGCTGGACGTTACTCATCCAGGTGCAAACCATACCGAAATTTAACGCGCAGTTTAATCCCTACACCCTGCCCGGCGGCACCGATGGCTGGCTGGCCATTGTGGGTACCTTCGGCCTGTGGATAGCACTGATTATTATTGTTCGTGAAGCCCTGAACGCGATCGCAAGGAGAATGCAACATGGCTAATTTAACCCGTCGTCAGTGGCTTAAAGTGGGCCTTGCCGTAGGTGGCATGGTGACTTTTGGCCTGAGTTATCGGGATGTGGCAAAGCGCGCGATAGACGGTTTGCTGGACGGAACCTCGGGCAAAATTACCCGTGACCGCATCTTTGCAAACGCGCTCATCCCTGAAGCCAACGCCCGGCCGCACTGGCAGCAAAACCCGCAGCAGGTGATCTCAATGACACAGTGTTTTGGTTGCTGGACGCAGTGTGGCGTGCGGGTTCGCGTTGACACTGAGCAAGGCAAGGTGCTGCGCATTGCGGGCAACCCTTATCATCCGTTGTCGCACGAGCACCATATAGACGCCTCCGTCCCCTTTACCACGGCAATGGAACAGTTGGCCGGGGAGTCAGGTCTTGACGCACGTTCCACCGCCTGCGCCCGTGGTGCAACTTTACTCGAAGGTCTGTACAGCCCGTTACGTATTCTGGAGCCCATGAAGCGCGTCGGTAAGCGCGGTGAGGGAAAATGGCAGCGCATCAGCTTCGAACAGCTGATCAAAGAGGTGGTGGAAGGCGGAGATCTGTTTGGTGAAGGCCACGTTGATGGTCTGAGAGCCATCCACGATCCCGCTACACCGCTTGATGCGAAACATCCCGGTTTTGGCCCAAAATCCAATCAACTGCTGGTCACTAATACCAGCGATGAAGGACGTGATACCTTTTTACGTCGCTTCGCACTGAACAGTTTCGGCAGTAAAAATTTCGGTGCTCATGGCGCTTACTGCGGTCTGGCCTATCGGGCCGGTTCCGGCGCGTTAATGGGCGATTTGGATAAAAATACCCACGTGAAACCCGACTGGGATAACGTCGAATTCGCGCTGTTTATGGGCACCTCTCCGGCGCAATCCGGCAACCCGTTTAAGCGCCAGGCCCGCCAGTTGGCCAGCGCCCGTTTACGTGACGACTTCCGCTATGTTGTGGTAGCGCCCGCCCTGCCATTAACCACGGTGCTGGCTGACGATCGCGGCCACTGGCAGCCCGTACGACCGGGAAGCGACTCCGCGCTGGCGATGGGGATGATAAGCTGGATTATCGATAAACAACGCTATAACGCTGATTATCTCGCCATTCCCGGCGTGCAGGCCATGCAGCAGGCAGGAGAAAAAAGCTGGACTAACGCCACTCATCTTGTGATTACCGATGAAATTCCAACGCTTGCCGGACAACACCTGACCCTCGCCCATCTGAGCACAAACGCCGTCCAGGAGCCGGTGGTCGTCAACGAGGCCGGTGAGATTGTCGCCGCCAACAGTTGCCCGCGTGCGCAACTGTTTGTTACCCGCGAGGTGACGCTGGCTGACGGGCAGACGGTAACGGTAAAAAGCAGCTTCCAGTGTCTGCGAGAGTCCGCAGAGAAACTGTCGCTAACGCAGTACAGCCAGCAGTGTGGGGTGTCAGAAGCAGACATTGGCGCTCTGGCCGACGCATTCACCCGCCACGGACGTAAAGCGGCAGTAATTACGCACGGCGGAATGATGGCAGGCAATGGATTTTATAACGCCTGGTCGGTAATGATGCTCAATGCGCTGATTGGCAACCTCAGTCTTGAAGGCGGTGTGTTTGTTGGTGGCGGCAAATTCAATGGTGCCACCGACGGTCCGCGCTACAACATGGACAGCTTCGCCGGGAAGGTAAAGCCGAAAGGGTTAAGCATCGCGCGCAGTAAAACCGCTTATGAGTCTTCCGAAGAGTACCGCAATAAGGTAGCTGCCGGACAATCCCCCTTCCCGGCTAAGGCCCCGTGGTATCCGTTTGTCGCAGGTCAGCTTACCGAACTCCTCGTCTCAGCGCTTGAAGGTTACCCTTATCCGCTGAAAGCCTGGATCTCAAACATGACCAACCCGTTTTACGGCATTGCGGGATTACGTGGCGTGGCGGAAGAAAAGCTCAAGGATCCTGCTCGCTTGCCGCTGTTTATCGCGATTGACGCCTTTATGAACGAAACCACGGCGCTGGCAGATTACATCGTGCCGGATACCCACAACTTCGAAAGCTGGGGATTTAGCGCTCCGTGGGCAGGTGTGGCCAGCAAAGCCACCACCGCGCGTTGGCCTGTCGTCAGACCTGCGACCAGCCTCACGGCTGACGGTCAACCGGCCTCGATGGAATCTTTCTGTATCGCAGTGGCAAAGCGCATTGGGCTACCCGGATTCGGCGACAATGCGATTACCGATCCGCAAGGTAATCACTATCCGTTGAATCGTGCGGAAGATTACTACCTGCGCCTCGCCGCCAATATTGCGTTTATGGGCAAAGCCCCGGTTGCAGAGGCACAGCCGGAAGACATAGCGCTGACCGGAGTACAGCGGATCATGCCTGTGATAACCCAAACGCTGAAACCCGATGAAATCAGCCGAGTTGCGTTTATCTACTCCCGCGGCGGGCGCTTTGCGCCGGACATCAGCGGGCGAGTTGATAACCGCGTCGGCAATG
Organism: Citrobacter freundii ATCC 8090 = MTCC 1658 = NBRC 12681; assembly: GCF_011064845.1. Lineage (NCBI taxonomy): Bacteria > Pseudomonadati > Pseudomonadota > Gammaproteobacteria > Enterobacterales > Enterobacteriaceae > Citrobacter > Citrobacter freundii. The sequence continues at coordinate 2,223,860 of NZ_CP049015.1, read as the reverse complement.
CCTGGGAAAAACCGCTCCAAATCTGGAATGCGAACGTCGCCGCGCACCGTCATGCAATTACCGGCGAGCGCTACAGCGGCTGCCCGACCTGGTATCCTTCACGTCTGTCTGATGGACGTGCGGTCGAGGAGTTGTTCCCGGAACAAGAGTGGCCGTTGAAACTGATTTCCTTTAAATCCAATACCATGTCCAGCGCCACGGCGGTTATCCCGCGCCTTCATCATCTGAAACCGGTTAATCTGGTGGCGCTCAATCCGCAGGATGGTCAGCGGTATGGTTTAGCACACGGCGATATCGTGCGTATCACCACCCCTGGCGGTCAGGCGCAAGCGCAGATAAGTCTGCTGCATGGCGTCATGCCGGGTGTCATCGCCATTGAACACGGTTACGGGCATAAAGAGATGGGCGCAGCTCAGCATACGCTCGACGGCAAGCCAATGGCATTTGATGCACAGATAAAGTCAGGGATTAATCTCAATGATTTGGGCTTTGCGGATCCTACCCGGCAGGTTGCCAATACCTGGCTTGACTGGGTGTCGGGTGCGTCGGTGCGTCAGGGGTTGCCAGCGAGAATTGAGCGTATATAACTTTAGCGCCGGATGACAACGCTAACGCGATTTATCCGGCCTATGACGTTCAAAGTCATTGGCTATAGAGATAACTCCAACAGAAGTTACTCAATGACGGCAAAGTTGGGTCAAAAGAGGTTTTCTGGCACAAACTAATAAAGTAAGGAACAAATCACATGCTGTCTTCGCTTACGGTTTGGTTGCTGATAATGATTCATTAGGCGATTCAGTATCAAATGGCAGAGTTGGTGAAATAGAGTTAATTATTGATACAAGCCGAATTTTATAATTCATTTATCCGATAAATAGATAAACCCTTGAATATTTAAAACCTAAATTTCACATGCGGAATTTAGGTTTTTTTGTGTAATTTGAGAACATAGTCACATTAATTAAATGTGAAATAGTTTGATATCATATACCCATTAGTCTGGATATTTAAAATAGGGACTTAATCTATGAACTTCTGGGATGAAGATAAGCAAGGCTTTTTATTATCTCCTGGAGATAGAACAAGTTGCGGTGGTTATATTTTGGAAAATACTGGTCTCCCTCGTATCAGAGGAATTAACATAGCATGCGAAGGAGATGAATATATATGCGGCCTTGATGGTCAACGATATAAAATTGAAGGCGGCGTACCAAATGGTTCATATATAGAGGCAGGTAGAAATTTAATTAGAAATACCTTCAAGAATACCTTTGATGATGACATCGATTATGAAGGTCGAAAAATAACACCAGCCTCAGAGAGACTGAGGAAAATGCAGGAGGAATCAGGTTTACAAAGATGTTCATATGATTCACTTAGAGACCTCAATGAAAGATTTGAACATGATGATTTTATTGGTTCTGCAGGAGGTATAATATCAGGGCGAAAAACAATCATTTCTGGAGATAAGGACAATAAATTCTTAACTTCAAATTTCAGCACGGGTTTTCGAACACGGATTTCCAGGCATTTATTTGATACTTACGCAAGGATGGGGAAAGATTTATCAGGTTATGAAACAGAAATAATATGTCTCCTTGCAGGTTCCGCACACAGTAGAGGTTCATGCAAATGTCATTGCAGGTTTACACCACGTTTTAATTTAACATACAGATATGATGAATATCTTTTGTCCAGTTTTCAGTCAGTAAATAACACCAGTAATTCAAAACCGGAGACACCACCTGTACGGCATCAACACCCCTCTGAAGCAAGACAATCGGTTGAACCCGGTTTTTGTGTCGTGCCAGATCAAACATCACCTAAGAAATATGAGTGTGAGTTAATAGTCAATCCACCATCGGGAGTAAGAGAGTTATACCGCCAACTAAATCCAGAAAGAGGAAAAAAACCAGGTTCAATATTGATTGTTGCTGATCCTGAAAAAATTGATACCGATAAAATAAATCATATTAAAGTTGCCAGAGATAAAATTGATCTGGCTTTAGCACCATTAACAAATGAAGAGGCTAAAATTCTATTTGAAAACAGAACCCCGGTAGATATATTCGCATCAAATTTATACAGTAATGCGCTAGGAACAAGTGGCGATATTTTGGGTTATATAAAGGATGCAGGAGGAGACTATTATAAAGAAATTAATAAAAAATTAAATCAAATTCAGGGTCTATACCAAAGAACTTATAGCGAAAATGCTGGTCGTATTTCTGGTGAGGAATTTTTTGGTCAGCGAAAGCGGTTGTTTAAAGAGCTTGATGCTATTATGAATAGATTATCAAAAGAGCAATTAGATCTAAAACAATATAATAATATAAAACAGGCACTAGGACTATCAACAAAATCAATTATACATAAATGGGATCAAACTGGTATAAATGATATTGAAGGGTATGCAAGTTATATAGAAAAATCCGCAAAGTTATTTAAAATAATGAAAACCGTAGGTTATGTTGGTGTCGGCCTCGATTTTGCTAGTTACACTACAAATGTATACGATGCTTGCGCAAAAGGCCGTGAAAGTGAATGTAGAAAAGCCGCTATCTCTGAATATAGTAAGTTTGGTGGTAAACAAACTGCAAGTATGTTTGCCAGTGGTGCTGCTGGCACAGCTTCCAGAGCTGTTTGCATGTGGGCAATGGGTTTTGCTAGCGCAGAATTTGCAGGCGCTGGTGCTGCATTATGTTTAGCGATCGGCACTGGTGCTGGAATCTTAGCAGGTAAAGGTGCTGAAAAATATGGAGAAAAAGCAGGAGAGTATGTGGGGGAAATTATAATTAATAGTCCAGAAAAGCTTACCTACTCGCCCGAGACATTTATGGAAGAATCAGGAATCCTTATATATGAAAAGTTATTTGATAGAAAATTACGCTAATTTACAAGGTTTGATAGGAATAAGTTTTATGTTTTTAATGCTAGCAATAATCTTTATATCTTATGTTATTAATGGTTATAATTACAAGATAATTGCAAAAGCATATGAGAATAAATTTGGTTTGCTTCCTCAAACAGCACGACTGGCAAGAGGGGCGAGTTTGATTGGCACTCCTGCGGCATATTTCGCAAAAATAGATTTTATTATGGGGAGCCTTATATTCCCATATAATAGAGTAATCAATCATGATATGAGTATTGAATCTTATAATTATATTAGAAACCTTCCAGGTCATTTGACTACCGGGTTTAAAATAGAAGCAGCCCTATGGCTTGCTGAGTTAGTATTAGCGATGGCTTTTATGCTAATAGAGTTTATTGTTTAAAAACAGGGACTCCGGTGGAGTCCCTTTTTAACTTTTATTTCAATGTGCCATATGTTTGAACAACTATCCAGCCATATGGTTAACCGGATCGATTGACGTCAACGTTCCGGTCCATCCTGTATGACTATAGGTTTCTGAAATGGTTAACACACCGGACGTTGACGGCATCGATGCGTTACCGTTCATACGCCACTCAGCAAAAAGCGGATCAGTTATTAACCGGGATCACCGCGCCTTTATATTTAGTACGGATCCAGTCCTGGATTTCTTTGGAGTGCAGGACATCGACCAATGCGACGATATCCTTCTTCTTCTCGTCGCCACGATGCACGGTAATGATGTTGGCGTACGGGTTGTTTTCACCGCTTTCAACGGCAATCGGATCTTTCACCGGATCCAGCCCGGCGTCGATGGCGTAGTTGGCGTTAATCACCACCGCATCGCCTTCGTCGTTGTTATACATCTGCGGTAACAGCGCGGCTTCCACGTTTGGCAGGAACTTCAGCTTTTTCGGGTTTTCGACGATATCGCTAATGCGCGCGGTTACTTTATCCACGCCCGGCTTCAGCTTAATAACACCCTCTTTTTCGAAAATCGACAGAATACGGCCTTCCTCAGATACCGCATCGCGCATGATGACTTTGCCGCCTTCCGGTAGTTCTTTAAGCGATTTCACTTTTTTCGAATAGATACCAATTGGCTCAATGTGAATTGCTCCGGCGCTGACGAAGTCATACGTTTTATCGCCCGCATGATCTTTAATCACACTGTTCAGGTACGGAATATGCTGGAAGTAGTTAGCGTCAATCTCACGACCAGCCAGCGCGGTGTTCGGCAGAATGTAATCCTGGAACGGTTTAATCTCCAGATCGATCCCCTGTTTCGCCAGAATCGGTTTGGCCTGTTCAAGGATCTCCGCGTGCGGCACGTTAGATGCACCAACGGTCAGAGTGTCTGCCCAGGAGGCGAAGCTCAGAGCGCTTAAGGTTGTTGCGGCGAGTAACGTCAGTGATTTTTTCATGATAATGGTTTCCGTATTTTATTAGCGTTTATCTAACAGAGAGGTGATCACATCGCCGCAAAGCTGGATGATGAAGACAATGAGCAAAATCGTCACCGTCGCCACCAGCGTGACGTCGCTGTGGTTGCGCTGGAATCCTTCCAGATAGGCCAAATTCCCTAAACCACCGGCACCAATTACCCCTGCCATCGCGCTGTAGCTAACCAGCGCAATTAGCGTCACGGTGATCCCGGACACCAGAGCAGGAGAGGATTCCGGCAGTAAAACCCGAAAAATAAGCGTGCTCAGCCGTGCGCCCATCGAACGTGTCGCTTCAATAACGCCTTTATCCACTTCACGCAGAGCGATTTCGACCAGACGTGCATAAAACGGCGCAGCACCGACGATCAGCGCAGGCAACGCGGCATTGGCGCCGAGAATGGTGCCTACCATCGCTTTGGTAAACGGGATCAGCAGCACGATCAAAATGATGAATGGGATTGAACGAAAGATATTCACCACCAGCGAAATAGCGCTATATACCGCTCGGTTGGGGAACAATCCGCCGCGCGCGGTCAGGAACAATGCCAGACCAAGCGCGATGCCCAGAATAAAGGTCGCAGCACCCGAAAGAGCTGTCATATACAGCGTTTCCTGGGTTGCCGCTAACAGTTGCTCCCACTTCAGATGGGGAAAAAGTTCTTCAGCCATGTTGAATCACCTCGCCTTCAATGTCGCTCTGGCGCAGGTCGGCCAAAATATTGTTCAATTGTTCCTCAGAGGCCACCACGTGCACCCAAAGTTGACCAAACACACCGTGTGCGGTTTGCGTCATTTTGCCGTGTAAGATATTGAATGGCAGGCCATAGCGCAGGGTCAACTCGCCAACCACAGGCCGGTGCGTGTGTTGCCCGGTAAACGTAAGCTTGATAACTACGCCGCCAAGCTCGCTTGCCAACTGCGGATTAAACTCGTCTTCCTCGGTGTACTGGCTCACCTGACGAACGAACTGTCGGGTGATCGGCTGCTGTGGATGGGTAAAGACGCTGAGTACGTCGCCTTCCTCAACAACTTTGCCATTTTCCATTACCGCCACGCGATCGCAGATTTTGCGTACCACGTGCATTTCATGAGTGATCAGCACAATGGTCAATTTGAAGCGACGATTAATATCGAGGAGTAAATCGAGGATCTGATCGGTAGTTTGCGGATCCAGCGCCGAGGTGGCTTCGTCACACAGCAGGACATCCGGATTGTTCGCCAGCGCGCGGGCAATTCCTACACGCTGTTTTTGCCCGCCGCTTAGCTGTGACGGATACGCATTTTCACGACCGCTCAGCCCAACCAGCGTAATCAGTTCAGCAACCCGCTGTTTGATTGACGCTTTGGACGCGCCAGCGATTTGCATAGAGAAAGCAATATTTTCGCTAACGGTCCGTGACCACAGCAAATTGAAGTGTTGAAACACCATGCTGATTTTCAGTCGTGCCTGGCGTAACGATTCCCCACGGGCGGCAGAGATATCGTGGCCGTTAATCATCACGCTGCCGGAGGTCGGTTTTTCCAGCCCATTGAGCAAACGAATTAAGGTGCTTTTACCTGCCCCGCTGTAACCAATAATGCCGTAAATCTGTCCCTGTTCAACCGTTAGGTTGACGTTATCGACAGCGGTGATGGCAAGCCTTCCTGGCGTAAACACTTTCGAAATATTTTTCAGGACAATCATGTCGTTTGGGTATCCGCTGCTGCTTATTGTTCTTCTGCTATCGCTTTTGGCTGTTTAGCAGTATGGATGTCCAAACGAGTGTAATCAGCGGAATTGTCTTTTAAAATGAATTAAAAAGTATTTGATATAACATTTAGATATATATGTCGCGAACACTGAACAGATATTCGTTCTATCCCAGCCACGATGATGGAAAAACTCCTGACATTTTTGTTCACTGTTTTTTTTATCTCAACCCATCTCAATTTATAACTGAATCGAGCAAGCCAGCATCTTTTAAATGAGACATAGGAAATTGCAAAACTAATACATGACTGTGCTCACAAGATATCTTGCGTTAATTGTAAACATATAAAAATAAAGAACGTGTAATCCACTTTTTATTATTCTCAATAATTTGGTTTTGCTTCCGGTTTACAGCATGATCTGTGATTCATTTCACCACATGGCAACATTACTATAAATACAATTCAGCAAAATACACGGAGGCTTTAATGTTTAAAGAAGAAAGGCGTACATCTATTCTTAACTTACTCATCAAAGATCATAGTGTCAGCGTGAGAAAACTCGCCGTTCTTTTTAATGTTAGCCAGGAGACTATACGTTCAGATCTTTGTTATTTTCAGAAAACAGGAATGCTTTTGCGTTGTTACGGTGGTGGTATTGTTAACCGCCAGGCATTAAGCAAGTTGATAACAGAAAATAAAATTGATATCTCCGGCACAATTTCAACTCCGGCAAACAAAGATTTTCGATTACATAGAGAAGGCACGAAAATGTCGGGAAAAGTTTGTATATTAGGTTCATTTAATATTGATGTATCGGCTACCGTCCCCTGGCTTCCGCAAAGCGGTGAATCAATCCTCGCAAGCCAGTTCGGTTTTTATCCAGGAGGTAAAGGTGCTAATCAGGCATTGGCCGCAAATAATGCTGGCACCGACGTCCACTTTATTTTTAAAGTAGGTAAAGATCAGTTTAGCTCTTTTGCCCTCAATCATATTATCCAATCTGGTATAAATTCATATTGTGCTTATCAGACTGATGATGCACCCACCGGAAGTGCATTAATTTATGTTTCAGAGCAGGATGGTGATAATATCATTGCTATCTATCCTGGTGCCAATATGATGCTAACCAGGCACGAAATTAATGAACAGCAGGGTCATATATCTGAAGCTAACGTTTTGCTAATGCAACTGGAGACTAATATCGATGCTATTGAAGAATTTGTTCGCTTAGGTAAATTAGCAAACAAGACAATTATTTTGAATCCGGCACCTTATACCAAAAATGTTAGCCGTTTATTACCTTCAATAGATATTTTAACACCTAACGAAACAGAAGCATCATTTTTATCGGGTATTACAATATTAAATATTGATGATGCTCAAAAAGCAGGGAATATCATTCTGCAATCAGGCGTTGAGAAGGTCATTATCACTCTCGGCGCACAAGGATCATTACTGTGCGAACGCCACCGTACTTTGTTTATCCCAGCCTGGAGTGCCGTCGTCAAAGATGCTGCGGGCGCGGGTGATGCATTTAATGGCGCACTGGCCGCTTCACTTGCCCGTAAATCAAACCTTGTATCAGCCATTCAGTATGCCTCTGCCTTTGCTTCACTGGCAGTTGAACAAGAAGGCGCATCGAGCATGCCGCAGCATGAGCTGGTACTACACCGGATGCGCACTCAATCGCATGATATTATTAATATCAAATAATAGGATCTCAGTATGAAAATTTTATTTATCGGTGAGTCATGGCATATTCATATGATTCATTCTAAGGGATATGACAGCTTCACATCCAGTAAATACGAAGAAGGCGCTGACTATCTATTATCCTGTCTGCGCCAGCAAAATATCACTATCGACTACATGCCAGCGCATATTGTACAAACCCGCTTCCCGCAAACGGTAGAGGAACTTGATATATACGATGCTATCGTGATTAGCGATATAGGCAGCAATACCTTTTTGTTGCAAAACAAAACTTTTTATCAGATGAATATCATCCCGAATGCGTTAGCGCTGATTAAAGAATATGTCTCAAATGGCGGCGGTCTGTTAATGATTGGCGGATACCTTTCCTTCACCGGCATTGAAGCGAAAGCAAATTATAAAAACACCCTGCTGGCCGAAGTTTTGCCTGTCGAAATGCTGGAGCATGATGATCGCGTTGAAATTCCGGAAGGATGCTGCCCAATCAACACGGAGGAACAGCATGTCATTACGCAAGACCTGACACAGTGGCCCCCCTTGCTCGGTTATAACAAATTGCGTGCCAAGGTAAACAGCATCACGTTGGTCAAAATAAATGACGACCCACTATTAGTTCTCGGTGAGTACAATAAAGGCAAAGTCGGCTGTTTTGCCAGTGATTGCGCACCGCACTGGGGAAGTCCGCAATTTATGCAATGGGAACATTACAAGTCATTCTGGTGTAACGTTCTGCAAGCAATTAAAAAATAAACGCCAATCTGCAGGTGATTATTGAATCACCTGCCCTTTTCCCTCCGTATCGGTTAAAAATATGCAAAGTCACTACAAATATGGTGAAATGTTTTGCGATAGCATATTAACCAGCTATCGTATTTATGGCGACCCGGCATCTCAATTAATGCCATTAATTATCTTACACGGCGGTCCATCAGGCGGTTTTGATTATCTATTAAATTATCATGAGCTGTCTGATGATGGACGCATGGTGATATTTTACGATCAATATGGCTGTGGTCGTTCGACGCATTTTCCGCTGGCGGATGCCTCATTCTGGACAATAGAACGTTATCTTCAGCAACTTCGCCAATTAATCAGTCATCTGAATATTGGTCAGCGATATTCATTACTCGGACATTCCTGGGGAGGTATGCTGGCAGCAGAGCACGCCTGCACGCAACCGGAAGGGTTGAGTGGTGTGATATATGCCAGCGCTCCCGCCAGCATCCCACTTTGGCAAAGCGAAGTACTGCGATTGTTTAAAGAACTCACGACTGGCGCTGATGCAATGTCAGACGATGCCATTATGCAGGCAAAAATCTATCAGCATCCGCCTGAACAACTTATTGCCTACTACAAAAAACATGTTTATTCCCTGGCGCAAGAACCGCTGCATATTCAGCGTTCTGATGCGCAATTTGCCGCCGATCCCACCGCCTACCATGTGCTATGGGGCGCGAATGAACTTGCGGTGAATGGCTTGCTGGCGCAGTGGGACATCACCCGTTCATTGCACAAGATTCGATGCCCAGGATTAGTCCTTCATGGTGAGTATGATCAGGCGACATCACAGGTCGTTCAACCGCTTATTACCCATATAACCCACTGTCGGGGTGTCACGATTCCTGACAGCAGCCATAACCCACATGAAGAAAATACCGAGCCTTGCCTCACTGCTGTCCGTGAGTTTTTACGAGGCCTTGATTAACACGAATTGAGGTGTTTACTATGAGTAAAATAAAAAAGTTATCTCTCACAGATTTGGTGCTGTACGGGCTGGTATTTATGGTGCCGATCGCGCCGGTTTCTCTCTATGGCGTCGTATATAATTTATCTCATGGCATGGTCGCGCTCGTGTATATTATTGGCGCTATCGCGATGTTTTTTACCGCCCACAGCTATTCAACATTATCAAAGCACATCTCATCCTCCGGGTCGGCTTATACCTATGCAGGCGTGTGCATCAACCCCGCTGTGGGTTTTCTCACCGGATGGATTTTGTTGCTGGATTATCTGTTATTCCCTACGCTGGTTGCCGTCCTGGGCGGTGTTGCTGTTCATGCAATACTTCCGCAAATACCGATTTGGGTATGGCCGTTAATTTATGTGGCTATCGGAACGGGCATAAATTATTTGGGAATACAACAAACGGCTAAATTCGACAAACTGCTGGTCTTTATTCAACTCGGTATTCTGGCCATTTTTGTGGTGCTGATTTTGCGACTGCTGATGCTTGATAGCAGCCACGTGTCATTTTCTTTCAAACCTTTTTTTGATTCTCAGTGGTTTACCCCTGGCTTAATTGCTACCGCGATCTCTGTTGCGGCGCTCAATTTCCTCGGATTTGATGCCATTAGTACCCTAAGTGAAGAAAGCGAAGGCGGCGGGAAAGCAGTCAGTAAGGCAACCCTTCTCGCCCTTATCCTGGCCACCGTGCTGTTTATTATTGTGGTGACCTTTGCCGCATTCGCTACGGGTAAAATCGACAGTTTTGCGGAAGGTACAGAAACTAACGAGGCTTTTTTCACGATTGCAGGCGATGTTGGCGGCATCTGGCTTAAAGTTGCATTTTCTATCATCGTAGCGTTCGTTTGCGCAGTCGGGAATATCATTACGGCGCAAACCGCCGTATCGCGCGTCCTGTTCTCTATGGGGCGAGATAAAATGTTACCCACATTTCTGGCGCATGTGCACAGTAAAAGAAAAACACCTGACTATGCAATTCTGTTCACCGGGGCTGTGACACTATTCCTTAGTTACTTGTTTTCCGGGAAAATTGAATCCATATCCACCCTTGTCAACTTCGGTGCGCTTTTCGCATTCTTTATGGTGAACCTGAGTGTCTTCGTGCTCTACAACGTAAAGATGAAAGAGCATCGTCGTTTTGTCCCTCATGTGATTTCTCCTGTGCTGGGGATGGTCGTCATTGGTTATGTCTGTATGAATATGAACATTCACGCGCTGACGCTCGGGGTTATCTGGTCTGTAATCGGTCTGGCGGTTCTGTGGTATCGGAAAGCGCATAAGCAGGACATCCATATCGATCTTGAGGGGCGAAAGCTGCTCGACTAAGGCTGAATGCTGAGTTTGCAACACGTTATTTTTTTCTTGTTGCGCAACACCGTCTGAAGTTGGGCGGTGTTTTGTTAACCAACCCGAAACAATTTAATGCTGATTCTTTGTAAAAGTGCACAGAAGTGTTTTGAAACGCTGTTTCCATTTTCCTTTTTGATAATTTTCAGCGTATAATGCGCGCCAATTGTCTCTTGAATGGTTTCAGCACATTGACCTGTAAAACTCAACGACTACAAAAATCACCATCCCGTTGGGCTGAAACACAAGCACACATTCCTCTGCACGCTCTTTCGATGTCACCTATCCTTAGAGCGAGGCATCACAACTTTCGTAACTCAGGTTTAGCTTCCCGTCCGTGCGCGGCGGGAGCCAGATTTCCATATCCTTCTCAACTTAAAGACTAAGACTGTCATGAAAAAGACGAAAATTGTTTGCACCATCGGTCCGAAAACCGAATCCGAAGAGATGTTAACCAAAATGCTGGACGCGGGCATGAACGTCATGCGTCTGAACTTCTCTCACGGTGATTACGCAGAACACGGTCAGCGCATCAAGAATTTGCGCAACGTCATGAGCAAAACCGGCAAGAAAGCAGCAATCCTGCTCGACACCAAAGGTCCGGAAATCCGTACCATCAAACTGGAAGGCGGTAACGACGTTTCCCTGAAAGCGGGCCAGACCTTCACCTTCACCACCGACAAATCTGTCGTAGGCAACAACGAAATCGTTGCTGTTACTTATGAAGGCTTCACGAAAGATCTGTCCGTCGGCAACACCGTTTTGGTTGACGATGGTCTGATCGGCATGGAAGTTACCGCCATCGAAGGTAACAAAGTTATCTGTAAAGTGCTGAACAACGGCGACCTGGGCGAAAACAAAGGTGTTAACCTGCCGGGCGTTTCCATCGCACTGCCAGCACTGGCTGAAAAAGACAAACAAGACCTGATCTTCGGTTGCGAGCAAGGCGTTGACTTCGTTGCAGCGTCCTTTATCCGTAAACGTTCTGACGTCGTTGAAATCCGTGAGCACCTGAAAGCGCACGGCGGCGAAAACATCCAGATCATCTCCAAAATCGAAAACCAGGAAGGCCTGAACAACTTCGACGAAATCCTCGAAGCGTCTGACGGCATCATGGTTGCACGTGGCGATATGGGCGTTGAGATCCCGGTTGAAGAAGTTATCTTCGCGCAGAAGATGATCATCGAAAAATGTATCCGTGCACGTAAAGTCGTTATCACTGCGACCCAGATGCTGGACTCCATGATCAAAAACCCGCGTCCGACCCGTGCAGAAGCCGGTGACGTAGCGAACGCCATCCTCGACGGTACCGACGCAGTAATGCTGTCTGGCGAATCAGCAAAAGGTAAATACCCGCTGGAAGCCGTTACCATCATGGCGACCATCTGTGAGCGTACTGACCGTGTGATGACCAGCCGTCTGGACTTCAACAACGACAGCCGCAAACTGCGCATCACCGAAGCCGTTTGCCGTGGCGCGGTTGAAACTGCTGAAAAACTGGACGCGCCGCTGATCGTCGTCGCAACCCAGGGTGGTAAATCTGCTCGCGCAGTACGTAAATACTTCCCGGATGCCACCATTCTGGCGCTGACCACCAATGAAACTACCGCGCGTCAGCTGGTGCTGAGCAAAGGCGTTGTTGCACAGGTGGTTAAAGAAATCAGCTCTACCGATGATTTCTATCGCCTGGGTAAAGAAGTCGCTCTGGAAAGCGGTCTGGCTCAGAAAGGTGACGTTGTGGTTATGGTTTCTGGTGCACTGGTTCCGAGCGGCACCACCAACACCGCATCCGTTCACGTGCTGTAATAATTCCATCGCGAATTAATTTGCTTAAAAAAGCGCCCTGGTGGCGCTTTTTTTATTTAATCGATAGCTACAATTAATAAAAAATCAAATCGGATTTCACTATCTAATCCGTGATTATCTAAGATGAATCCGATGGAAGCTTTCTGTTTTCACTCGGTTTTTTAGCCGTTTTTGCACAATTCGATGCTTCTTTGAGCGAACGATCAAAAATAAGTGCATTCCCATCAAAAAAATATTCTCAACATAAAAAACTTTGTGTAATACTTGTAACGCTACATGGAGATTAACTCAATCTAGAGGGTATTAATAATGAATCGTACTAAACTGGTACTGGGCGCGGTAATCCTGGGTTCTACTCTGCTGGCAGGTTGCTCCAGCAACGCTAAAATCGATCAGCTGTCTTCTGACGTTCAGACTCTGAACGCTAAAGTTGACCAGCTGAGCAACGACGTGAACGCAATGCGTTCCGACGTTCAGGCTGCTAAAGATGACGCAGCTCGCGCTAACCAGCGTCTGGACAACGCAGCTACTAAATACCGCAAGTAATAGTATCTGTGTAATAAAAATGGCGCACATTGTGCGCCATTTTTTTTGCTCTGAATTCCCCTTCCCTGTTATTGCGTAGCGCGCACCTCAGCATCTTCTCCTGGCACACCATTTTGCGCAGACTTCACTTCTGGCCCATTGCTCGCGACCGATGCTTGCCCGGCAGTGACGGTGACCGGATAACCTGCACGACGATACAACGCCCTTTCCACCAGACTGTTATCCACCGCTTTATTGTCTTTAAACTGGGTAAAGCCGGCTGGTAACACATACGGCATGGTCTGGACGTTTTGTTCCTCTTCAGGCGACAGCGGTCGATGCACTTCGACATACCTCATGCCGTTCGGCTCTATCGAATATTTTATCGGCTCATTAATCACCCTGACCGGCGTGCCTGTGCGGACCTGAGCAAACAACGCTTTGATATCCGGCGCGTTCATGCGAATACACCCAGAACTCACTCGCAGGCCCACGCTGTCCGGCGCGCTGGTGCCATGAATCAGATATTCACCGTTTCCATGCGCCAGACGCAGTGCAAAGCGTCCTAACGGGTTATTTGGTCCGGCAGGTACAACAGGCGGTAATGTGATGCCACGCTCCAGAGAGCGTTTACGGATGCCTGGTGTAGGGGTCCAGGTTGGATTCGGGATTTTCTGCCCAACCCGGGTTTCCATTACCGGCGTTTCCAGCCCCTGCAAACCGATACCAATCGGGAATACCTGAACAATATTCTCTCCCGGCGGGAAGTAATACAGACGCAGTTCCGCCAGATTCACAATAATGCCTTCGCGTGGTGCATCCGGTAGCAGTAATTGTGAGGGAATAGTGATCAGCGTTCCGGGTTTAGGTACGGGGGCAATAGTATTGTTGGCTTCAAGGATCAGCATTGCAGCGGTATCAAACTTACGGGCTATCGCCTGTAGGTTTTTATCGCCTTCCTGCACGGTGTAGGTTTGGTTTTGCCCAACAAGGCGGCTGTTCGCCTGGGGCAAAGGATAATCGACCGCCCATGCGGCCTGAATAGCGCTGTAGGCGCCGATTAGCATTAACGTAATAACAGACGCGCGTTTCATACTCACTCACCCCCCTGGCGTTCTTGCCGGACGGCGGCGAGCGCCCGATCCGGCCTACGAGTCACTGCGTTGCCTTACACGAACGCTTTCAAGTCGGTCTGAAAGTTGACGTGTTTTATCAGTTTAGCTAAGAGTTGCGGCTTTGGCGCGAATAGCCCGAATCATCGCCTCCAGCCCTTGTGAACGAGACGGTGTGAGATGCTGTGCGAGCGCCATTTTTTCAAACCACGGGCGCACATCAAAATTCACAATATCCTGAGCCGTCATGCGATCATACAAAATGAATACCACGGCAATAAGCCCTTTCACAATTGCCGCATCACTGTCGCCCTGTAATTCAATAATCCCTTCACCATTCTGACGCATAACAATCCATACCTGGCTTTGGCATCCCTGAATGCTATTTTCCGGGCAGCGTAAGTCATCGTTTAGTTCCGGCAAACGCTGACCCAGTTCAATAATGTACAGGTATTTCTCTTCCCAATTAGCGCAACGCAGAAAATTACGCAACAACTTTTCTTTATCCGGTAGCGCAGCCATAACGCCTCCCTGTTAGCCCAGTAAATGGTGAATACGCTTGAGGCCCGTTACCAGGCGATCCACTTCTTCATGGGTGTTATACATTGCAATCGACGCCCGGCACATCGCGGGAACGTTATAAAAGGCCATCAGCGGCATTGCGCAGTGATGCCCCGTCCGCACGGCGATGCCATAGTTATCGAGAAAACTCCCGACGTCATAGGCGTGATGCTTGCCGAGGTTAAACGCAATCACACCCAGACGGTTATCCGGTCCGTAGATTGTTAAATCCGGCACATCCGCCAGCTGTTCCAACGCATAGCGCATCATGAACTGTTCATATTCGCTGATTTCAGTCAGCCCCAGCGCTGAAACATATTCAATAGCCGCGCCTAGTCCGATAATGCCCCCGGTGTTTGGCGTTCCGGCTTCAAACCGCCAGGGCGCTTTGGCCCACGTCGTTCCCTGACTCAAACTCACCGTCGCAATCATTGAACCACCGCCTTCCCACGGCGGCATCTCCTGCAGCAGCGACTCTCTGGCATACAGAACGCCAATACCGGTTGGACCGTAAAGTTTATGCCCGGAGAAAACATAAAAATCGCAATCCAGCGCCTGCACATCCACCTGATGATGCATCACCGCCTGCGCACCATCTACCAGCACTATCGCGCCGTATTGATGCGCCAGCGCGATCATCTCACCCAACGGGTTTTCCGTGCCCAGCACGTTAGATACGTGGGTAATCGCCAGCAGCTTCGTGCGATCGTCAAACAGCGTCGGCAGCGTTTCCAGCTGCAACGTACCATCGGCATTGAGCGGGATAACGCGCAGTTCTGCACCTACGCGGGCACACAGCATCTGCCAGGGCACAATATTGGCATGGTGCTCCATTTCGCTGATGATAATGTTATCGCCCGCCCGCACATTGCTGCTGCCCCAGCTGTTCGCCACCAGATTGATGCCCTCCGTCGTACCGCGAACAAACACCAGCTCTTCGGCGGAGCGGGCGTTAATAAACAGCGAAACGAGCTTGCGCACATTCTCCATTTTTTCCGTAGCCTGAGCGCTCAGCGTATGGATACCGCGGTGGACCGCCGCATAGCCGTGACGGTAGAACTCGGCTTCGGCATCAATCACCTGGTTCGGCTTTTGCGCGCTGGCCGCGCTATCCAGATACGCCAACGGTAAACCATTCACTTCACGCGTCAGAACCGGAAAATCGGCCCGCACTTTTTCAATGGGAAATGTCATGCTACGCCTCCCGGCAAGCGTTGGGCGATCCGTGCCAGTACCTGTTGTTTCAGCGTTTCCTCGCCCAGGGCTTCCGTTAGCTCAGCGGCAAACGCATAGAGAATCATTTGTTGGGCATCTTGCTGGCCGATCCCGCGCGAACGCAAATAGAACATCTGCTCGTCGTCGATCCGCCCTACCGTCGCCCCGTGACTGCATTTCACGTCGTCGGCATAGATTTCAAGCTGCGGCTTGGTATCCACTTCCGCCAGTTTACCGAGCAGCAAATTATTGTTGGTCATCTGGCCATCAGTTTTAATAGCGTGCTGAGCGACGTTGATCAGGCCATTGAATACCGCCCGCCCCTTATCGCTGACGATCGTTTTATGCAGCTGGCGGCTGTTGCAATATCCTTTGTTATGCTCAAGCCAGGTGCGGGTGTCGCAGACTTCATTTTTCACCGGCATTGCCAGGCTGTTGAGCCGAAGCGTGGTGTTTTCGCCGTTAAGCTGGGTGCTGGTGTTATGACGCAGCACCGCATCACCGAGTAAAAAACTGTGGCTGGCGGCCGTGGCATCCGCCCCCAATTGAATGTCATTGTGCGCGAAATGGTGGCTCTGTGGGTTCTCAAACGCCAGTTTGATGTGGCGCAAGTGCGCATTCGCCGCGACATTCATGGTTAAACGTGCGCCAGTGAAATGGCGAAGCTCGCTGAGGCTGACATAGTGTTCAATAACGGTGGCTTCTGCGCCTTCCGCCAGCTCCAGATGGTGGCGATAGTGCGCCGTGTTCACCTCATCGCCCGCCAGCCCCTGGGTAATGTGCAGTAGCAGCAGCGGTTTCGCTGGGCGCTGGTTACGCTTCACCTGAATGTGAGTGACGCTACGCGACAGGCTTTCGGTCAGGTGCAGAAACACTTCCGGTTGGATAGCCGCTGGCAGCATCTGGCGCGCATCGTCAATGGTAATGTCAAAACCACTACCTTCCGCTCTGTCGCTCAGCGTTGGAGAGAATTGCCCGTCGACAAATACCAGTCGTATGGCATCAATTGCCGGCGCTAACGCTTCACACTGGGCTGACGTTATCTCAGTGACATGACTGACAAACTGGCTATTGGTTAACCCCTCCAGCGGCGTGTATTTCCAGTCCTCATGCTTACGCGTTGGCAGCCCCAGACGCAGCATCTGCTGCAGATGCTGCTGGGCATGTTGCGAGCGCGTCTCACCTTGCGTTTCAAACAGATGGTGCCACTGTTGCAGCACGTTACTGCTGTTCGCTAAGCCAGCCATAACCTTGCTCCTCAAGTTGTTTGACCAGCGTAAAATCACCGGACTTCACTATTCGCCCCTGGTAGAGAACGTGAACATAATCGGGTTTGATATAGTCCAGGATGCGTTGATAATGGGTGACGATAATGAATGAACGTTGCCCGTCGCGTAGTGAGTTCACGCCGTCTGCGACGATTTTCAGCGCATCGATATCCAGCCCGGAGTCCGACTCATCCAGAATGCACAACTGAGGCTCCAGCACCGCCATTTGCAATATGTCATTACGCTTTTTCTCACCGCCGGAGAAACCAACGTTGACCGAACGCGTGAGCAAATCTTCCGGCATCTTCAGCAACGCAATTTTTTCTTCCATCAGATCCTGGAAGTCAAACCTGTCCAGCGACTCTTCACCACGGTAGGTGCGCACCGCATTCAGTGCCGTTTGCAGGAAAAACTGATTACTGACGCCGGGGATTTCCACCGGATACTGGAATGCCATAAAGATCCCTTCGCCGGCCCGGTCTTCCGGTGACAGTTCCAGTAAATCCTTACCGTTGAATTCTACCGTCCCGCCGGTGACTTCATAGTCATCACGTCCGGCCAGGGTGGCGGAAAGCGTACTTTTCCCGGAACCATTTGGCCCCATAATGGCGTGCACTTCTCCGGGGCGAATTTCAAGACTCAGCCCACGCAGGATCGCCTTATCTTCCACACTGACCTGTAAATCTTTGATGCTTAACATGTGCTTTCCTTAAATTTTAACCGACGCTGTGTTCAAGACTTATGGCGAGAAGTTTTTGCGCTTCCACAGCAAATTCCAGCGGCAGTTCAGAGAACACGTCTTTACAGAAACCATTCACGATCATCGAAATGGCATCCTCTTCGCTGATACCGCGCTGCAGGCAGTAAAACAGCTGATCTTCGCCAATGCGCGACGTCGTGGCTTCGTGCTCGAGCTGGGCGCTGTTGTTACGACACTCCACATATGGGAATGTGTGCGCTCCGCAATCCGCCCCGATCAGCATCGAGTCACATTGGGTATAGTTGCGGGCGTTGGTGGCGGTCGGCATGATTTTCACTAAACCGCGATAGCTGTTCTGGCTGTGTCCGGCGGAGATCCCTTTCGAGATAATGGTCGATTTGGTGTTTTTACCGATGTGGATCATCTTGGTGCCTGTATCGGCCTGCTGATGACCACTTGTCAGGGCCACGGAGTAGAATTCGCCGATAGAGTTGTCGCCACGCAAAATGCAGCTTGGGTATTTCCAGGTAATGGCCGAGCCGGTTTCCGACTGCGTCCACGACATTTTGCTGTTTTCACCTTCGCACAGAGCGCGCTTGGTGACGAAGTTCAAAATGCCGCCGGTGTTACCATCCCCGGGGAACCAGTTTTGCACCGTCGAGTATTTCACTTCGGCATCTTTGTGGATGATGACTTCTACCACCGCGGCATGCAGCTGGTAGCTGTCGCGCACCGGAGCCGAACAGCCCTCGATATAGCTGACGTAGCTGCCCTCATCCGCGACCAGAATGGTGCGTTCAAACTGCCCGGTTTTTTCCGCATTGATACGGAAATAGGTCGACAGTTCCATGGGGCAACGCACGCCTTTCGGTACATAAATAAACGTGCCGTCAGATGCCACCGCTGCATTCAGCGCGGCAAAGAAGTTGTCATTACCTGGAACCACGGTGCCCAGATATTGTTTTACCAGCTCAGGATGATCGTGAATCGCCTCACCGAACGAACAGAAAATAATGCCCTGTTCCGCCAGTTTGTCGCGATAGGTGGTCGCCACCGATACCGAGTCAAAAATAGCATCAACCGCCACCTCTTTGCCTTCACGGACCGGTACGCCAAGCTGTTCAAAGGCATCCTCAACCTCTTTGCTTAAAAACGCATTCGCCCCCGTTTGCTGCACCGCTCCCGGCTCAGACGCGCAGGTTTCATCGCAGTTACCGCAGGACGGTGCGGAATAATAGCTGTACTCCTGATAATTCAGCTTGTCGTAGTGCGCTTTTAGCCAGTGCGGCTCTTCCATCGTCAGCCATGCCCGAAAGGCATTCAGGCGGAATTCCAGCATCCAGTCGGGTTCATTACGTTTTGCCGAAATCGCGCGCACGACCTCTTCGTTGATCCCTTTCGCCAGCTCATCGGTTTGCAGTTGGGTGAAGAAGCCCTCTTTGTAATTAAGGTGCCCGCCAGCCCAGGTGTTGACATCGTCAGTTGCTTCAGTATTACGAGACATAGTACCGCCTATACCCCAAAACTTTCGCCACAGCCGCATTCGTTCTGGGCTTTCGGGTTATGAAATTTAAATAACTGATTTAATCCTTCGCGAACGAAATCGACTTCTGTGCCGTCGATGAACGGCATCGCCTGTAAAGGCACATACAGTCTGGCGCCATCCGTTTCAAACAGGAGATCGTCTTTTTGGGCCTCGCGCACGGTATCCAGCACGTAGCCGAATCCCGCGCATCCCGTTTGCTTCACGCCCAGGCGCACGCCCAACATGTCGGGTTGCTTTGCCACCAGTTCACGGATATGCGCCGCAGCCGCAGGTGTTAACGTCAGTCCACGCCAGGCAAAATCGTCCGGGTTAAATGTTCCTGAATGCAATTCCATAGGGTTACCTCGAGTCACTAGCTTTTAAGCTATAACAACATGTTAGTGATAATGATTATCACTTCAACCCCTCAACAGCAGGGGCATTCGGGTTAACCGCCCTTTTTGACTACTTTTACTAAGCATAGACCCTGCAGCGAGGGTTTACAGGAATGGAATTATTTGTTCAATGCATTGATTAATAATGGATTATAGAAATCTAATCGTTCAGGCAGGTCAAAGATTAAAAGATGTATAGATAATGTCTATTTAAGGGATAGGTAGGGATAAAAACAGGGAAAACAACTATTCAAATAATATGCTAATGACAAAAAACCCTTAAGTCTGCTTGCTGGCAGGCTTAAGGGTTCCGGCCCCATCCGGCGCTTATCTCCGGCACTCACGATGGCTTAGCTCTTGAAGGGGCGATAAGAATAATCTCATACACCGTTAAGTTTTTTTTAACACAACTTGCGGTTTGACTATTTTGTGAGCACGTTTAGCTACCTTTTTAGCATTGCGCCGCCCCACTAAGCGCATCCAGCAGCAAACGTAGCCCCGCAGGCTGATGCTCCCGAGAAAGGTATAAGCCATAAATTGGTAAGCATTTAGGTTGAAGTTCTGGCAGTAATCGAATTAACGCTCCCTGCGCCAGCCCTTCCTGCGCTTCCAGTTCTGGCACCAACGCGATTCCCATTCCTGCCACCGCCGACTCGCAGAGCAGCGAAGAGATCCCTGCACTCAAATTCCCTTTGATTGCAACGGAGACAGACTGCCCCTGGGCATCCAAAAAGTGCCAGGATTGTCCGGCAAAACCGCTGTAGTACAGGCAATTGTGCCGAGTGAGATCGTCGACTGTCTCAGGCGTGCCATGTTGATGCAGATAATCTGCGGACGCGCAAAGTACCGATTTACAGTCGCCCAACCGACGGGCGATGGTTCCTGGCTCGGGATTATCCGTTATGCGGATCGCCACATCGATGCGTTCCCCCACAAGGCTTACCGGTTGATTATTGATCTCCACCTCAATACGTAATTGCGGATATTGCTCCATAAACGCCGGCAGAACCGGAGCAAGAATATGCATGGCGGTAAAATGGGCGCAGGCCACACGTAGCGTGCCGGAGGGAATTTGCGCGCCACTGGCGGCACCAATATCCAGCGAAAGTTGCGCCAGAGAACGCGTTTTCAGTAATGCCTCTTCACCCGCCGGCGTGATCGTCAAGCGACGCGATGAGCGATGGATAAGCCTTACGCCTGCCCATTTTTCCATCTCGTCGAGGTAGCGACTGACCATCGGACGGGAAAGCCCCAATGCACGTGCAGCGGCGCTCAGACTGCCCAAATCACAGATATGGTTAAATACCGTTGCCGCCATCACTCTGTCCATTGCATCCCATCCGATCGTTTTATGAAACTCAGCATGTCCTAATGAGGGAATTCTAACAGATACGAATATGCTTAAAATACGGGAACTATCAAAAGACAATTCCCTGCATAAGGTTACCTGGTATGAAAGTTAAATCTCTGGCCCTGCTGTTACCTCTGTTTTCGTCTTCAGCTTTCGCCGCACCGCTACAGCTGGACGTCTATAATCCGCAGGAGAAGGGTATTTTCCCGGTCTCTTCGACGCTGGTGTCTGGCCCCAAAGAGGCGATTTTGTTTGACGCCCAGTTCAGCACCAAAGATGGCGAACAGCTGGTGCAGATGATTCGCGCCAGCGGTAAAACGCTGAAGGCTATCGTGATCACTTCCGGCGATCCGGATTTCTATTTCGGTCTGCAACCCATCGTCAACGCTTTCCCACAGGTAAAAGTTCTGGCAACACCGCAGGTGGTAGACCATATCCGCGCCACCAAAGAGGCCAAACTGCAATTCTGGGGCCCGCAAATGAAGGACGGCGCGCCAACATCGCTCACTGTTCCGCAGGCGACGACGCAAACGCAGTTCACGGTTGATGGTGAACCGCTGGAACTGCGTCACTCCAACGATTATGCAGCGTATATCTGGATCCCGGCGAATCGGGCCATTATTGGCGGCACAGGCGTGGCTTCAGGTATTCACGTCTGGACGGCGGATACACAATCTGAAGAACAGCGTAGTACATGGCGTAACGTACTGAGCGAAATGCAGAGCTTACAGCCCACTCAAGTGGTCCCGGGTCATTACATTGGCGAACGCCCAACCGGCGATAAAGCTATTCGCTTCACCCAGGACTATTTGCAGTCGTTTGAGCAGGTGTTAGGGGCGAAGAAAGGATCGGATTATGTGATTAAAACCATGACGGCAGCATGGCCAGGTCTGGCGGACGCAAGCTCGCTGGAACTAAGTGCGAAGGTTAACAGCG
This sequence comes from Citrobacter freundii ATCC 8090 = MTCC 1658 = NBRC 12681, assembly GCF_011064845.1. NCBI lineage: Bacteria > Pseudomonadati > Pseudomonadota > Gammaproteobacteria > Enterobacterales > Enterobacteriaceae > Citrobacter > Citrobacter freundii. The sequence goes on along the minus strand of NZ_CP049015.1, from coordinate 2,201,651 downwards.
GTGAGATGAAGTGGTAATGAAGATTTAAGGCAAAAATAACCCCGAACACGTGTCGGGGTTTCGTTACGATAAGCATACCGGAATCAATGAACGCCCATGCGCCAGGCAAAATAGATCTCTTCTTTCAGTTCCATCGAGGAGAGCGCCAGTAAATCAGCAAACTCCAGTTCGAGCTGTTTCAGCCTTTTCAGGTACTGAGCCGGTGAAAGATCGGTTTTATCACGACGTAAAAATTCTATTGCCAGTTGGGCAGGGTCTAATTGGGTAGACATATCATCCTCGCTTGTGTTCAAAACCTGCACAGTATAACACCATTCCCTGTGCAGATAATGACCAAAAGCAATATGCATCACAAAATTGCGGTCGTCAGACGCGAAGTACAGCACAATCGTCCCTGCTCATCGAAGATCTCTATTTGCCAAACCTGGTGACGAGAGCCGGTATGTAACGCGCGACATACGCCCCTGACGTGCCCTTCCCGCGCAGAACGGATATGGTTGGCGTTGATCTCCAGGCCCACCACTTTCTGCTCACCCTGAGTACACAGGTATCCCGCTACCGAACCAATACTTTCCGCCAGCACCACGGATGCGCCGCCGTGCAGCAACCCAAAGGGTTGTTTGGTGCGATGGTCCACCGGCATTGTAGCTTCCAGCGTATCGTCACCAATGTGCACAAAACGAATATCTAGCAACCCAACCATATTTCCTTCACCCATGGCATTGAGCGCCTCGAGTGTGACTTCACGTTTCCAGATCATCCTATAATCTCCAGCAGTGCCTGTAATGGGTGGCGAACGCCCGTACCTTCAACGCGTTTAACCTGACTGCGACAGGAGTACCCGGTAGCCAGACAACGGTTACGTGGCAATCGTTGCATTGCCTGGTGCCATGATAACTCATAGATCCCCAATGAGTTTTGGTGATTCTTCACTTCGTGGCCGTAGGTGCCAGCCATACCACAGCATCCCACGCTGACGTTCTCCAGCTTTGCGCCAAAGCGAGCAAAAATAGCCGCCCACTGTGCAGGCGCGCCCGGCAAGGCCGTCACTTCGGTACAGTGACCAAAGAAATACCACGGTTCACCGCCAACAGCGACTGGCTGCTGTGCTTCCACAGCTTTCGATAACCATTCGTTGGCTAGCAACACATGGAAATCCCCCCGTTGTTCACCCAGCACCATCTTGTATTCATCGCGATAACAAAGCACCAGCGCCGGATCAACACCCACCATCGGAATATTCAGCTTCGCTACCCGGTTAAGAAACTCGGATGTCTTTTTCGCCGTTTTGGCAAAACGGTTTAAGAAGCCTTTAATGTGCTGCGCCTTGCCGTTTGGCGAAAACGGCAGCAGTACCGGCTGCATGCCCAGCTTCTCTACCAGACGTATAAAGTCAGCAACCACCTGCGCATCGTAATAGCTGGTGAAAGGGTCCTGCACCACCAGCACCGTACGGGCTTTTTGCTCAAGGCTGAGTAATTCGAGCTGTTCCAACGTCATATTGGCGGAGCGATGCCCCACCAGTTGGCGTTGCAGCGACGGTGCAGACAACAGAGGTAAATCAACCATTCCAATGTGCTTTTTAGCCAGGTTTCGCACCAGCGGCTGGTTGATGAAGAAGTTAAACGTTTTGGGCGCTCGTGCCATTAACGGCGCATAGCTCTCAACGGTCGCCACCATGTGATCGCGCAACGGGCGCAGATAACGCGTGTGGTACAGCTGGAGGAAGCGCGAACGGAACTCCGGTACATCAATTTTAATTGGACACTGGGTGGAACAGGCTTTACACGCCAGGCAACCTGACATCGCCTCTTTTACTTCGTGTGAGAAATCGTATTCACCCTTGCGCGCATGCCAGCTGTTGCGGGTACGGGCAATCAGCGAACGTAAACTGGCGCGTTTTTCCGGTAGCTCTTTTTCCAGCTGTATTGGGTCAATCCCGCGATCCGCTAACAAACGCAGCCATTCACGCACTAACGTGGCTCGCCCTTTTGGCGAATGAATACGGTTGAGGCTGATTTTCATCGACGGACACATAGGGCTTTTCGCATCGAAGTTAAAGCATAACCCGTTGCCGTTACACTCCATTGCCCCGCGCCACTCCTGGCGTACGGCCAGAGGGATCTGACGGTCATACGTTCCGCGTTTCACCGCGTCCACTTTCATCATCGGCGCATCTACGTCTTCCGGTGGACAGATTTTCCCAGGATTCAGCCGGTTTTGCGGATCAAACACCGATTTCACTTTGCGCAGTTCGCGATACAGCTCCTCGCCGAAGAACGCCGGGCTATATTCTGCACGAAAACCTTTCCCATGCTCGCCCCACAGCAAACCGCCATATTTCGCCGTCAGCGCCACAACATCATCAGAAATGCGTTTCATCAGCACTTCCTGCTGCGGGTCACACATATCCAACGCCGGTCTGACATGCAGCACGCCTGCGTCTACGTGACCAAACATGCCGTAACTCAGGGCGTGGCTGTCGAGTAGCGCGCGGAACTCGGCAATATAGTCCGCCAGATGCTCCGGCGGAACGCAGGTATCCTCGGCGAACGGAATTGGCTTCGCGGAACCTTTTGCATTGCCCAGCAGACCGACTGCCTTTTTGCGCATGGCGTAAATTCGTTCGACTCCCGCCAGTTCGGTACACAGCTGCCAGCCAATGACACCCGCTTCCTGACGAGCGATTAAGCCATCCAGACGTTCACACAGTGCGCTGACCTGCGAATTAATCAATACTTCGTCGTCACCGGCAAACTCTACAATGTTCAGACCCAGCATCTCTTTATCAGGTACATCGGTAATCAATTCACTTACCGAGTGCCAGACGATATCTTCCCGCGCCAGATTGAGTACTTTGGAGTCAACAGTTTCTACCGACAATGCGCGTGCTTCCACCATCACCGGCGCATTACGCAACGCCGAGTCGAAAGAGTCGTACTTGACGTTAACCAGTTGTCTGACTTTTGGCAGCGGCGTGATATCCAGACGGGCTTCGGTGATAAACGCCAGCGTACCTTCAGAGCCGGTGAGAATGCGGGTTAAATCAAATTCGGTCATCTCATCGTTAAAGACGTGCCGTAGATCGTACCCGGTCAGGAAGCGATTAAGTTTCGGGAATTTATCCATGATCAGCTGTCGGTTATCACGACAACGTTCATAAACGGTCTTATAGATGCGGCCAATGGTGGTATTGCTTTTCCCCAGCATTTCGGCAAGCTCGATCGGCATTGGCTGAGTATCAAGAATATCGCCGCCCATCAGCACCGCACGGATGCCCAACACATGATCGGAAGTTTTACCGTAAACCAACGATCCTTGCCCGGACGCATCGGTGTTGATCATCCCGCCGAGCGTTGCCCGGTTACTGGTGGATAATTCCGGGGCAAAGAAATAGCCGTAAGGCTTCAGAAACTGGTTGAGCTGATCTTTTATCACCCCGGCTTCTACCCGCACCCAACCTTCTTGCGGGTTGATTTCAATAATGCGGCTCATATAGCGGGACATATCAACAATAATGCCCTGGTTCAGCGCCTGACCGTTGGTCCCGGTGCCGCCGCCGCGCGGGGTAAAAATCAACGACGAGAAAAGCGGTTCTGCCGCCAGACGGGCGATTAGCGCCACATCTGCGGTTGAACGAGGGAAAACGACAGCATCAGGTAGCAGCTGATAAATACTGTTATCCGTCGACATTGTCAGACGATCGGCATAGCTCGTTGCCGTATCGCCCGTAAATCCTTGCTGCTCCAGCGCCTGCAAAAAGTTGAGCACCAGTTGAACGACACCTGGTGCCTGAGAAATTTGTGGAATCATTATAGTGACCCTTTCCTGCGGTCTGTGTTGTGAATTTAATCGTTTGCGTGTTGCTTTGTTTGTTGTATCACATTTTTTTCTAATACGCTCAGCAGATTTACAGGCAGAATCCGCCTGTTCAAAACCGCTGAAATTGCTCATCATTACAGGGTGTGATTTAAGTATTCACGTCGCGTCAACGTTCTGGCGCAAAGACAAAGGTGAAAAGTATTTATGGTAAATTTCCGTCAGCCCAGGGATATTGCACAAGTGCTGCTATCGGTGCTGTTTTTAGCCATCCTGATTGTGGCCTGCCTCTGGATTGTTCAGCCCTTTATCCTCGGTTTTGCCTGGGCAGGCACGATTGTCATTGCAACCTGGCCTATCCTGCTACGCTTACAAAAATTGCTCTGGGGACGCCGTTCACTTGCCGTACTGGTGATGACACTGTTGCTGGTGCTGTTGTTCATCATCCCCATCGCGCTGCTGGTTAACAGCATCGTCGATGGCAGTGGGCCGCTGATCCATGCCGTAACCGCAGGTGATATGACACTACCGGATCTGGCATGGTTGAACAGCATTCCACTGGTGGGTGCCAAAATGTATGGCGCATGGCACAGCTTACTGGATATGGGCGGTTCGGCGATTATGGCCAAGGTTCGTCCTTATATCGGCACCACCACCACCTGGTTCGTCGGTCAGGCCGCGCATATCGGCCGCTTTATGATGCACTGTGGCCTGATGCTGCTGTTCAGTGCCCTGTTGTACTGGCGCGGTGAACAAGTCGCATTAGGTATTCGTCACTTCGCCTGCCGTCTTGCCTCAAAACGTGGAGATGCTGCCATTCTGCTGGCAGCACAAGCCATTCGCGCCGTCGCATTAGGCGTTGTGGTCACCGCTCTGGTACAGGCAGTGCTCGGGGGTATTGGTCTGGCGGTAACCGGTGTGCCGTATGCCACACTGCTGGCGGTATTGATGATCCTGTCATGTCTGGTGCAACTGGGGCCGCTACCGGTACTGATTCCGGCCATTATCTGGCTATACTGGACGGGGGATTCAACCTGGGGCACCGTGCTGCTGGTGTGGAGCGGCGTGGTCGGAACACTGGATAACGTGATTCGACCGATGCTGATTCGCATGGGTGCCGATTTGCCACTGCTCCTGATTCTCTCCGGAGTCATCGGCGGATTGATTGCCTTCGGCATGATTGGTCTGTTTATCGGTCCAGTAGTACTGGCCGTTTCCTGGCGTCTGTTCTCCGCCTGGGTAAACGAAGCCCCTGCGCCAGGTACCAATCCGGATGAAATCCTCGAAGAAATTGCTGAAATCGAACGCAATAAGTAATCCAACATCAGGCGGCAACGCCGCCTGATTGTTTAACAATACTAATCAATCCCTCCCTCTTACGGGATTAGAACCAACTTCTTCCCTCTTTCAATACTCATTTGTGTCGCAAATTCTTTACAGTTTTTAAACTATTGAGATGAATCTGATCGACGTAAAAAATCAGTATGCCTACTATTAGCCCATGGCTTTAGATCAACACATTGATTTATAAGCATGGAAATCCCCTGAGTGAAACAACGAATTGCTGTGTGTAGTCTTTGCCCATCTCCCACGATGGGCTTTTTTTTGTCCTTCGCGCGCCACTCCACCAACCTTAACGCACCAACACATTATCTTCCCCGTCAAGGACCAAATAATATTGCACAAAATACTGTGACTCTCTTCAAGCCGAAATATCCACAGCAATGTTATTACTATTCCACCGTCTTTTATGAAGCGACCAAATAATGAACGCATTAGAGCTACAGGCGATCCGCCATATTTTTGCTATGACGGTGGAAGAAAGCGCCAGGTATATCGCGCGCGATGACAATGTTGTCGCCTGGCAACAATGGGAAAAGGGTGAAAGAGAAATTCCAGACGACATTGTCCGCATTTGTTCAGAAATGAAAGCCAAGAGGAAGTTAAGAATTAATGCAATTATCGACAAAATAAATAACCGCATTGGTAATAACACCATGCGTTTTTTCCCCGATCTGAACGCTTTTCAGGCGGTTTATCACCACGATGGTTTTCTCGACTGGAAAATCTATCAGTCGGCAGCTGTTGAACTCTATGCTCACGATCTCGAGCGTATGTGTTAAGAGATCGCAACGCCATACCTATTTAGCCTCTTCGCTGAGTAACACATTATGAAAAACACCTATTTCTCCACTGCGATAGGGCTGTACCTAAATTACCTGGTGCACGGCATGGGGGTCATTCTGATGAGCCTCAATATGTCTTCACTGGAACAACAGTGGCAAACCAATACCGCGGGCGTCTCGATTGTTATTTCCTCACTCGGTATCGGCCGCTTAAGCGTTTTATTAGTAGCAGGGATGCTTTCCGATAGCTATGGTCGCAGACCATTTATTATCCTTGGTATGACCTGCTACCTGATTTTCTTTATTGGCATCATAAATACTCACAGTATTTTTCTTGCCTATGCTTTTGGTTTTTTAGCGGGAATGGCAAACAGTTTTCTCGATGCCGGAACCTATCCCAGCCTGATGGAGGCATTCCCCCGCTCACCCAGCACGGCCAATATTTTGATAAAAGCCTTCGTCTCCAGCGGTCAGTTCCTGCTGCCAATGATTATCAGTCTGCTGGTATGGGCCGAACTTTGGTTTGGCTGGTCCTTCCTGCTGGCGGCAGCCGTTATGATACTCAACGGTGTGTTTTTATTTCGCTGTCGGTTTCCGCCACATCCCGGGCCTCATACCGTCATCCGGGCTCAACCGGCTGAACGGGAAACCGGACAACCTGAACATCGTTGCTCCCTGCTCGACCTTGCCAGTTACACCCTGTACGGCTACATCGCAATGGCGACATTTTACCTGGTAAGCCAGTGGCTGGCGCAATACGGACAGTTTGTCGCCGGAATGCCCTATACGTTATCTATCAAACTGTTAAGCATTTATACCTGCGGCTCTCTACTGTGCGTGCTGATCACCGCCCCGCTGGCGCGAAAAGCAGAACGCGCGACATCGATGCTGATGCTGTATACGTTTATCTCATTTGTCGCACTGCTGATGGTTTGTCTGCATCCGACACCTATCGTTGTCATTATCTTTGCGTTTGTCATCGGTTTTTCTTCCGCAGGGGGCGTTGTGCAAATCGGTTTAACGCTGATGGCCGCACGCTTTCCGCATGCGAAGGGCAAAGCGACCGGTATTTACTACAGCGCGGGCAGCATTGCGACCTTCACCATTCCATTGATAACAGCAAAACTCTCTGAAACCAGTATTGCTCACATCATGTGGTTTGATACTGGCATAGCCGCTGTTGGATTCCTGTTGGCGTTGTTTATTGGTTATCGCAGCCACATCACGTCAAAACATCAGCTAAAGATGATACAAGCCGTAAAATAAGCGTGGATGCAATATTGTTCCCCTCTTCTGCAAAATAATTGACTTCAGTTTTAAAACATCAGCAAAACACCGGCCGGCAGAGTTCGATTTCACAGTGTGTTATGCAATATACCTGGTAACTTAAACGCCATGCTATGTAGGTTCTGTGGCTGCCGCCCAGTATATTAATTACAAGGTCGCCGCAATTTAAACAATATCGACGAGCACAGAACAATTTTAAAATCCGCAAGGAGTTGTGAAAATGTCTCAAAGCAAGACCTTTAATACGCCATTTCTTTTGGCGATAATCTGTATTTATTTAAGTTATTTCCTACACGGCATTAGCGTCATTACACTGGCGCAAAATATGACCTCTCTTGCAGAAAAGTTTTCCACCGACAATGCAGGAATTGCCTATTTGATTTCAGGCATTGGTCTGGGGCGACTGGTGAGCATCTTATTCTTTGGCGTGCTCTCAGATAAATTTGGTCGTCGGGCTATCATTCTGTTAGGCGCTATTCTTTATATACTGTTCTTCTTCGGTATTCCCGCCAGCCCTAATCTGATGATTGCCTTTATTCTGGCCGTTTGCGTTGGCGTGGCAAACTCGGCACTGGATACCGGCGGGTACCCGGCGTTAATGGAATGCTTCCCTAAAGCCTCTGGCTCAGCCGTTATCCTGGTGAAAGCTATGGTCTCGTTTGGGCAGATGATCTACCCCATCGTCGTCAGCACCATGCTGCTCAACCATATCTGGTACGGTTATGCGGTCATTATCCCGGGTGCGTTGTTTGTCGTCATTACCTTGATGCTGCTAAGAAGTCGCTTCCCTGGCCAGATGGTGGATGCTGGCATCGCGAAAGATCTGCCACAGATGAACAGTAAACCGTTGGTCTGGCTGGAAGGTGTGGCATCCGTCATGTTTGGTGTTGCTGCCTTTTCGACTTTTTACGTCATCGTGGTCTGGATGCCAAAATATGCGATGGCCTTTGCCGGCATGGCAGAATCTGACGCACTGAAGACAATCTCTTACTACAGTATGGGATCATTGGTCTGCGTATTTATTTTTGCCGCTCTGTTAAAAAAATGGGTTCGGCCTATTTGGGCAAATGTGTTTAACGCCGGGCTGGCAACCATCACCGCAGCCGTCATCTACTTATATCCCTCTCCGCTGGTGTGTAACGTCGGTTCATTTCTCATTGGATTCTCTGCCGCTGGCGGTATTTTACAGCTCGGTGTCTCGGTGATGTCTGAATTCTTTCCCAAGAGCAAAGCCAAAGTCACCAGTATTTATATGATGATGGGTGGCGTAGCCAACTTTATTATCCCATTAATCACCGGATACCTCTCTAACATTGGTCTGCAGTACATCATTTTGCTGGACTTTGCATTTGCTCTGCTGGCCTTCATCACCGCCATCATCGTCTTTATTCGTTACTACCGCGTATTTGATATCCCCAAAAATGATGTGCGGTTGGGCGAACGTTATTTTCAATAAATTGTTTAGAAGGAGTATCAAATGGACGTAACTGCTAAATATGAACTAATTGGATTGATGGCCTACCCTATCAGACACAGTCTGTCGCCTGAAATGCAAAATAAGGCATTAGAAAAAGCGGGATTGCCATTCACTTATATGGCATTTGAAGTCGATAACTCAACGTTTGCTAATGCAATTGCCGGGCTGAAGGCCTTAAAGATGCGTGGTACAGGGGTCTCAATGCCCAACAAGCAGCTAGCATGTGAATATGTTGATGAATTAACACCTGCCGCCAAACTGGTCGGTGCAATTAATACTATCGTCAATGATGATGGTTACCTGCGTGGTTACAATACCGATGGCACGGGTCATATTCGTGCAATTAAGGAAAGTGGTTTCGATATCAAAGGTAAAACCATGGTACTGTTGGGCGCAGGCGGTGCGTCGACAGCCATTGGTGCACAGGCAGCGATTGAAGGCATCAAAGAAATTAAACTCTTTAACCGCCAGGATGAGTTTTTTGCCAAAGCGCAGGAGTTTGCCAAACGCGTCAATGAAAACACCGACTGCGTGGTCACTGTTATCGATCTCGCCGATCGTCAGGCTTTTGCTGACGCACTTGCCAGCGCGGATATTTTAACCAACGGAACAAAAGTCGGCATGAAGCCGCTGGAAAATGAATCTCTCGTGACCGACGCTTCCCTGCTACGTCCGGAACTGCTGGTAACCGAATGCGTCTACAACCCGCATATGACCAAATTATTGCAGCAGGCACAAAGTGCTGGTTGCAAAACAATTGATGGTTACGGCATGTTGTTATGGCAAGGGGCTGAACAGTTCAAGCTCTGGACCGGGAAAGATTTCCCGCTGGAGTATGTGAAACAGGTTATGGGTTTTGCCGCCTGACGGGCAAGCATTTGTAGAATAGTTAAAGGGTAATCAATGAAAACCGTAACCGTAAGAAATCTCGTTATTGGCGATGGTGCGCCGAAGATCATTGTGTCGCTGATGGGTATAGACATCGCAACGGTAAAAAGCGAAGCGCTGGCCTATCGCGAAGCGGATTTCGACATTCTGGAATGGCGCGTTGACCATTTCGGCGATGTCTCTTCCACAGATGCCGTGCTGGAAGCGGCTCGCGCCATCCGCGATGTGATAGCGGACAAACCGCTACTTTTCACCTTCCGCAGCGCCAAAGAAGGCGGTGAACAGGCACTGTCTGTCGAAAACTATATTGCACTTAACCGCGCGGCGGTAGACAGCGGTCTGGTGGATATGATCGATCTGGAACTGTTTACCGGAGACGAACTGGTCAAAGCGACCGTCGAGCATGCGCACGCGAAAAATGTCTTTGTGATTATGTCCAATCACGATTTTCATAAGACACCAGCTGCAGAAGAGATTGTCCAGCGCCTGCGTAAAATGCAGGAACTAGGCGCAGACATCCCCAAAATTGCCTTGATGCCGCAAAATAAAGCGGATGTTCTGACGCTGCTTAGCGCCACGCTGGAAATGCAAGAACGCTATGCCGATCGCCCGATAATCACCATGTCGATGGCTAAAACAGGGGTGATTTCACGTCTGTCTGGTGAAGTTTTCGGTTCAGCGGCAACCTTTGGGGCAGTAAAAAAAGCCTCCGCCCCAGGACAAATTTCGGTCACCGACCTGCGTACTGTATTGACAATATTGCATCAGGCTTAATTACAGATATATCCATATTAATATCAGTAATGCCCTACCCCAGATATTCGTCTAACCACGGATATCTGGCCGATGATTAAACGTTATTAAATAACTCACAATATTATTGTCGAATATAGCGACAGGTAGTCGCACGCATATAATCTGGAGTTCACATGAAATTTTCAATACCAAATCGTATAGATGGTCGGGTACCCGTATTATCCGCAGCAGATGCAGTTAATTATATTCCTGATGAAGCAACTCTTTGTGTATTAGGTGCAGGTGGCGGTATTCTCGAAGCAACAACATTAATTAACGCGCTGGCTGAAAAATATAAAAACTCTCAGTCACCACGAAATCTAGCGTTGATTAGCCCTACAGGTCTGGGTGACCGTGCCGACCGGGGAATTAGCCCGCTGGCACAGGAAGGCTTAGTCAAATGGGCATTATGCGGACACTGGGGACAATCACCACGAATCTCCGACTTGGCGGAACAAAATAAAATTGCCGCCTATAACTATCCTCAGGGCGTATTAACCCAAACCCTGCGTGCATCGGCAGCCCACCAGCCTGGGATCCTCAGTGATATCGGCATCGGTACATTTGTTGACCCTCGCCAACAGGGCGGTAAGCTGAATGAAGTGACCACCGAAGATCTGATCAAATTGGTGGAAATTGATAACAAAGAGTACCTGTATTACAAAGCCATTGCGCCAAACATCGCCTTTATTCGCGCCACCACCTGTGACAGCGAAGGCTATGCCACCTTTGAAGATGAAGTTATGTATCTTGATGCGCTGGTGATTGCCCAGGCCGTACACAATAACGGCGGCATCGTTATGATGCAGGTGCAAAAAATGGTGAAGAAAGCCACTTTGCATCCGAAGTCGGTACGTATTCCCGGCTATCTGGTCGATATTGTGGTCATCGACCCCGACCAAACGCAACTGTACGGTGGTGCGCCGGTTAACCGCTTTATCTCTGGCGATTTTGTGCTCGATGACAGCCAACAAACTGCCCTGCCGCTCAATCAGCGTAAACTGGTGGCCCGACGCGCCCTGTTTGAAATGCGCAAAGGTGCGGTCGGCAACGTTGGCGTAGGTATTGCCGATGGCATTGGTCTCGTCGCGCGCGAAGAAGGCTGTGCTGACGATTTTATTCTGACAGTCGAAACGGGTCCGATTGGCGGCATCACCTCTCAAGGCATTGCTTTCGGTGCCAACGTCAACACTCGCGCCATTCTGGATATGACGTCCCAGTTTGACTTCTATCACGGTGGCGGGCTGGATGTGTGCTATTTAAGTTTTGCCGAAGTGGATCGCCACGGCAACGTCGGCGTACACAAATTCAATGGCAAAATCATGGGTACCGGCGGTTTTATCGATATTAGCGCCACTTCCAAAAAAATTATTTTCTGCGGCACGTTAACTGCCGGAAGTCTGAAAACGGAAGTTGCGGACGGTAAGTTAAATATCGTGCAGGAAGGTCGGGTGAAAAAATTCGTTAATGAATTACCTGAAGTGACTTTCAGCGGAAAAATTGCCCTCGAACGTGGACTTGATGTGCGTTACATCACTGAACGCGCTGTATTTACGTTAAAAGCAGATGGTCTTCATTTAATCGAAATTGCACCGGGAGTCTCTTTACAGGAAGACATCCTGGACAAAATGGATTTCACACCGATTATTTCCCCAGACCTGAAATTGATGGACGAAAGATTATTTATCGATGCCTCGATGGGCTTTGTATTACCCGACGCAGCCAATTAAAAGGAGTACCCTGATGGACTTTTCATTAACTGAAGAACAAGAACTGTTGCTTGCCAGCATTCGTGAGCTGATTACCAGCAATTTCCCGGAGGAGTATTTCCGTACCTGCGATCAGACGGCGACTTATCCGAAGGAATTTATGCGAGCCCTTGCGGACAACGGCATTTCGATGCTGGGCGTTCCGGAAGAGTTTGGCGGCATACCGGCTGATTACGTCACCCAGATGCTGGCGCTGATGGAAGTGTCAAAATGTGGCGCGCCCGCTTTTTTGATCACTAACGGTCAGTGCATCCACAGCATGCGACGTTTTGGCTCCGCCGAGCAGCTGCGTAAAACAGCAGAAAGCACCATGGAAACGGGCGATCCGGCGTATGCGCTGGCATTAACCGAGCCGGGAGCAGGCTCCGATAATAATAGTGCCACCACCAGCTACACCCGCAAAAATGGCAAGGTGTATCTCAACGGGCAAAAAACGTTTATCACTGGAGCTAAAGAGTATCCATACATGCTGGTACTGGCTCGCGACCCGGAGCCGAAAGATCCGAAGAAAGCCTTTACGTTGTGGTGGGTGGATTCTAAGAAACCGGGCATTAAGGTTAACCCGCTGCATAAAATCGGCTGGCACATGTTAAGCACCTGCGAAGTCTATCTTGATGACGTTGAAGTGGACGAAAGCGATATGGTCGGCGAAGAAGGCATGGGCTTCCTCAACGTAATGTACAACTTCGAAATGGAACGCCTGATCAACGCCGCGCGCAGCACGGGTTTTGCCGAATGCGCCTTCGAAGATGCCGCCCGCTACGCTAACCAGCGCATCGCATTTGGTAAGCCGATCGGTCATAACCAGATGATCCAGGAAAAACTGGCGCTGATGGCAATCAAAATTGAAAACATGCGCAATATGGTGCTGAAGGTCGCCTGGCAGGCCGATCAGGAACAGTCGCTGCGAACCAGTGCGGCACTGGCAAAACTGTATTGTGCACGTACGGCAATGGAAGTGATTGACGACGCAATTCAGATCATGGGCGGACTGGGTTACACCGATGAAGCACGCGTATCCCGATTCTGGCGCGATGTCCGCTGTGAGCGCATTGGCGGTGGTACCGATGAAATCATGATTTACGTCGCCGGTCGCCAAATCCTAAAGGATTATCAGAATAAGTAAGCGGTATAACTGACCGGATAGCGCAGATACGCTATCCGGGACGGTGCGGGAGAATCAAACTTCAGGCATCAAGCATTCCTGCTCAGCAAGGTTATTTTTAAACTGCTTACGATAATCGCTGGGCGTACACCCCACATGCCGCTGAAAAAGTTTGGCAAAATGATCGACGTTTTCATACCCTACCCGCCACGAAATTTCCGCCAACGAGGCCTCCGTATTGGTCAGGGAAAATTTCGCTTCTGTCATTCGCCGTTGAATAACATAATTGATGGGTGATATACGATACTCGCGGGTAAATTCATGGCAGATATAGCTCACGCTGGCGCGGAATTTTTTAGATAACTGTTCGAGAGTAATTTTTTCGCGGAAGTTGTTATTTAAATAGACCAATACATCTTTAATTAAGACATCTTTTTTAATATATCCCTGTTCAGAGCGGTAAGCATTTTTAAAGTTTTCGTAATATAACACGGTTAATGCATACGCGAATGCGTCATAAGCGGAAGACGTCAGGTTGTTCTTGCTCTGCGGGAGCATCACCCCCAGCTCATTAAAAATACTCTTAATAACCTCTTTACCCTGGCTGACGCTAATGACCGGACACGAGTGCATCTGCAATAGCTGATTGTCCTGCCAACTGTTAAACCGGAAACCGTAGAGTGCGCAGGTGTAAGTGGTAGCAGGTGCGCTGCTATCAGATGCAACCGCATGCAATCGCCCTTGCTCAATCACCACAATGTCCCCGGCATGCGCGACATACAGCGAAGAGTCGATGATTAATCTTGCAACCCCCTTTTTAACATAGATAAGCTCCGTTTCATTATCATGAACATGATGTCCGGACTCCCAGTTAGGATCATCGCTAATGACGAATCGGGAAAATCTCGGCGTTTTCCCCTGCTCAAAAAGGGTCTCAATGGCATTATCAAAGCAGCGTTGATACATGACAACCTCCACCTAAAGGCAGTAATTTTGTGAATAATGAATATCGAAAAGTGAAAACGATAATAACGTTATACAACGTTATTCCTTGCTGGCGAAACAAAATTATTTGCGTCGACTGCAAGATGATACCTCCTGCCTCATTGCGTTGTTTTCCACGTTTATTTCCGTTTGATAAAAAACGAAAAGAATAAATGTTATTAATTCAACATTAACAATTTACATATCAGAAACAATTTAAGCGTAAAAACGATAAAAAACATGATGCATTTCGCAATTATCCTTCCCTGGTTTGTTTGCTCTTTTTTCTCTTCAGTACACAAGGCCGAGCTCTCGTTTATAAAACAAGCATTCCCGCAGCACTTTTTTTTGCAAGATTGTTGGGAATGAAAACAGATTGCCCCGTCGAAAACTGTCCCCTCTCTGCCGCAAACTATTTTCAGTTAATTTTCCCTACTGTGGATGACTGGAGATGCCATGAAAATAATAACCTGCTTTAAGTTGGTGCCTGAAGAACAGGACATTGTTGTTACCCCACAGCATTCGCTTAACTTTGACCGGGCCGATGCCAAAATCAGCCAGTTTGATCTGAATGCGATTGAGGCCGCGGCGCAACTGAGTGCGGAGGGTGATGAAATCGTCGCTTTAACCGTGGGCGGATCGCTACTGCAAAATTCCAAAGTGCGTAAAGACGTGCTGTCACGTGGACCGGACAGTTTGTTCATGGTGCAGGATCCGCAATTGGAGCATTCATTGCCCCGCGACACCGCTCAAGCGCTGGCCTGCGCGGCCAAAAATATGAATTTCGACCTGATGCTGTTCGGAGAAGGATCGGGGGATATCTATGCCCAACAGGTTGGCTTACTGGTTGGCGAACAGTTGCAACTCCCGGTGATTAACGCCGTCAGCAACATCCAACGTAACGGCGACCGCATTGTGGTTGAGCGCGTGCTGGAAGACGAGGTTGAAGTGATCGACCTGCCGCTCCCCGCCGTACTCTGCGTAACCTCGGATATCAACACGCCGCGTATTCCCTCAATGAAAGCCATTCTCGGCGCGGGTAAAAAGCCCGTCACACCATGGCAAGCCAGCAATATTGGCTGGACGCCTGCGTCACCGTTAGCGGAACTGGTAAGCCTCACTGTACCGCCACAAACAGAACGTAAGCACATCATTCTGGAAAATGACTCGGCTGAAGCCATTGCCGAACTGGCTGAACACCTTAAAAAAGCCCTGAACTAAGCTCAACGGAGAGAAATT
The DNA here is from genome assembly GCF_011064845.1 of Citrobacter freundii ATCC 8090 = MTCC 1658 = NBRC 12681. Classification (NCBI taxonomy): domain Bacteria; kingdom Pseudomonadati; phylum Pseudomonadota; class Gammaproteobacteria; order Enterobacterales; family Enterobacteriaceae; genus Citrobacter; species Citrobacter freundii. The sequence goes on along the minus strand of NZ_CP049015.1, from coordinate 2,186,162 downwards.
GTCATGAGTAAATTAGCTAACGTATGGGTGTTCAGCGATAACGTAGAACGCTACGCAGAATTAATGACCGGCGCACGTCAGTGGGGTGAGCATGTCCATCTTATTGTACAAGGCAGCGAACAGGCTAATCAGGTTAAACCTCTGGGTGCCGATGAAATAATCGTGCTCGAAGCCCCCTCCGGTTTACAGCGTGTAGAAAATTACGCCGAAACCATCGCGGCGCTGATGCAAGAACACGCCGGAATGCTGTTGATGTCAGCCACAAAGCGCGCGAAATCACTTGGGGCACGGTTAAGCATCCAACTCAATGCCGCGATGGTGAACGACGCAATATCGGTGACTCTTGAGGATGGCACAGTGTTCGCAGAGCACCGAATGTATGGTGGGCTGGCATTCGGCAAAGAAAAAATCAAAAGCGCGCTGGCAATTATCACTCTTGCCCCTGGCCTGCTTGAACCTGTAGCGGAAAACGCCTCGCACAACTGCCCTGTTGTCCCAGCAGCTTACATCGCACCGCTTCATGAAATTATGTGCCAGGAACGTCGCGCTAAATCCGTGAGCAGCGTGGACCTCAGTAAAGCCAAACGTGTGGTTGGCGTGGGTCGCGGCCTGGTTGCGCAACACGATCTGGAGATGGTGCATCAGTTGGCATCGGTACTGGGGGCAGAAGTGGGCTGCTCGCGCCCGATCGCCGAAGGCGAAAACTGGATGGAGCGCGAACGCTACATTGGCGTTTCTGGTGTGTTACTGAAGTCAGACCTTTATCTGACGTTGGGCATTTCAGGACAAATTCAGCATATGGTCGGTGGTAACGGCGCGAAAGTCATTGTTGCTATCAACAAAGACAAGAAAGCCCCTATTTTCAATTATGCCGATTACGGCCTGGTAGGCGACATCTACAAAGTTGTTCCGGCCCTTATCGAACATCTCAGCCGCTAATCCCCCCATTTAACGCACATCTCCCGCTGCCCTTGCAGCGGGAAGGGAGCATAAAGCATGTCAGATGAAAAATTTGATGCCATTGTGGTCGGTGCTGGCGTGGCGGGTACGGTTGCAGGCTACGTTATGGCTCTGTCCGGACTGGACGTGCTGGTCATTGAGCGCGGAAACAGTGCAGGCAGTAAAAATATGACCGGCGGAAGACTCTACGCGCATAGCCTTGAGCGCATCATGCCAGGGTTCGCGCAGGAGGCGCCGCTCGAGCGTAAAGTCACCCGCGAAAAAATCTCCTTTCTGACCGAAGAAAGCGCCGTCACTCTCGATTTCCATCGTGAAAAAGCTGACGCACCAACGCAGGATTCGTATACCGTTTTGCGCAACAGACTTGACCCATGGCTAATGGAAAAAGCGGAACAAGCTGGCGTGCAGTTCATCCCCGGTGTGCGCGTCGATGCTCTGATCCGCGAAGGTAATAAGGTCACCGGAGTCCAGGCCGGTGACGATATCCTGGAAGCCAATATTGTCATCCTGGCCGATGGCGTCAACTCTATGCTGGGGCGGTCCCTGGGGATGGTTCCTCCCTCTTCTGCACATCACTATGCCGTTGGCGTAAAAGAGCTGATCGGCTTACCTCCAGCAGTCATTGCAGATCGCTTCAACCTTTCAGGTAATGAGGGCGCGGCCTGGCTGTTTGCAGGCTCACCGTCTGATGGATTGATGGGAGGAGGTTTTTTGTATACCAACCAGGACTCCATCTCTCTGGGGCTGGTGTGTGGTCTGGGGGATATTGCCCATGCCACAAAAAGTATTCCACAAATGCTGGAAGACTTTAAGCAACATCCAACTATTCGACCATTGATTGCCGGTGGTGAATTACTGGAATATTCCGCGCATATGGTGCCGGAAGGCGGTCTGGCAATGGTTCCAAAGCTGGTCGATGACGGTGTGATGATCGTCGGTGATGCCGCCGGTTTCTGTTTGAACCTGGGTTTCACGGTGCGAGGTATGGATTTGGCCATCGCTTCCGCAGAAGCCGCTGCCCAAACAGCCATTGCAGCAAAAGAACGACAGGATTTCTCTGCCAGCAGCCTGATGGACTACAAACGCGCGCTTGAACAAGGCTGTGTGATGCGTGATTTACAACATTTTCGCAAGATCCCGGCGTTGATGGAAAACCCACGTTTGTTCACCCAGTATCCGCGTATGGTGGCCGACATCATGAGCGATATGTTCACCGTTGACGGACGTCCAAATCAACCGGTTCGCAAGATGATTATGTCCCATGCCAAACAAATCGGACTGATGAACTTACTGAAAGACGGTATCAAGGGGGCAACTGCACTATGAGTCAGGACAATACTGTTAACGTTGACGTCAAACTGGGCGTCAATAAATTCAATGTCGATGAAGGCCACCCGCACATCATCCTGGCCGAACATCCAGACCTTAATGAATTTCGCAAGCTGCTGAAAGCCTGCCCCGCCGGGCTCTATAAGCAGGACGAGAGTGGAAACATTCATTTTGATTCTGCTGGTTGCCTGGAGTGCGGAACGTGTCGAGTACTGTGCGGCGACACGATCCTCGACCAATGGGAATATCCGGTCGGAACATTTGGCATTGATTTTCGCTACGGCTAACGGATTTTACCTGTAGTACACCGGTTCGGCCACGCCGGCCATCCGGTCAGATGTATGCCGAAATCATCCAGGGAATAACTTCATGAGTATCACACTAACGTTTAACGCCGAACGTCGCGAAGTCTGGCGGCAACAGGGTTTATGGGGAGATGCTTCGCTTGGCGATTACTGGAACCAAACTGCCAGAGCCATGCCAGATAAAATCGCGGTGGTTGATAACCATGGCGCTTCATACACCTATGCTGCACTCGATAGCGCGGCCAGCAATCTGGCAACCTGGTTTTTAGCCTGCGGTATTCAACCTGGCGATCGCATTGCCTTCCAGCTACCGGGCTGGTGCGAGTTTACGATTATCTACCTGGCCTGCCTGAAAACCGGGGCCGTTTCTGTACCGCTGCTGCCAGCGTGGCGTGAAGCAGAGATGGTATGGGTGTTGAATAAGTGCAAGGCGAAGATTTTTTTCGCACCGACGCTGTTTAAACAGACCCGACCGGTCGATCTGATCCTGCCCTTACAAAACCAGTTGCCACATCTGCAACAGATCGTTGCCGTGGATAAACTGGCTCCGGCAACGACCTCGCTAGCGCTCAGCCAACTGCTTTTAGCTCCGCCATTAACCCAAACGATTAATGTTCACGCCGATGAACTGGCGGCGGTGTTGTTTACCTCCGGTACCGAGGGAATGCCAAAAGGCGTAATGCTGACCCACAACAACATCCTTGCCAGCGAGCGCGCCTACTGTGCCCGTCTTAATCTCACCTGGCAGGATGTGTTTTTAATGCCAGCACCACTGGGACACGCTACCGGTTTTCTGCATGGCGTTACCGCACCGTTTTTAATCGGCGCACGCAGCGTATTGTTAGATATTTTCACCCCAGCCGCCTGTCTTGAACTGCTGGAACAACAACGCTGTACCTGTGTGCTCGGCGCAACGCCCTTCGTCTACGACATGTTGTGTAGCATGGATAAACGGCCAAGCGATCTCTCATCGCTACGCTTTTTCTTATGTGGGGGCACAACCATTCCACAGAAGATTGCCCGTGACTGCCAGCAGCTCGGCATAAAATTATTAAGCATTTATGGCTCGACAGAGAGTTCCCCGCATGCGCTGGTCAATCTCGATGATTCGCTTTCTCGCATGATGGATACCGACGGATATGCTGCTGCAGGCGTCGAAATTAAAGTGGTGGATGAAGCACGCAATACGTTGCCTGCGGGTGTAGAAGGCGAAGAAGCCTCACGCGGTCCCAATGTGTTTATGGGCTATCTCGATGAACCCGAACTCACCGCCCGTGCGCTGGATCAAGACGGCTGGTATTACAGCGGCGACTTATGCCGAATGGACGATGCGGGGTACATCAAAATCACCGGACGGAAAAAAGATATCATTGTCCGCGGTGGAGAAAACATCAGCAGCCGCGAAGTTGAGGATATTTTATTGCAGCACCCCCGCATTCACGATGCCTGCGTTGTCGCGATGCCGGACGAACGCTTAGGTGAAAGGTCATGTGCTTATGTGGTGCTAAAACCGCCGCATCATTCGCTGTCACTGGAGTCAGTGGTAGCCTTTTTTAGTCGCAAGCGGGTGGCAAAGTACAAATACCCTGAGCACATTGTGATCGTGGAGAAATTACCACGCACAGCGTCCGGTAAAGTACAAAAATACCAACTGCGTCAGGATATTATTCAGCGTTTGAGCGTGGAGAGTGTTGCAGGATAAAGTGCCGGATGGCGACGCTAGCGTATCTTATCCGGCCTACGTTGAATAGGCCGGATAAGGCATGATGTTACTTGTTCAGTTCAGCCAGACTTAGCCAGGTCTGTACGACAGTGTCCGGGTTCAGCGACAGGCTGTCGATCCCCTCTTCCATCAGCCAGGCCGCAAAGTCTTCATGGTCAGATGGGCCCTGACCGCAAATACCCACGTATTTGCCCTGTTTCTTGGCTGCACGAATCGCCATTGACAGCAGCGCTTTCACCGCGTCGTTACGCTCATCAAACAGTTCAGAAACCACACCAGAGTCACGATCCAGCCCCAGCGCCAACTGCGTCATGTCGTTTGAGCCGATGGAGAAGCCGTCGAAGTACTCGAGGAACTGCTCGGCCAGCAAGGCGTTAGACGGGATCTCACACATCATGATGATCTTCAGTCCGTTCTCACCGCGTTTCAGCCCCTGGCGTGCCAGCTCTTCCACCACCGCTTTCGCCTGGGCAACGGTACGTACAAACGGTACCATCACTTCAACGTTAGTCAGGCCCATGTCGTTACGGACACGTTTTACTGCGTCACATTCCAGCGCGAAGCAGTCGCGGAAGCTATCGGCAACATAACGGCCCGCCCCACGGAAGCCCAGCATCGGGTTCTCTTCATGCGGTTCATAACGCTCACCGCCGACCAGGTTGGCATATTCGTTGGACTTAAAGTCAGACATACGCACGATGACGCGTTTAGGATAAAACGCCGCTCCCAGCGTCGCGATCCCTTCCGTCAGACGACCAACGTAGAATTCACGCGGAGAATCGAAACCTTTCATCATGGCGCGGATTTCATTTTGTAGCTCAGGCGTCTGGTCATCAAACTCCAGCAGTGCACGCGGGTGTACGCCAATCATACGGTTGATGATAAATTCCAGACGCGCCAGACCAACACCTTCGTTTGGCAGGCAGGCGAAGTCGAAAGCGCGGTCCGGGTTACCGACGTTCATCATCACCTTCAACGGCAGATCCGGCATGGTCTCCACGCTGGAACTCTTCACGCTAAAATCGAGCATGTCAGCGTAAACATAACCGGTGTCGCCTTCGGCACAAGAGACAGTAACCTTCTCACCATCTTTCATGCGCTCGGTCGCATCGCCACAGCCCACCACGGCAGGGATCCCCAGCTCACGGGCAATGATTGCCGCGTGACAGGTACGACCGCCACGGTTGGTGACAATCGCCGCTGCTTTCTTCATGATCGGTTCCCAGTCCGGATCGGTCATGTCGGTAACCAGTACGTCGCCTGGTTCGATACGGTTCATTTCGCTGATGTCCTGGATGACTTTGACCGAACCCGCGCCAATGCGGTGACCGATAGCACGACCTTCAGCAATAATTTTACCCTGCGCATGCAGCGTATAACGCTCCATCACCTGGCCACGAGAACGCACGGTTTCCGGGCGCGCCTGCACAATGAACAGCTTGCCGGTATGACCGTCTTTCGCCCATTCGATATCCATCGGACGACCGTAGTGCTTCTCGATCTGCACCGCCTGCTTGGCCAGTTCCTGCACTTCTTCGTTAGTCAGGGAGAAAATGTCGCGTTGTTCCTGCGGCACATCTTCGATCGTTACCTGCTTACCGTGTTCCTGGGTCGGCGCGTAGATCATGCGGATTTTTTTCGAACCCATGGTGCGACGAACGATAGCCGGACGGTTAGCCGCCAGCGTCGGTTTATGCACGTAGAATTCATCCGGGTTAACGGCCCCCTGCACGACCATCTCGCCCAGGCCCCATGCAGAGGTGATAAACACCACCTGATCGAAACCGGATTCGGTATCGATGGAGAACATGACGCCGGAAGACGCGAGGTCAGAACGCACCATCCGCTGCACACCCGCAGAGAGCGCTACGCCACGATGGTCATAACCCTGGTGGACACGATAAGAGATCGCGCGGTCGTTAAACAGCGAAGCAAATACGTGTTTGATGGCAACCAGCACGGCATCAAATCCCTGGACGTTGAGGAAGGTTTCCTGCTGACCGGCAAATGACGCATCTGGCATATCTTCTGCGGTTGCGGAAGATCGCACAGCAAAAGAGGCATGGGCATCGTCCGCTGACAGCTGCGCGTAGGCATCGCGGACGGCATTTTCCAGCTCCGGCTGGAAAGGAGTGTCGATAATCCACTGGCGGATCTGCGCGCCGGCTTTTGCAAGCTCGGTGACATCGTCAATATCCGTTTTATCCAGCAGCTCATAAATGCGCTGGTTTACACCGCTCTGGTCCAGAAACTGGTTAAACGCGTCGGCGGTCGTTGCAAAACCATTCGGTACGGAAACACCCATACCTGAAAGGTTAGTAATCATTTCACCCAGGGAGGCATTTTTGCCCCCAACTCTGTCTACATCATTCATGCCGAGTTGGTTATACCAAAGCACCAGCGGTGACGAGCCATTGTTGGACATCGAACAATCCTTATATTTGAACGAGGTTAGGAAACTCAATTTTGCGTAATTATCTTTGCATATTTACTCCAGCGAAAAAAACGGTGAATCGTTCAAGCAACTTTATTTTTTATTTTTTCAGATTGTTTCCGCATTTGCGCAAACCCGCGAGCCACAGGGGATCTCCACAAAAACTACCGGTATAAACATTTGTTCCGAAAAATGAAATGTACTTTTCATTAATTATAAAAATACCGTTTCATTTTATAAAAAAGATGCAGCAATATTCGCTTCTGGCGAATTTTAATTTATGCTTTCAGAGAATTATGTCTGCCCAGGATGAGCAAAATGGATAATGCTGTTGATCGTCACGTATTTTATATTTCTGATGGTACGGCCATCACCGCCGAGGTCTTGGGTCACGCGGTGATGTCGCAATTTCCGGTCACGATCAGCAGCATTACGCTGCCGTTTGTGGAAAATGAGAGTCGTGCGCGCGCGGTTAAAGACCAGATTGACGCGATCTACCAACAAACTGGCGTGCGCCCTTTGGTGTTTTACTCCATCGTCCTGCCAGAAATTCGCTCAATCATTCTGCAAAGTGAGGGATTTTGTCAGGATATTGTGCAGGCGCTGGTTGCCCCACTACAACACGAGATGAAGCTCGACCCTACACCTATCGCCCATCGCACGCACGGTCTGAATCCCGGTAACCTCAACAAGTACGACGCGCGCATTGCCGCCATTGACTACACCCTCGCCCACGACGACGGTATTTCGTTGCGCAACCTCGATCAGGCCCAGGTGATCCTGCTCGGCGTTTCTCGTTGCGGCAAAACCCCAACCAGTTTGTATCTGGCCATGCAGTTTGGTATCCGCGCCGCCAACTACCCCTTTATTGCCGATGATATGGATAATTTGGTGCTTCCCGCCTCCCTGAAGCCGTTGCAGCATAAGCTGTTCGGTCTGACTATCGACCCTGAGCGCCTGGCGGCCATCCGCGAAGAGCGCCGTGAGAACAGCCGGTACGCTTCGCTGCGCCAATGCCGAATGGAAGTTGCTGAGGTAGAAGCGCTGTACCGGAAAAACCAGATCCCCTGGCTGAACAGTACCAATTATTCGGTAGAAGAGATTGCTACCAAGATCCTCGATATCATGGGACTGAATCGCCGCATGTACTAGAATGCTAGTGCATTGGTTCGATTTTTTGTTATTATGCTCGCCACCAGGCAGGATGAGTGTGATATTGTGATGTACATCACTTCCCGGTAGTCCTGCCGTTGAAGCAACAAATTTCTGAGACAAGTAATGAACAGAACCGATGAACTCCGTACTGCGCGTATTGACAACCTGGTCACTCCAGCAGAGCTTGCGCAACGGCATCCTGTTTCATCCTCCGTCGCCCGTCATGTTACGGACTCCCGACGTCGGATAGAAAAAATTTTAAATGGTGAAGATCCCCGTTTACTGGTGATCGTAGGTCCCTGCTCGATTCACGATCTTGATGCCGCGATGGAATACGCGACACGATTACATGCGCTGCGCACAAAGCACCAGGCGCGTCTGGAAATCGTGATGCGTACCTATTTTGAAAAGCCACGCACCGTCGTGGGCTGGAAAGGCCTGATTTCCGACCCGGATTTGAACGGCAGTTATCGTGTAAACCACGGTATTGAACTGGCGCGAAAACTGCTGTTGCAGGTCAACGAACTGGGCGTCCCCACGGCGACTGAATTCCTCGACATGGTGACCGGCCAGTTTATTGCCGATTTAATCAGTTGGGGAGCTATTGGCGCGCGCACCACCGAAAGTCAGATCCATCGTGAAATGGCCTCCGCGCTCTCCTGCCCGGTCGGTTTTAAGAACGGAACGGATGGCAACACGCGCATCGCCGTCGATGCGATTCGCGCCTCCCGCGCCAGTCACATGTTCCTCTCGCCGGATAAAACCGGTCAGATGACCATTTATCAGACCAGCGGTAACCCTTACGGGCATATCATCATGCGTGGCGGTAAAAAGCCGAATTATTATGCTGAAGATATTGCCGCAGCCTGCGATACCCTGCACGAATTTTCCCTGCCTGAGCATCTGGTGGTCGATTTTAGCCACGGCAATTGCCAGAAGCAGCATCGTCGTCAGTTGGACGTTTGTGATGATGTGTGCCAGCAAATTCGTAACGGTTCAACGGCAATTGCCGGGATCATGGCGGAGAGTTTCCTGCGTGAAGGTACTCAAAAAATCGTTAGCGGCCAGCCGTTGGTTTACGGTCAGTCCATTACCGACCCGTGCCTGAACTGGGAAGATACTGAACTGTTGGTTGAAAAACTCGCCTCTGCGGTTGATAGCCGTTTTTAATGCTGTTCGCCGGGCAATATCACTTTGCCCGGTGCTAATCCTTTGTTTTTCCCCGCTTGTTGTGCAAAAAACGTTCTCGTCACAATTATTTCACAAAAACGCTTGCCGCAAATTTGCAGTTTGATGATAATGATTATCATTGTTACATTGATTGTTATTTTTAAACACTATGTCACGTATGGATAACACAACGGCTACGCCTACAAAAGACACAACACCGCCTTCCGTCGCGCCAAACGAGCGACGAATTGACAGTAAAACCCTGCTGGGTAACGAAGGACGCGTGATCATAGAACATGATGGTCAGCACTACCTGCTGCGCCAGACGCAAGCCGGAAAACTCATTCTGACTAAATAAACAACACATTTCGCCAGCCACCCAGGTCATACCCAGGCAGCCAGCGCTTTTCGATTTCCTAATGGAGAGTTGCTATGCCTTACCTGCACACCGCTTCCCTGCGCCCATCGCTGTTGGCGCTGGCGATTGTCAGTAACCTGCCCACCGTAGCCTATGCGGCGGTCGAGGATATGACCGTCACCGCCACCGGCAATGCCCGTAGTGCCTTTGAAGCGCCGATGATGGTCAGCGTGATTGATGCCACCGCCCCGGAAAACCAGACCGCCAGTTCGGCAGCCGATCTGTTGCGGACGGTTCCGGGTCTAACCCTCGATGGAACGGGTCGTACCAACGGCCAGGACGTGAATCTGCGCGGCTACGATCGACGTGGCGTTCTGGTACTGGTTGACGGCGTTCGTCAGGGAACTGACACCGGACACCTGAACAGCACCTTCCTCGACCCGGCGCTTATCAAACGTATCGAAGTCGTTCGTGGCCCTTCCGCACTACTGTACGGTAGCGGCGCGCTGGGCGGCGTGATCGCCTATGACACTGCGGATGCCAAAGATCTGCTGGAAGCCGGACAAAACAGCGGTTACCGCGTGTTCGGTACCGCGGCAACCGGCGATCACAGCCTCGGTATGGGCGCCAGCGCATTTGGGCGCACCGATACGCTGGACGGACTGCTTGCATGGTCGAGTCGCGATCGCGGTGATTTGCGCCAAAGCGACGGTACTACAGCGCCAAACGATGAAGCGATCAACAATATGCTGGCGAAAGGTAGCTGGAAAATTGACAGCGCCCAGACGTTGGCCGGCTCGCTGCGATACTACAACAATGACGCCCGGGAACCTAAAAACCCGCAGACCAGTGCGGCGGATGCCAGCAACCCGATGACCAACCGTTCAACGATCCAGCGTGATGCGCAACTGACCTACTCGCTCGCTCCGGCAGACAATGACTGGCTGAACGCGGATGCCCGTATCTACTGGTCCGAAGCGCGCATTAATGCTCAGAACGCAGATAACACTGGCGAATTTCGCAACCAAACCACCAAAGGCGGGAAGATCGACAACCGCAGCCGCCTGTTTACCGACTCTTTTGCATCTCACCTGTTGACCTACGGCGGTGAATACTATCGCCAGGAACAACAACCGGGTGGTTCAACAACCGGTTTCCCGGAGGCAAAGATCGATTTCAGCTCCGGCTGGCTACAGGATGAAATCACCCTGCGCGACCTGCCGGTTACGCTGCTGGGCGGTACCCGTTATGACTCTTATCGCGGCAGCAGCGACGGCTATGAAGATGTTGATGCTGACAAATGGTCGTCCCGCGCCGGACTCACCGTTACGCCAGCCGACTGGCTGATGCTGTTCGGTTCATACGCTCAGGCCTTTCGTGCGCCAACCATGGGCGAGATGTATAACGATGCGAAACACTTCTCGATTGGTCGTTTCTACACTAACTACTGGGTGCCAAACCCTAACCTGCGCCCGGAAACCAACGAAACCCAGGAATACGGATTTGGCCTGCGCTTTGACGATCTGCTGATGGCGAGCGATGCGTTCGAATTTAAAGCCAGCTATTTCGACACCAAAGCAAAAGATTACATCTCCACCAGCGTCGACTTCGCCGCTGCGACAACCATGTCCTATAACGTTCCCAATGCCAAAATCTGGGGTTGGGACGTGATGGCGAAATATACCGCCGACCTGTTCAGCCTCGACATGGCCTATAACCGCACACGCGGCAAAGATACTGACACAGGTGAATACATTTCCAGCATTAACCCCGACACCGTCACCAGCAAACTGAATGTGCCGGTTGCGCACAGCGGTTTCTCCGTAGGCTGGATTGGGACATTTGCTGACCGTTCAACGCATATCAGCAGCACCTACGCTAAACAGCCTGGCTATGCGGTAAACGATTTTTACGTGAGCTATCAGGGCCAACAAGCACTGAAAGGCATGACCACCACGCTGGTACTGGGCAACGCCTTCGACAAAGAGTACTGGTCGCCGCAAGGCATTCCGCAGGATGGTCGTAATGGCAAAATTTTCGTGAGTTATCAGTGGTAATCACTTTTCCCCGGTTCGCCGGGGCCGCAATCTGGAAGGAAGAGACAATGAATCATTACACACGCTGGCTGGAACTGAAGAAAGAAAATCCCGGCAAATACGCACGCGACATTGCAGGGTTGATGAATATTAGTGAAGCCGAACTGACCTTTGCGCGCGTCGGCCATGACGCCTGGCGCTTACGTGGCGAAGTCCGCGAAATCCTCGGCGCACTGGAAGCGGTTGGTGAAACCAAATGCATTTGCCGCAACGAATATGCGGTGCATGAACAGGTTGGCGCTTTTACCAATCAGCACCTGAACGGCCATGCCGGGCTGGTTCTTAATCCGCGTGCACTCGACCTGCGTCTGTTCTTAAATCAGTGGGCAAGCGCTTTTCATATCAGTGAGACCACCGCCCACGGCGAGCGTCAGAGCATTCAATTCTTTGACCATCAGGGAGACGCACTGCTGAAGGTCTATACCACACAAAATACCCTCGTTGAGGAATGGGCGGCGTTGCTGACCCGTTTCATCTTTGCAGAAAACCCGCCGCTGGTGCTGCAACCCGTCAACAATTCTGTGCCTGCCGCCGTCACTGTCGACGCACAGACCGTTGATCAAGAGTGGCGAGCGATGACTGATGTCCATCAGTTCTTCGGTCTGCTGAAACGCCACGCTCTCACCCGCCAACAGGCGTTTAATCTGGTTGGCGACGATCTGGCCTGTAAGGTTTCTAATAGCGCACTGGCGCAATTACTCGACACCGCGCGTCAGGATGGCAACGAAATTATGGTTTTTGTGGGTAATCGCGGCTGTGTACAGATATTTACCGGCGTGATTGAAAAACTGGTACCGATGAAAGGCTGGCTGAACATCTTCAACCCAACCTTTACCCTGCATCTACTGGAAGAGAGCGTGGCAGAAACGTGGGTGACGCGTAAACCGACCGCCGATGGTCACGTCACCAGTCTGGAGCTGTTTGCTGCCGACGGCACGCAAATCGCCCAGCTGTATGGTCAACGTACGGAAGGCGAGCCGGAGCAGACACAATGGCGCGCACAGATTGACGCACTGACGCCGAAAGGACTGGCCGCATGAAAAAACTGCTGGCCCTGATCGCGCTGCTGCCCTTCGCGGCGCTGGCTGCGCCCGAGGAACGGGTTGTTGCGCTCGGTGGCGATGTCACCGAGATTGTCTACGCACTGGGAGCACAACCCTCCCTTGTGGCGAGAGACAGCACCAGCCAGTGGCCTGTTGCGGCAACCGCGTTACCTGATGTTGGTTATTTGCGCCAGCTCAACGCCGAAGGGATCCTGGCTACCCGCCCTACGCTGGTCCTTGCCAGCGCGCAGGCACAGCCCTCTTTAGCGCTAAAACAGATTGAGCAGAGCAACGTCAGGGTTGTCACGATCCCAGCAAGCAACGATCTTAACGCGATTGATGAAAAAGTTCGGGTTATCGCTGAGGCTACTCATCGGGAGGCCGACGGAGAAACTCTGCGCGCAACGTTACGTCAGGAACTGGCGACGCTCCCGTCGTCTGAACTTAATAAACGTGTGCTGTTTATTCTCAATCATGGCGGGATGACCGCGATGGCGGCGGGCCAGCAAACCGGAGCCGATGCGGCGATTCGTGCCGCAGGTCTACGCAACGCGATGCAGGGCGTTAATCGCTATCAGCCGCTGTCACAAGAAGGCGTCATTGCCAGCCAGCCCGATCTGGTGGTGATTTCGCAGGACGGCGTTAAGGCGATGGGTGGCGAAGATAACCTGTGGGCGCTACCGGGACTTGCGCAAACACCTGCCGGAAGGAATAAACAGGTATTGCAGGTTGACGATATGGCGCTGTTGGGCTTCAGCGTTCGCACGCCACAGGCTATTTTGCAGCTTCGTGCTAAAGCGGAGCAATTGCCCTGATGTCCCGGCGGATCACCTGTTCGTTGTGGATGTTGGCATTGATGCTGGTTGCAATGACGGTTCTGGCTACCGGTTTTGGCGCGTTGCGCCTGCCGGTAAGTCTGCTCTGGCGTGATGGCGATGAGGCACTGCGTCAAATCTGGATCACGATTCGCCTTCCCCGCGTCCTGCTGGCGCTGGTGATTGGCGCCTCTCTGGCGCTCGCTGGCTGCGTGATGCAGGGACTGTTTCGCAATCCGCTTGCAGACCCAGGATTACTGGGAATAAGCAGCGGCGCCGCCTGCGCTGTGGCCCTGTGGGTGGTGCTGCCTGTCTCTTTGCCCGCGCTGATGATGTTGTATGCTCCAATGCTGGCCGCTTTTTTCGGCGCGCTAGCGGCAACAGTAGTGATTTTTATCCTCAGCCAACAGCGCGACGGTTCGCTCTCCCGCCTGCTGCTGGTCGGCATTGCCATCAACGCGCTCTGCGGGGCGGCGGTTGGCGTACTGTCGTGGGTCAGTAACGATGCGCAACTGCGCCAGCTGTCGCTATGGGGAATGGGAAGTCTGGGGGCCGCACAGTGGTCCACGCTGTTGGCTGTCACTTCACTGACAATCCCGACAGTGCTGATCATCTGGCGACTTGCTCCGGCGCTGAATCTTCTGCAACTGGGTGAGGAAGAGGCGCATTATCTCGGCGTTGATGTACGTACAATCCAGCGTATTTTGCTGCTTTGTAGCGCATTACTGGTTGCCTCAGCCGTGGCGGTAAGCGGGGTGATTGGCTTTATCGGGTTGGTAATCCCACATTTAATACGTATGTGGCTCGGCTCAGACCATCGGGCCGTTATTCCGGGTTCCGTGCTGGCGGGCGCGTTTTTATTGCTGATTGCCGACACCCTGGCCCGTACTGCGGTTGCGCCTGCGGAGATGCCGGTCGGTCTGTTGACCAGTCTTCTCGGCGCACCGTGGTTTTTATGGCTTATTTTTCGTCAGCGAGGAGCGCATGGCTGAACATTTCATCGCTGAAGGGCTTCACTATCACGTAGCTGGCAGAGCGGTGATTGACGACGTATCGCTCGCCCTTACAAAAGGTGAACTGGTTGCGCTCATCGGCCCAAACGGTGCGGGGAAATCCACCCTGCTGCGCCTGCTGACCGGTTTTCTCAAACCAGCAACCGGGCGTTGCGTGCTGGCGGGCAAACCGCTGCATGAATGGTCTACCCAGACCCTGTCGCGGCATCGGGCAGTGATGCGCCAGCAAACACAGTTGGGATTCGACTGGCCGGTAGAGGCCGTCATCGCGATGGGCCGCGCGCCGTGGACCCAACAGCAGGAGCCCCGGCTTATCGCTCAGGTGATGGAAATGACCGGATGCACACCTTTGGCGGGTCGGCAATACGCCGCGCTTTCCGGCGGCGAGCAACAGCGAGTACAGTTAGCCCGTGCGCTGGCACAACTCTGGTGCGACGGTGCGCCTCGTGGTTGGTTATTCCTTGATGAACCGACCTCCGCGCTGGATCTTTACCACCAGCAGCATCTGTTGCGCATGCTAAAAACGCTTACCTCTTCGGGAGAGCTGCATGTGTGCATTGTGCTTCACGATCTGAACCTCGCCGCACTGTGGGCAGACAGAATAGTGCTGCTGCACAACGGCAGGCTGGTATCGCAGGGAACACCGGAAACTGTGTTACAGGCCGATGACCTGAAGCGCTGGTACGGTGCTCAGGTACACGTTGGCCAGCATCCGGCCAACGCCTCCCCGCAGGTATTTCTGGCCCCTTAGCTTGAACAACTCACTTCCAGCCGTTTTCCCCAGTCAGGTGGACGGCTGACATAGTCATCATCACGATCGGCAAACGGGGTACGCAACGCCTGGTGCAACCGATGCAGCTCGGCGTAATCCCCCTGCTCTGCCTGACTAATCGCCCGTTGCGCCAGCCAGTTACGTAATACCATCGCCGGGTTAGCCGCCTTCATCTGTGTTTGCCTGGCAGCATCGGCAATATTGTCTTGCTGAAGGCGCGAGCGATATCGCGTGAACCAGTCGTCAAACGCTGCGCGGTCGATAAACTCATCGCGCAACGGAGATTGCGCACTGTGTTGTTCCGTTTGGCTGAGCATGCGAAACGTTCGCGTATAGTCGCTTCTTTCCCGCGACATCAGACTAAACAGCTCGCTAAGCAGTTCGTTATCGTCTTTCTGCTCGCTAAAGAAGCCGAGCTTTTGCCGCATCCGCTGACCGTAGCGAGTTAACAGCGCCATCTGGTAACTGTCCAGCGCATCATTGAGCGCCTCGACCGGGATAAACGGCGACAGGGTTTGCGCCAGACGTTGCAGGTTCCACAACGCGGCGGCCGGTTGATTATCGAAACTGTATCGCCCCTGGTTGTCAGAGTGATTGCAGATATAATCGGGCACGTAATCATCAAGAAAACCGAATGGACCGTAATCCATCGTCAGACCCAGAATCGACATGTTGTCCGTGTTCATAACACCATGCGCAAATCCTACCGCCTGCCAGTCAGCGATTAACGTCGCAGTACGCGTGACAACATCGTTAAACCACAGCTGATATTTATCGGCGTCTTCCTGCCATTGCGGCCAGTAATGGCGAATCGCAAAGTCAGCCAACTGGCGCACTTTTTCCGGCTCCCGGCGATAGTAAAAATGCTCAAAATGGCCAAACCGCATATGGCTTTGCGCCACGCGGATAAGCATCGCCCCCGCTTCGACCGTTTCGCGATACACCGGCGTGTCGCTGGTGACAATCGACAATGCCCGCGTGGTCGGTATTCCCAAGTAGTGCATCGCTTCACTGGCCAGGCTTTCGCGAATGGTCGAGCGCAGCACGGCGCGCCCATCACCCATGCGGGAATACCGCGTGAGTCCGGCACCTTTCAGGTGCCAGTCAAACGTTGAACCATCCGCGAGCTGTTGTTCGCCCAGCAGGATCCCACGTCCGTCGCCAAGCTGACCTGCCCAGACGCCGAACTGATGCCCACTATAAACCTGGGCTAAAGGCGACATCCCGGGAAGCAGCGATTCGCCTCCCCAAACGCCCGCACCAGTTGAAATATCAAATAGCGCCGCAGGAATAGCTAATTGCTCCGCCAGCGCATCGTTATGCCAGATAAGGCGCGCATTTTTCAAAGGGGTGGGTGAAAGCGCGGTATAAGTTGCTGGTAGTTCATCACGCCAGCGAGTGGTAAAAGACAGGGTCATAGGGCCTCCTGCCTCTAGTGTAGACTGTTAATAGCCTGTTAAACACCAGCAAATAAAAGGGTTATATCTTAGCAAGCGAAATTATCTGCGCAGGAGGCACTGCAGGCCACAATCCTCCCTGCATGGCACTGAATCCCACAGGCAAAACACGCTCCAGCATCTCTTGTGTATCAATTCCGCTAATGATTATTGACTCACAACTGGGAGATAGTTGCGCCAGAATAGCCCGCATAAACGGTTCAAACGAAATATGTGCAATCCTTTGTTGAACAAAGTTTTTATCCAGAACGACGCGTTTGAACAGACCGTCAAAAATTGCCCGGGTTGATATACCGCCAGCACCATAGTTTGTCAGGACTAATGGAAATCGCGCAGCAAGTGCGGCCAATGTTGGATTATCTTTACCTTTGTTTAACTCCGGATAGCTTTCATTAATAGTCAGCTCCAGAAATGAAAATCGTTCAACTTGTGAAGCAAGTTCAGTATCTGATAATAAAGTATTAGCAATTGCTGGCGTTAAATTAATCCAGGCAAATACTTTTCGCT